>CAZNRZ010000250.1:0-1535 GCA_964575535.1 uncultured Lysobacter sp. | reverse complement strand
GTCAGGCGATGCAGGCGCATCTCGAGAATCTGCTGCGCCTGCGTCTCGGTGAGCTGGTAGCGCTGCGTGCCGTTCTCGTCGACCAGGCCGACGCCGTGGGGCAGATCGTCCGGACGCGACGCATCCGCGCCGGCCGCCGCCAGCAGCGTGCTCACCAGCCCGGCTTCCCACGTCCGCCCCAGCATGCGCTCGCGCGCCTCGTTGGGATTCGCCGAGGTCTTGATCAGCTCGATCATCTCGTCGATGTTCGCGAGCGCCACCGTCAGGCCTTCCAGCACGTGCGCACGCGCGCGCGCCTTGCGCAGGTCGAAGATGGTCCGGCGCGTCACCACTTCGCGGCGGTGGCGCACGAAGGCTTCGAGGATCTCCTTGAGGTTCAGAAGCCTCGGGCGGCCGTCGACCAGCGCCACCATGTTGATGCCGAACACCGACTCCATCTGCGTCTGCTGATAGAGGTTGTTGAGCACCACGTCGGCCGACTCGCCGCGCTTGACCTCGATGTAGATGCGCATGCCGTCCTTGTCGGACTCGTCGCGCAGCTCGCTGATGCCTTCGAGGCGCTTTTCCTTCACCAGCTCGGCGATCTTCTCGATCAGCCGCGCCTTGTTCACCTGGTAGGGAATCTCGGTGACGATGATGGCCTCGCGGCCGTTGTCCATCGTCTCGATGTCGGCCTTGGCGCGCATGCGCACGCGGCCGCGGCCGGTGCGGTAGGCCGCGACGATGCCGGCGGTGCCGTTGATGATGCCCGCGGTGGGGAAATCCGGGCCCGGGATGTGCTGCATCAGGCCGTCGACGTCGATCTCCGGATCGTCGATCAGCGCGATGGTCGCGTCGACCACTTCACCCAGGTTGTGCGGCGCGATGTTCGTCGCCATGCCGACCGCGATGCCCGCCGAGCCGTTGACCAGCAGGTTCGGCACCCGCGTCGGCATGACGGTGGGCTCGAGTTCCTTCTCGTCGTAGTTGGGCTGGAAATTGACGGTTTCCTTGTCGATGTCCGCCATCAGCTCGTGCGCGATGCGCGACATGCGCGCCTCGGTGTAGCGCATGGCCGCCGCACTGTCGCCGTCGATCGAGCCGAAGTTGCCCTGCCCGTCCACCAGCATGTAGCGCAGCGAGAACGGCTGCGCCATGCGCACCAGCGTGTCGTACACCGCGGTGTCGCCGTGCGGGTGGTACTTGCCGATGACGTCGCCGACGATTCGCGCGGACTTGTAGTACGGGCGGTTGCTGTGCGCGCCCAGTTCGTGCATCGCATAGAGCACGCGGCGATGCACCGGCTTGAGGCCGTCGCGAACGTCCGGGAGTGCACGGCCCACGATCACGCTCATGGCGTAGTCGAGGTAGCTGCGGCGCATCTCGTCTTCGAGGTTGACCGGAATGATTTCGCGTGCGAGTTCCGTCATCGGGTATCCGTCTTGGCGGTGGACACGCCCGTCGGAGGCGCCTCCGGACGCGGCTCATAGGGCCGGTTCGGGGGCATCCGCAGGCGGGGTCCTGAAGAGGTGAAATTGTAGCACGGCGGGCGCTCG
>CAZNRZ010000249.1:0-1549 GCA_964575535.1 uncultured Lysobacter sp. | reverse complement strand
GTCGAGCCCGTTCGTGTCGTGGTCCTCGAGATAGCGCTCCACCTTCGCGATCAGCTGCGCATCGTGCGCGCGGTTCGCATCGAGCCAGAACACCGCCGGCGTGTTCGAGAGGCGCGCGCGCTCCACTGCGAGGCGCACCCAGTCGCGGATCGGCGCGTCCTTGGTCTGGCACATGCGGAAGATGTCGCCAGCATCGACCTTCTGTTCGAGCAGCACGTTTCCAGCCGCGTCGACCACGCGCACGGTGCCGGCCGCATCGAGCTGGAAGGTCTTGTCGTGCGAGCCGTACTCCTCGGCCTTCTGCGCCATCAGGCCGACGTTGGGCACCGAGCCCATCGTCGCCGGATCGAAGGCGCCGTTGGCCTTGCAGTCCTCGATCACCGCCTGGTAGATGCCGGCGTAGCTGCGATCGGGGATCACCGCCTTGGCGTCCTGCAGCTTGCCTTGCGCGTTCCACATGCCGCCGCTGTCGCGGATCATCGCGGGCATCGAGGCGTCGACGATCACGTCGCTCGGCACGTGCAGGTTGGTGATGCCCTTGTCGGAGTTGACCATCGCGAGCGCGGGGCGGTCGGCGTACACGGCCGCGAGGTCGGCCTCGATCGCGGCGCGCGTGGCGTCGTCAAGCTGCGGCAGGCGCGCGTAGAGGTCGCCGATGCCGTTGTTGGCGTCGAAGCCGATGCGATCGAGCGCCTCGGCGTGCTTCTCCAGCGCGGCGCGGTAGAAGCGCCTGACCACGACGCCGAACATGATCGGGTCGCTCACCTTCATCATCGTGGCCTTGAGGTGCAGCGAGAACAGCACGCCCTGCGCCTTCGCATCGGCGATCTGGGCATCGATGAAGGCCGCGAGCTTCGAGGCGCTCATGGTGGCCGCGTCGATGATCTCGCCGGCCTGCAGCGTGGTCTTCTCCTTGAGCACGCGGGTGGCGCCGTCGCTGCCTGCGAACTCGATGCGCACGGTCGTCGCGTCGGCGATCGTGACCGAGCGCTCGCTGCCGTAGAAATCGCCGCCGTCCATGTGCGCCACGTGCGACTTCGAGTCGCCGCTCCACTTGCCCATGCGGTGCGGATGCTTGCGCGCGAACGCCTTCACCGACGCCGGAGCGCGGCGGTCGGAATTGCCCTCGCGCAGCACCGGGTTGACCGCCGAACCCATGACGCGCGCATAGCGGGCGCGGGCGTCACGCTCGGCGTCGGTGGACGGCTCGTCGGCGTAGTCGGGCAGCGGGAAGCCCTGCGCCTGCAGTTCCCCGATCGCGGCCTTGAGCTGCGGCACCGAGGCCGAGATGTTCGGCAGCTTGATGATGTTGGCGTCGGGCGTGGTGGCCAGCTGGCCGAGCTCGGCGAGGTCGTCGCTCACCGCGCGGTCGCCGAGCGCATCGGGGAACTGCGCGAGGATGCGCGCGGCCAGGGAGATGTCGCGCGTTTCCACCGCGATCCCGGCGGTGCCGGCGAAGGCCTCGACGATCGGCAGCAGCGAGGCCGTGGCCAGGAACGGGGCTTCGTCGGTGAGCGTGTAGAGGATCTTCGGCGTGTTCGACATGGGG
>CAZNRZ010000248.1:0-1553 GCA_964575535.1 uncultured Lysobacter sp. | reverse complement strand
GCCACCTGGTCCTGCGCGAACTTGCGGATGCCCTCGGCGAGCTTCTCCGTCGCCATCGCGTCCTCGTTGTGCTGCCAGCGGAAGGCGGGCTCGTCGATGCGCGGGGGCGCGGGCTCGCGCGTGCCGTCGTCGCGCAGCGCGGGCGTCACGTCGCCGCCGGCCTGCTGCAGCTCGCCCAGCAGTTCGGGCGAGATCGTCAGGCGGTCGCAGCCGGCCAGCGCCAGCACCTGCCCGGTATTGCGGAAGCTCGCGCCCATCACCACCGTGGCGTAGCCGTGGCGCTTGTACCACTGCCAGATGCGCGTCACCGACTGCACGCCCGGATCGTCCTGTGGCGTCGCCGGCTTCGCCGCGCCATTGGCGAGATGCCAGTCGAGGATGCGGCCCACGAACGGCGAGATCAGGAACACGCCCGCTTCGGCGCAGGCGACGGCCTGCGCGAACGAGAACAGCAGCGTGAGGTTGCACTGGATGCCCTCGCGCTCGAGCTGTTCCGCCGCGCGGATACCTTCCCACGTGGCGGCGATCTTGATGAGCAGGCGATCGCGGCCGATGCCGGCACGCTCGTAGAGTTCGACGAGGCGATGCGCCTTCGCGATGGTCGCGGCCGTGTCGAAGCTCAGGCGCGCGTCGACTTCGGTGGACACGCGGCCGGGAATCAACTCGAGGATCTTTCCGCCGATGGCGACGGCGAGGCGGTCGGAGGCGTCGGCGATGCGCTCCTCGCGTCCGACGCCCAGCGCAGACTCCAGCGCGGCGTCGAGCAGCTGCGAGTACGCCGGCAACGCCGCGGCCTTCAGCAGCAGCGAGGGGTTGGTGGTCGCATCCAGCGGGCGGAAACGGGCTATGGCCTCGATGTCGCCGGTGTCGGCGACGATCGTGGAGTGCGTGCGGAGGGCGTCGAGTCGGGTGGTCATGCGGGGATTGTCGCGCACAAGCGTCGCCCGCCTGATCACGAGGGCTTGCCGCCGTGCCCGGCGACCTGCGCGTTGGGCGGCCGGGGTGCGCGCGGCGCAGCGGGGCTCAGTGCGCGGGCGCCGCCATCGCGCGAGCGGGTTGCTCCTCGCGTTGCTGCGCCAGCCGGTTCACCGCCACCTGGTGGATCTGCTCGCTGCTCTCGGCCAGCGTCTGCTGCGCCGCCTGCGGCACGCTGATGCCGTCCGTGCCGCGGTTGAGGCCGGGCTCGTCGCGCACAGCGCTCACCTGCACCGCGCGCACGAGGGTGCTGTCGCGATTGATCTCCACGCGATCGATCCGGGTTATGCCCTCGCGCAGGCATTCCACCGCCAGCGCCGCGGCGATGCGCTCGCTGTGATGGCCCGAGCGCACGCCCTTCGCGCTTTCGGCGTCGTGCAGCTTCTCCAGCACCTTTTCGTACAGCGCGTGGTGCGGATGCGAGGGATGCGTCATGAGCGCGCGCGCGGCGCGGTCGAGCGCGACTTCCGTCTTCGGCCCGGCGACGCCGAGGCCCTGCAGGCCATGCTCGCGCTGGAACTGCTGCAACGCGTGTCGGGTGTTGGTGCCGAAGTCGCCATCGGCTGCCAGCGGCCTGC
>CAZNRZ010000247.1:0-1590 GCA_964575535.1 uncultured Lysobacter sp. | reverse complement strand
GATGGCCGTGCGCGGTGTCCGGAAACGGGCAGCCGCCCCGCCGACCGCCGTCCCACCCCATGCCACAATCCGGAACTCCCCCCGCTTCCCGACGGTCCACACGGGGCCGCCTTCCGGATATCCGAATGAAGATCCTGCTGTCTGCCGCCCTCGGCGCCATGAGCCTGTCCGCCTGCGCGCAGGCACCGTCGCCACCTGTTTCGGGCACACCCGCGGTGTCGGCCCCGGCCGCGCCGACGGCGGTGAACGCCGCCGCGGGCACGCCGGACGCCCGCGCGGTCGCGGCCGTGCGCGCGCTGAGCCCGCAGGCGGTGGTGGAGAAGGTCGTCGCCGCGCCGATGCCGGGCTTTCGCGAGGTGGTGGTCGGCGGGCAGATCGCCTATGTCAGCGATGACGGCAAGTACCTGTTCGTGCCCGGGCAGGGCGGGGCGCTGTTCGACGTGGCGGCCCGCCGAAACCTAACCGAGGCCTCCGTCGCCACCGAGCGCAAGCGCCTGGTCGCCACCATTCCCGCCTCCGAGCGCATCGTCTTCGCGCCGCCGAACCCGAAGCACACCGTCGCGGTCTTCACCGACGTGAGCTGCGGCTACTGCCGCAAGATGCACAGCGAGATCGCCGACTACAACCGCGAAGGCATCGCCGTCGAATACCTGGCGTTCCCTCGCGCCGGCCTCGGCAGCCCCGACTACAACACCATGGTCTCGATCTGGTGCGCGCCGGATCGCCGCAAGGCGCTGACCGACGCCAAGAACGACCGCAAGGTGCCCGCGCGCACCTGCAAGACCAGCGTCAACCAGCAGTACGACGTGGGCCAGCGCGCCGGCCTCACCGGCACGCCGATGATCGTGGCCGAGGACGGCACGCAGCTGGGCGGCTATCTGCCCGCCGCGCGCCTGCGCCAGGCACTCGACGAGATCGCCGCGCAGAAGAACGCCGCGCCGGCGCCCGCGGCAGGCTGACCGGACGCATCCGCCGGCGGCCGGGCAGGGGCCCGCTGCCGGTACAATGGCGGGCCCTGCCGTAGCACGGTCTCCCGGACATGATCGTCCTCGAGGGCGCCCCCGCCCTGTCGCCGTTCCGCCTGGAGCGGCTCCAAGCCCGCCTCCGCAGTCTCCACCCCGAGCTCAGCATCACCGGTGCCTGGCATGCCTACTGGGTGCTGCCGGAGCCGGGCGCGATGCCCGAGGCTGCCAAGCTCGGCCAGATCCTCGAGGCCGGCGAGGGCTTCGCCAAGCGGGCCGACGGCGACGTGTCCCGCTACGTGACCCCGCGCCTGGGCACGCGCTCGCCCTGGTCGAGCAAGGCCACCGAGCTGCTGCGCGGCGCCGGCCTGCCGGTGCAGCGCGTCGAGCGCGGGATGCGTGTCGACCTCGCGAACTGGCCGTCGGGCGCCGCCGCGCAGGGCGCGCTGGCCAGGCTGCTGCACGATCCGATGACGCAGTCGCTGCTGGACGCGCGCGAGGACGCGGCCGCGCTGTTCGACGCGCCCGCCCGCGGCGACGTCGAGCGCATCGATCCGGCCGATCTCGACAACGCGAACCTGCGCCTCGGGCTCGCGCTGGCCGACGACGAGATCGCCTACCTGCGCGA
>CAZNRZ010000246.1:0-1605 GCA_964575535.1 uncultured Lysobacter sp. | reverse complement strand
GGGATTCGGAATTGGGGATTCGAAAAAACGGAGATTCGCGACCGGGCGGGCTCCGCTTCGGCGGAGCCCGAATCCCAATCCCGAATCCCGGCGGACGCTTACAGCGTCCGCTGCACCTCGATGCGCTCGAAGCATTCGATCTGGTCGCCCGGCTTGACGTCGTTGTAGGCCTTGACGCCGATGCCGCACTCCGTGCCGTTGCGCACTTCGTCGACGTTCTCCTTGAAGCGGCGCAGCGATTCCAGCTCGCCCTCGAACACCACGGTCTGCTGGCGCAGGACGCGGATCGGCTTGTTCTTCTTGACCACGCCTTCCACGACCATGCAGCCCGCGACCGCGCCGAACTTCGACGAGCGGAACACGTCGCGCACCTCGGCGATGCCGATGATCTCCTCGCGGATCTCCACGCCGAGCACGCCCGAGGCGATCTGCTTCACCTGGTCGATCACGTCGTAGATGATCGAGAAGTAGCGCAGGTCCACGCCCTGGTTCTCGATGACCTTGCGTGCCGTCGCGTCGGCGCGCACGTTGAAGCCGATGATCGTGGCCTTCGACGTGGCCGCCAGCTGCGCATCGGACTCGGTGATGCCGCCCACGCCGCCGCCGATCACGTTGATGCGGATCTGCTCGTTGGACAGGCCGGTCAGCGCATCGCGCAGCGCCTGCACGGAGCCCTGCACGTCGGCCTTGACCACGAGGTTGAGCGTGAGCTGGCCGGCACCCTCGCCCATCTGCGCGAGGATGTCTTCCATGCGGTTGCCGCCCTGTGCGACCAGGCGCGACTCGCGGCGCTTGGTGTCACGCTGCTGCGCCACGTCCTTGGCCAGGCGCTCGTCCTCGACGACCACCAGGTCGTCGCCCGCGTCCGGCACGCCGGACAGACCGAGCACCTGCACCGGGATCGACGGGCCGGCCGACTGCACCTGCTGCCCGTTCTCGTCGAACAGCGCGCGCACGCGGCCGTACTGCACGCCGCAGACCACGTAGTCGCCCTTCTGCAGCTCGCCCTGCTGCACCAGCAGCGTGGCGACCGGGCCGCGGCCCTTGTCGAGCGAGGATTCGATGACCACGCCGGTGGCGCGGCCCGTCGGCACGGCCTGCAGTTCGAGCACTTCGGCCTGCAGGCTGAGCGAGTCGAGCAGGTCGTCGACGCCATCGCCCGTCTTGGCCGAGAGTTCGACCATCTGCGTGTCGCCGCCGAATTCCTCGGCGACCACGTCGTGCGCGAGCAGCTCGTTCTTGACGCGGCTCGGATCGGCGTCGGACTTGTCGATCTTGTTGATGGCGACGACCAGCGGTACGCCCGCGGCCTTCGCGTGCTGCACCGCCTCGATCGTCTGCGGCATGACGCCGTCGTCGGCCGCGACCACCAGCACCACGATGTCCGTCAGCTTCGCGCCACGCGCGCGCATCGCCGAGAACGCGGCGTGGCCCGGCGTGTCGAGGAAGCTGATGACGCCCTTGGGCGTTTCGACGTGATACGCGCCGATGTGCTGGGTGATGCCGCCGGCTTCGCCCGAGGCGACCTTGGTGCGGCGGATGTAGTCGAGCAGCGAGGTCTTGCCGTGGTCGACGTGGCCCATGATGGTGACCACCGGCGGACGC
>CAZNRZ010000245.1:0-1621 GCA_964575535.1 uncultured Lysobacter sp. | reverse complement strand
CGTCGATGCGCGCCTTGATGCCGCCCGCGGAGAACGCCGCGGCCATGCCGATGTCATCGGAGAACACCACGCCTCGGAACCCCATTTCCGTGCGAAGGATGTCTTCGATCCAGCGCTTCGAATAACCCGCCGGATCGGGGTCGACGGCCGGGTATTTGACGTGCGCCATCATCACGGCGTCGGCGCCGGCCTCGATGCCGGCGACGAAGGGCACGAGGTCCACCGCGCGCAGTTCCTCGAGCGGACGCGGATCGACCGCATCGTCGAAATGCGTGTCCTCCAGCACCGAGCCGTGGCCGGGGAAATGCTTGATGGTGGCCGCCATGTCTGCCGCGTGCATGCCGTCGATGTAGGCACGGGTGAACTCGGCGACCACCTTCGGATCGGCCGAGAACGCGCGGTCGCCGATGGCGCGGTTGCCGCGCCCGAGGTCGACCACGGGCGCGAAGCTGAGATCGATGCCGGTGGCGCGGATCTCGCTGGCCATCAGCCACGCATGCTCGACGGCGAGCTTGACCGCACCTTCCGGATCGCGGCGGTAGAGATCGTCGAAGACTTCCAGGCGCGGGAGCGCGCTGAAGCCGTCGCGGAAGCGCTGCACGCGGCCGCCTTCCTGGTCGACGCAGACCAGCTGCGGCTGCCCGGCGGCCTCGCGGATCGCCTGGCTGAGCTCGGCAGCCTGCTGCTTCGACGCGAAGTTGCGGCTGAACAGGATCACGCCGCCACAGGCGTCGTGCTGCAGCCAGTCGCGTTCCTGCGCGGTGAGTTCGGTACCGGCGACGCCGATCACGAGCATGTCGGGGCACTCCGGGTCTGAGGTGGGGCCGGCATTGTGCCGCGGACCGTGTCGACGCGCAGCAGCGGCCTACCAGCTGCAGTACGGCCGACTGGCCAGCGCGAGGTTGTAGTAGCGCGTGTCGTCGGTCACTTCCTCGCCCAGCCATTCGGGGCGCCCGTAGGCGGCGTCGGCGTGATCGAGTTCGAGCTCGGCCACCACCAGCCCCGCGTTCTCGCCGAGGAACTCGTCGACTTCGAACGTGCGCCCACCGTGTTCGACGTAGTGGCGGACCTTCTCGATCCGCCCGCCGACGGCGAGCTTCAGCAGCGCGCGCGCATCGTCGACCGGGATCGGGTAGTCGAACTCCTGGCGCGTCGTGCCGGCTTCGCGCGACTTCATGTTGAGGAAGGCGGCGTCGCCCTGGATGCGCACGCGCACCGAGACGTTCATCGCCCCGGCGTCGAGCGTCGCGAGGTCGTTGAGGTAGGCCTGCGCCATCTCGATCGATTCTGACGCCTGCGCACGCCAGGCGTCGGAGGTGACGAGGAATTTGCGTTCGATTTCGATGGGCATGGCCGCTCCTGATTTTCGTTCCGACGTGGCTGTTGCAAGGTCATCGACCTACGTCGCTACGACTGAGGACGCAAATCGTAAAACCCGAAGGGCGGCCGACAGGAGGTCGGCCGTTTCCACCCGAGGCAGGATGCCGAGTGTGGAAATTCCCGTGTACTGGCCCGGTCACGAGCTGTAGATCCGTCGGGGAAGGTGCTTTCTTTTGGTTACTTTTCTTTGCACCAGCAAAGAAAAGTGACTCGGGCGCGACAGCGCACGAAACGCTCTTGA
>CAZNRZ010000244.1:0-1674 GCA_964575535.1 uncultured Lysobacter sp. | reverse complement strand
TCAAGGGCATCGCGGTGTGGGCGATCCAGATGGCGTGGATCCCGTTCTGGGCCGCAGGCGTCGTCAACGGCCTCGGCCACTGGTGGGGCTACCGCAACTTCGAGACCACCGACACCGCCACCAACCTCACCCCGTGGGCGTTCTGGATCGGCGGCGAAGAGCTGCACAACAACCACCATGCCTTCCCGTCGTCGGCGAAGTTCGCGCTGCGCAAATGGGAATTCGACATCGGCTGGACGGTGATCAGGACGCTCGAAGCCGTGGGCCTGGCGAAGGTGCTGCGCGTGGCGCCGACGCTCGACGTGCGCCCGAACATCGCGATGCCCGATGGCGAGACGCTGAAGGCGCTGCTGGCCATCCGTTTCCAGGCGATGACCGACTACTACCGCACGGTGACGCTGCCGGCGCTGCGCGAGGAAGCGGCCGCCATGAACGCCAAGGCGCGCCACCTGCTGCCGGGCAAACTGCGCAAGGCGCTGGCCGACGACGGTCGCTGGCTGGACGAGGAGAAGAAGGCGCGCCTGCAGGCCTTCCTCGCCGAGCGGCCGAAGCTGGCGACGATCGCCGAGTACCGCGCGCGCCTGCAGCACGTTCTCGATGAGCGTTCCAGCGACGCCAAGGCCACGCTCGCACGCCTGCATGCGTGGTGCCAGGAGGCCGAGGCCAGCGGCATCGCCTCGCTGCAGCAGTTCTCCGCGCGCATGAAGGGCTATGCCCTGGCGCCGGCGGCGACTGCCGCGGCGTGATGCCGCGCACGCCGGGAGGGTCGGAATGAATCACCGGCACCCGATCAAGGCCGCGCTTCCGGGCGCGGCCTTCTTCGTAGCGATGGCGGTGGCCCTCGCTGCCGCGGCGCATCCGCCGGCGCGCACGCCCAGCGTCGGCACCTCCGGCGACTACCTCGCCCGCATGGACACCGACCGCGACGGCCGCGTCTCCCTGCCCGAGTTCCAGGCCTGGATGGGCTACGCCTTCGAGCGCATGGACGTCGACGGCGACGGCCTCGTCGCCACGCACGAACTGCCCGGTGGCCGCGGCCGTCCGATCGCGCTGGACGAGCATCGCAGGCGACTCGCCGCGACGTTCGCGAAGCAGGATCGCGACGGCAACGGCCATCTCGACGCCCGCGAGCTCGCCGCGCCTCCGCGCTGAGCGGCGCTCAGAGCTTCTGCAGGTTCGCGAACGCCGCCACCAGCCACTTGCTGCCGACATCGTCGAAGTTCACCTGCACGCGCGCATGCGCGCCGCTGCCTTCGACGTCGGTGACGGTGCCGGTGCCGAACGTGGCATGGCGCACCAGCGCGCCCAGCGGCATCGCCGGCGCTTCCACGATGCCCGAGGTGGCGCGCGGACGGGCGAACCATTCCAGCGGCCGCGACACCTGCACCTTCGGCCGGATCTCGTGCACCAGCGCGGACGGGATCTCGCGCAGGAAGCGCGAGGGCATGCCCATCATGTCCATGCCGTGGATGCGGCGTGCCTCGGCGTAGGAGAGCACCAGCTTCTCGCGCGCGCGGGTAATGCCGACATATGCGAGGCGCCGCTCCTCCTCCATGCGCCCGGCTTCCTCGGCCGAGCGGTTGTTGGGGAACAGGCCCTCTTCCAGGCCGACGAGGAAGACCAGCGGGAATTCCAGGCCCTTGGCGCTGTGCAGCGTCATCAGCTGGATGCCGT
>CAZNRZ010000243.1:0-1711 GCA_964575535.1 uncultured Lysobacter sp. | reverse complement strand
CGCCAGCGCGATCTTCGCGCCGATGCCGGTGACCTTCTGCACGTCGCGGAACAGCCGGCGCTCGCCCTCGCGCAGGAAGCCGTACAGCGAGACGCTGTCCTCCTTCTGCGCGTAATGCGTGAACAGCACGACCTCGCGGCCGAGCTCGGGCAGGTCGTAGAACGTGCTCATCGGCGCTTCGAGCTCGTAGCCGATGCCGCCGGCCACCTCGACCATCAGCCACGGCGGCTGCTTGTGGATGAGCACGCCCTTGAGTCGTCCGATCATCGCCCGCCCCGTGCGCCGGTCGTCCGGCGGCGCGCATTGTGCGCCCAAGTCATCAGGAAAGGGATCCGTCCGCTCAGGCGCCGCGGCGGCGCAGGGCGTCCAGCGCCACGCCGGTGCGCGCGCTGGTGGCGCTCATATGCGCATGGGTGAGCGCGACGGCCAGCGCGTCGGCCGCGTCGGCCTGCAGCTTCGCGTCGGGCATGTTCAGCAGCAGCCGCACCATGTGCTGCACCTGCTGCTTGTCGGCGGCGCCCCGCCCCACCAGCGACTGCTTGATCAGCCGCGGCGCGTATTCACTGATGCGCAGGCCGCGCCGTACGACCGTGGCGATCGCCGCGCCGCGCGCATGCCCGAGCTTGAGCGCGGAGGTCGCGGACTTGTCCATGAACACGGTTTCGATGGCGACGTGGTCGGGCTTCCACTCGTCGATCAGCGCATCCAGGTGCTCGCAGAGCAGCCCCAGGCGCGCCGGGAAATCCTCCGCGTCGAGCAGCTTGATCGCCTGGGCGTGCACGTAACTGCACTTGCCGCCGGGCGCGACATCGACGATGCCCACGCCGGTGCGCTGCGAGCCGGGATCGATCCCGAGGATGCGGGTGGAGCCGTGATTCGTGATGGGTGATTGCCGATTCGTGGAAGCCACAGCGGTGCAGACCTGCCTTTTGCAATCACGGATCACGAATCAAACGCCCTCAGGCGTAGGCGTCCTCGCCCAGCTCGGCGTTCGAGTACACGTTCTGCACGTCGTCGAGATCCTCGAGCCATGCCAGCAGCTTGGCGACCTGCTTCGCGGTGTCGCCTTCGACACGGATGTCGTTGTCGGCGCGGTAGGTCACCTCGGCCTCGTCCGGGGCGAGTCCCGCGGCTTCGAGCGCGGCCTTGACCTCGTCGAAGGACTCCGGCGCGGTGATCACGTCGATCGAGCCGTCCTCGGGATAGACGACGACGTCGTCGGCACCGGCTTCGATCGCGGCTTCGGTGATGCGGTCCTCGTCGGCGCCTTCGCCGAACCAGATCACGCCGCGCTTGTGGAACATGAAGGCGACCGAGCCTTCGGTGCCGAGGTTGCCGCCGAACTTGCCGAAGGCATGGCGCACGTCCGCGACGGTGCGCACCCTGTTGTCGGTCAGGCAGTCGACGATCACGGCGACGCCGCCGGGGGCATAGCCCTCGTAGCGGATCTCCTCGTACGCGACGCCTTCGAGCTCGCCGGTGGCCTTCTTGACCGCGCGCTCGATCACGTCCTTGGACATGTTGACCGCGAGGCCCTTGTCGATGGCCGTGCGCAGCCGCGGATTGCCGTTCGGATCACCCCCGCCGCCGCGCGCGGCGACGCTGATCTCGCGGATGATCTTGGTGAAGATCTTCCCGCGCCGTGCATCGACGGCATTCTTGCGGGCTTCGATCGAAGGGCCTCGACCCATGGCGGACGTCCGGCGCTGTG
>CAZNRZ010000242.1:0-1730 GCA_964575535.1 uncultured Lysobacter sp. | reverse complement strand
ACCAGCGGGAATTCCAGGCCCTTGGCGCTGTGCAGCGTCATCAGCTGGATGCCGTCCTCGTTCGCACGCGCCTGGCCTTCGCCGGCTTCGAGCGATGCGTAGCTGAGGAACGCGACCAGCTCGGGCAGTTCCGGTTCCTCCTCGTCGCGCTCGCGGTAGTCGAAGCGCGAGGCCACCGACACCAGTTCATCGAGGTTCTCGATACGCGAATCCAGCTGCCCCTTCTGCTCGCGCGCGTAGAACTCGCGCAGGCCCGAGCGCAGCAGTACGTGGTCGATCTTCTCGGGCAGGTCGCGCTCGGCGCATTCGGCGTCGAGCTCGTCGATGAGCTTGAGGAAACCGGCCAGCGCGTTGCGCGCGCGGGCGGCCAGCGCGGTGCCGGTGGTCAACTTCAATGCGGCGACGGCGAGCGGGAACCCTTCGGCGCGCGCCAGCCGGCGCACCTCGTCGAGGGTGCGCTCGCCGATGCCGCGCGTGGGCGTGTTGACCGCGCGTTCGAAAGCGGCGTCGTCACTGCGATTGGCGACCAGGCGCAGGTAGGCGAGTGAATCCTTGATCTCGGCGCGCTCGAAAAAGCGCAGGCCGCCGTAGATGCGATACGGAATCTGCTCGCCGATCAGCACCTCTTCGAACGCGCGCGACTGCGCGTTGCTGCGATAGAGGATGGCCACGTCGCGCCAGCTGCCGCCCGCGTTCACCCACGCGCGCGCGCGCTCGACCACGAAGCGCGCTTCGTCGATCTCGTTGTACGCCGCGTACAGATCGATCGGCTCGCCGCTGCCCGAGTCGGTCCACAGCTTCTTGCCGAGGCGATCGGGGTTGTGCGCGATCACCGCGTTGGCGGCGTCGAGGATGTTGGCGCTGGAGCGGTAGTTCTGTTCGAGACGGATGGTTTTCGCCGAGTCGAAATCGCGCAGGAACTTCTGCACGTTCTCCACCTTCGCGCCGCGCCAGCCGTAGATGGCCTGGTCGTCGTCGCCGACCACGAACACCTGGCCGGTGTCGCCGGCGAGCACGCGCACGAAGGCGTACTGGATGTCGTTGGTGTCCTGGAACTCGTCGACGAGGATCTGCCGGAAGCGCGCGCGGTAGTGCGAGAGCAGCGCCGGCGAGTCGCGCAGCAGCTCGTGCGCGCGCAGCAGCAGCTCGGCGAAGTCGACCAGCCCGGCGCGGTCGCAGCGCTCCTGGTAGGCCGCGTAGACCTTGCGCATCACGTCGGTCCATTCGTCCTCGCCGCCCTGCAGGTGCTGCGCGCGCTTGCCCTCGTCCTTGCGCGCGTTGATCCACCAGGCGATCTGGCGCGGCGGGAAGCGCGTATCGTCGATTTCCAGATCGCGCATCACGCGCTTGATCAGGCGCAGCTGGTCGTCGGAATCGAGCACCTGGAAGCTGTCGGGCAGGCGCGCCTCGGCGAAGTGCAGGCGCAGCAGGCGGTGCGCGAGGCCGTGGAAGGTGCCGAGCCACATGCCGCGCGCGCCGTTGGGCAGCTGCATGTCGACGCGGTGGCGCATCTCCGCCGCCGCCTTGTTGGTGAAGGTGACGGCGAGGATGCCGTGCACGGGCACGCCGTGGACCTCGTTGAGCCAGGCGATACGGTGGGTGAGCACGCGGGTCTTGCCGGAACCGGCGCCGGCGAGCACGAGGTAATGGCCGGGCGGCGCACTGACGGCCTCGCGCTGCGCCGGATTGAGCGCGTCGAGCAGGTGGGAGACATCCATGGCGACAGTGTA
>CAZNRZ010000241.1:0-1794 GCA_964575535.1 uncultured Lysobacter sp. | reverse complement strand
CGCGATACATCTTGCGGTTGACCTTCTGCGCGAAGCTGCGCGGCTTGGCCGCGAAGGTCACGCCGCCGCCGACGAAGATCGGGGCGGTCAGGGCGCCGTGACGTGCACCGCCACCCTTCTGCTTCTTCGACTTCTTGGTCGTCCCGTTCACTTCCGAACGCGTCTTCTGCGCCTTGGTGCCCGAGCGGCCCGCATTGCGGTAGGCAACGACGACCTGGTGGACCAGATCCTCGCTGAAATCACGACCGAAGATCGCGTCGGAGACCGAGAGCGTCTTGTCGCTGTTGTTGATGGCGAGTTCCATCGTGTTCTCCTTAGCCCTTGCTCGTCGGGCGGACGATCACGTCGCCGCCCGGAGCACCGGGGACTGCGCCCTTGACGGCGATCAGGCCACGCTCGGCGTCCACGCGGACGATCTCGAGGCGCTGGATCGACTTCGTCTCGGAGCCCATGTGGCCCGACATCTTCTTGCCCGGGAACACGCGGCCCGGCGTCTGGCGCTGGCCGATCGAGCCCGGCGAGCGGTGCGAGAGCGAGTTGCCGTGGGTGGCGTCACCCATGCGGAAGTTCCAGCGCTTGATCGTGCCCTGGAAGCCCTTGCCCTTGCTCACGCCCTGGACGTCGACGATCTGGCCCGGCTCGAAGATGTCGGCCTTGATCTCGCCGCCGACTTCGAAACCGCCGATCTGGTCGTTCTCGACGCGCAGCTCCCACAGGCCACGGCCCGCGTCGACCTTCGCCTTGGCGAGGTGACCGGCTTCCGGCTTGGTGAGCAGCGATGCGCGACGCACGCCGACCGTCACCTGCACGGCGCTGTAGCCGTCGGTTTCCGGGGTCTTGATCTGGGTGATGCGGTTCGGGGTCGCCTCGATGAGGGTCACCGGAACCGACTTGCCGTCTTCGAGGAAGACGCGGCTCATGCCGGCCTTGCGGCCGACGATGCCCAACGAATACTTCTTCGCGGTCATGTTCGGAGGCCTCAGGTCAGCTTGATCTGGACGTCGACGCCGGCCGCGAGCTCGAGCTTCATGAGCGCGTCGACGGTCTTGTCGTTGGGGTCGACGATGTCCAGCACGCGCTTGTGCGTGCGGGTCTCGTACTGGTCGCGCGCGTCCTTGTCGACGTGCGGCGAGGTAAGAATGGTGTAGCGCTCGAGCTTGGTCGGCAGCGGGATCGGGCCGCGCACCTGCGCGCCGGTCCGCTTGGCCGTCTCGACGATCTCGCTGGCCGAGCGATCGATCAGACGATGATCGTACGCCTTGAGCCGAATCCGGATCTTCTGGTCCGCCATGACGGGTTTCCTTCGTTAAAGAGCGACGGACACGGCGGCTTCATGCGCCGGGTCCCACGATGTTTGCGATTCCGCGCGATCGGCCGGAAAACGCCAAAAAACAAGGCAGGCCGGTTTCCCGACCCGCCAGACAGAAAGTTCGAGACGCGTGAAGCACTGCGGCAAGCAGCGGGCTGCGGCCGGTGCGACACACGACGGTTCCCTGTCCGACGAATACGAGTGGCGTCCTGCCCCTCATTTCGCTGTCGATCCCCTGAGCTGGTCAGGGGACCGCGATTCTAACCCGTGCGCGAAGACGGCGTAAAGGCCTTGGCTGAACTTTTCTGCAGATCGCCGATGGCGGCCTGCCTGTTCAGCCTGTCGCCACGAAGCCGCGGGCATAGCCCCGCCTCGCAGATGACCTGAGCGCGCGCGCCCGAGGTCACCGTATTCGCACACACCGCGCTGGCGATCCGACCGCTGCGCGCCACTGGCGCGCACCGGTCAATTCATCACTTGACGAT
>CAZNRZ010000240.1:0-1838 GCA_964575535.1 uncultured Lysobacter sp. | reverse complement strand
TGCTTCGGCTGCGGCGCGCACGGCACCGCGATCAGCTTCCTGATGAATTACGACCGCCTCGAGTTCCTCGACGCGGTGGACGAACTGGCCAAGCGCGTCGGCATGGAAGTGCCGCGCGACACGCAGCAGCGCAATGTCGATCCGCAGCTGCAGGAGCTCTACGGCACGCTCGAGGCGGCGACGACGTTCTTCCGCGACCAGCTGCGCTCCAACGCGAAGGCACGCGCGTACTTCGATGCCCGCGGCGTCAGCGAAGCGATCCGCGAACAGTTCTCGCTCGGCTATGCGCCCGACGGCTTCGAGGCGCTGAAGAACGCACTCGGCACTGACGCGAAACGGCTGGGCCTGCTCGAACGCGCCGGGCTGTTCTCGAAGAACGATTCCGGCCGCGTCTACGACAAGTTCCGCGACCGCGTGATGTTTCCCATCCACGACCGCCGCGGCCGCCCGATCGCCTTCGGCGGCCGCGTCATCGAGAAGGACGCCAGCCCGAAATACCTCAACTCGCCGGAGACGCGCCTGTTCCACAAGGGCCGCGAGCTCTACGGCCTGTGGCAGGTGCGCGGCGCGAATTCGAAGATCGAGCGGCTGATCGTCGTCGAGGGCTACATGGACGTGATCGCGCTGTTCCAGCATGGCGTGACGCAGGCCGTCGCCACGCTCGGCACCGCGACCACGCCGGACCACGCCGAGCTGCTGTTCCGCAACGCGCCTGACGCGTACTTCTGCTTCGATGGCGACCGCGCCGGACGGAGCGCGGCGTGGAAGGCGGTGGAGTCGGTGCTGCCGCGCATGAAGGATGGCCGCCAGGCGTTCTTCCTGTTCCTGCCCGAGGGCGAGGATCCCGATTCGATCGTGCGCAATGAGGGCCGCGACGGCTTCGAGGCGCGTCTGCGCGATGCGACGCCGCTGTCGCAGTTCCTGTTCGACTCGCTGGCCGTCGACGTCAACCTGGGCACGCTCGAAGGCAAGGGCCGGCTCGCCGAGCGCGCCAAGCCGCTGCTCGCGCAGATTCCCGACGGCGCCTTCGCCGATCTCATGCGCCAGCGCCTGACCGAACTCACCGGCGTAGGCGCACGCGCGTCCGCACCCGACGTGCACGTACCCGCGCAGCGCGCGCGCACTGCCATGCGCCGCAACGCGCCGGCGCCCAAGCGCAGCCTCGTGCGCTCCGCGATCGTCTACATCCTGCACAAGCCCTCGCTCGCGCTCGAAATCGCGCCGGAGCCGGCATTCGCCGCGCTGCGCCTGCCGGGGATCGCGCTGCTGATCGAGCTGGTTGGCCTGGTGCATGCGCGACCGGACATCGGCGCCGCCGCGCTGGTCGAGCACTTCGCCGGGCGCGACGAACACGAGCCGCTGCAGAAGCTGCTGATGCAGACGCTGCCGGGGATCGATGCGAACTGGAAGGAAGAGCTGCTCGACAACGTCGCCAACCTCAACAAGGCGACCGTCGAGCAGCGCACCACCGATCTCCGCGAGAAGATCGCCGATGGCGGGCTGTCGCCGGCCGAAAAGGAAGAACTCTCGCGGCTTCTTGCGCAGCGCCCCGGATCGACCCTGTCCTGATGCTGCGCATGCCTATCGGTGGTCGCGCAGATGGGGACCGGAGACCGTCAGCGCCACGGTAGGCAGCCCGAAGTGCTGTTCTGCACGCCTCGTCGGGCTCCGGGTCACGCACAGGCCGCGCCGGCGTCGCCCGGGCCAGCGTGGTACTGCCTTCCACGCGCATCACGACCGCACATCGCGCCCGCTGCGACCGCGACACGATGCGGCGCCCCCTTGGCCTTCGCTCAGTCCGCCGCACGCACGCGGTTGCGGCCCTCGCTCTTGGCGAC
>CAZNRZ010000239.1:0-1859 GCA_964575535.1 uncultured Lysobacter sp. | reverse complement strand
GGCGTGCAGCCGCAGTCGGAGACGGTGTGGCGCCAGGCCAACAAGTACTCCGTGCCGCGCATGGCGTTCGTCAACAAGATGGACCGCACCGGCGCGAACTTCGACAAGGTCGTCGAGCAGCTGAAGTCGCGCCTGGGTGCGTATCCGGTGCCGATGCAGGTGCCGGTCGGCGCCGAGGATGGCTTCGAAGGCGTGGTCGACCTGCTCAAGATGAAGGCCATCCACTGGGATACGGCCTCGCAGGGCACCACCTTCGAGTACCGCGACATCCCGGCGCACCTGCAGTCCAAGGCCGAGGAGGCGCGCAGCTTCATGATCGAGGCCGCCGCCGAGGCGTCCGAGGAGCTGATGGACAAGTACCTCACCGACGGTGAGCTGTCCGAGGCCGAGGTCATCCTGGGCCTGCGCGAGCGCACCCTGCGCGTGGAAATCGTTCCTGTGTTCTGCGGCACCGCGTTCAAGAACAAGGGCGTGCAGGCCATGCTCGACGGCGTCATCAACCTGCTGCCGTCGCCGGCCGACCGCCCGCCGGTGCAGGGCGTCGACGAGGACGAGAAGGAAGACAGCCGCAAGGCGTCCGACACCGAGCCGTTCTCGGCGCTCGCCTTCAAGATCATGACCGACCCGTTCGTGGGTTCGCTGACGTTCTTCCGCGTCTACTCGGGCGTGCTGAACTCGGGCGACCAGGTCTACAACCCGGTGAAGTCGAAGAAGGAACGCGTCGGCCGCATCCTGCAGATGCATGCCAACCAGCGCGACGAGATCAAGGAAGTCCGCGCGGGCGACATCGCCGCAGCGGTCGGCCTGAAGGACGTCACCACGGGCGACACGCTCTGCGCGCAGGACGCGATCATCACGCTCGAGCGCATGGTGTTCCCGGAGCCGGTGATCTCGATGGCGGTGGAGCCGAAGTCGAAGTCGGACCAGGAGAAGATGGGCATCGCGCTGGGCCGCCTGGCTCAGGAAGATCCCAGCTTCCGCGTGCGCACCGACGAGGAATCCGGCCAGACGATCATCTCGGGCATGGGCGAGCTGCACCTCGACATCCTCGTCGACCGCATGAAGCGCGAGTTCAACGTCGAAGCGAACGTCGGCAAGCCGCAGGTCGCCTACCGCGAGACCATCCGCAAGGCGGTCAAGGCCGAAGGCAAGTTCGTGCGCCAGTCCGGCGGTAAGGGTCAGTTCGGCCACGTGTGGCTGGAGATCTCGCCGAACGAGCAGGGCAAGGGCTACGAGTTCGAGAACGGCATCGTCGGCGGCGTCGTGCCGAAGGAGTACATCCCGGCGGTCGACAAGGGCATCCAGGAAGCGGTCGCCAACGGCATCATGGCCGGCTACCCGATCGTGGACGTCAAGGTGAAGCTGGTCGACGGCTCGTACCACGAGGTCGACTCGTCCGAAATGGCGTTCAAGATCGCCGGCTCGATGGGCTTCAAGGAAGGCTTCAACAAGGCCTCGCCGGTGCTGCTGGAGCCGATCATGAAGGTCGAGATCGTGTCGCCCGAGGATTACCTCGGTGACGTGATGGGCGACGTCAGCCGTCGCCGCGGCATCCTGCAGGGTCAGGACGACAGCCCGTCGGGCAAGATCATCAACGCGATGATCCCGCTGGGCGAGATGTTCGGCTACGCGACCAGCCTGCGCTCCATGTCGCAGGGCCGTGCGACCTTCACGATGGAATTCGATCATTACGCCGAGGCGCCGACCAACATCGCCGAAGCCGTGATCAAGAAGAACTAAGCAGACGAATGGCCCCGGGCGCGAGCCCGGGGCGCTGATCAATCAAGCACTGAGGTAGACAGCAATGGCCAAGGGTAAGTTCGAGCGCACCAAGCCCCACGTGAACGTGGGCACGATCG
>CAZNRZ010000238.1:0-1863 GCA_964575535.1 uncultured Lysobacter sp. | reverse complement strand
GACAAACCCTTTTTCCTGATCGCCGGCCCCTGCGTCATCGAATCGATGGAACTGCAGATGGAGACGGCCGGCAGGCTGAAGGAGATCACCTCCGAGCTCGGCATCCCCTTCATCTTCAAGTCGAGCTTCGACAAGGCCAACCGCACGTCGCTCAACGGCTTCCGCGGCCCGGGCGTCGAGGAAGGCCTGAAAGTACTGTCGGAAGTGAAGCGCCAGCTCGGCCTGCCGGTGCTCACCGACGTCCACGAGTACACGCCGATCGACGAGGTCGCCAGCGTCGTCGACGTGCTGCAGACGCCGGCCTTCCTCGTGCGCCAGACCGACTTCATCACCAAGGTCTGCGCCGCGGGCAAACCCGTCAACATCAAGAAGGGCCAGTTCCTCGCGCCCTGGGACATGCTCCCGGTGGTCGAGAAGGCGAAGTCGACCGGCAACACGCAGATCATGGTCTGCGAGCGCGGCGCGAGTTTCGGCTACAACAACCTGGTGAGCGACATGCGCTCGCTCGCGGTGATGCGCGAGACCGGTTGCCCGGTCGTGTTCGACGCGACGCATTCGGTGCAGTTGCCGGGCGGGCAGGGCAGCTCCAGTGGCGGCCAGCGCCAGCACGTGCCGGTGCTCGCACGCGCGGCGGTGGCGGTCGGCATCGACGGCCTGTTCATGGAAACGCATCCCGACCCGTCGAAGGCGCTCTCCGACGGTCCGAACGCGTGGCCGCTGCCGAAGATGCGCGCGCTGCTCGAGACGCTGAAGGCGCTCGACGAAGTCACCAAGCGCAACGGTTTCCTCGAATCCACTCTCTGAGAACGCAGACGACACGATGACCACGATCGCCTCGATCCACGCCCGCGAAATCCTCGACAGCCGCGGCAACCCCACGCTGGAAGCGGAGGTGACCCTCGCGGACGGCAGCTTCGGCCGCGCGATGGTTCCGTCCGGTGCGTCCACCGGCACCAAGGAAGCCGTGGAGCTGCGCGATGGCGACCGCACGCGCTACCTCGGCAAGGGCGTGATGCAGGCGGTCGACAACGTCAACACCACGATCGCCAAGGCGCTCGCCGGCTTCGATGCCGGCGACCAGGCCGGCCTCGACCGGCGCCTGATCGACCTCGACGGCACCGAGAACAAGGGCCGCCTCGGCGCCAACGCGCTGCTGGGCGTGTCGATGGCGAATGCGCATGCAGTCGCGATGTCGAAGAAGATGCCGCTCTGGCAGCACCTCGCGAACGGCCGCGAGGCGGTGCTGCCGGTGCCGATGATGAACATCATCAACGGCGGCGCGCACGCCGACAACAACGTCGACCTGCAGGAATTCATGGTGTTGCCGGTGGGCTTCGACAGCTTCCGCGAATCGCTGCGCGCGGGCACGGAGATCTTCCACGCCCTCAAGAGCGTGCTGAAGGGCCGCGGCCTGAGCACGGCCGTCGGCGACGAAGGCGGTTTCGCGCCCGACCTGCGCAGCAACGAGGAAGCGCTGGAGACCATCCTCGAAGCCATCGGCAAGGCCGGTTACAAGGCGGGCGAGGACGTGCTGCTGGGCCTGGACGTCGCCTCCAGCGAGTTCTTCGAGAACGGCAAGTACAACCTCACCGGCGAAGGCAAGCGCCTCACGCCCGAGCAGTTCGTCGACTTCCTCGCCGACTGGACCCGCCGCTACCCGATCGTGACCATCGAGGACGGCATGGCCGAGCACGACTGGGCCGGCTGGAAGCTGCTCACCGAGAAGATCGGCGGCACGGTGCAACTGGTCGGCGACGACCTGTTCGTCACCAATCCGAAGATCTTCCGCGAGGGCATCGACCAGCGCGTCGCCAACGCGATCCTGATCAAGGTCAACCAGATCGGCACGCTCACCGAGACGCT
>CAZNRZ010000237.1:0-1883 GCA_964575535.1 uncultured Lysobacter sp. | reverse complement strand
ACGAACCCATGCGAGTTGGCGTACACCGACACGCTGCGCCCCGTGCTCACGGTGGCACCGTCGGAGTTCTCGACGCGCGACTCCGCGTCGCGGCCGGCCTGCTCGCAGGCGAGCGCGAGGTCGATCGCGCGGTCGGCGTCGATCGCCCACGGATGCCAGCTGTCGAACTCGGGCAGCTCGCGCGCCATCAGCGCGGCGTCGGCGAGGCCGGCGGCGGGGTCATCCTCGGTGTAGCGCGCGATCGCGCAGGCCTGCTCGACGGTGGCTTCGAGGCTCTCGTCGCGCAGGTCGGCGGTGCTCGCGCTGCCCTTGCGCGTGCCGAAGTAGACGGTGACGGCGATGCCCCGGTCGCGCGTGGACTCCACGGTCTCCACCTCGCCCATGCGCACGTTGACGCTCAGGCCCGCGTCCTCCGAGCACGTCACCTCGGCCTGCGTGGCGCCGCGGCTGCGGCAGGCGTCGAGCAGGCGCCGGGAGATTCCCGCGAGCGCATCCAGCCGCTCGCGGCTGTCGTCGACGAAGGCGGGCGTCAGGGTCGTCGCGTTCAATGTCTTATCCTTGCGGCATGGCGTGCGCGGTGTGCGGACGCATGGAGAGGCGCGGCGCGGTCCGCGCGGGAAACGGTGCATGCGCGGTCGCGACGAAGAAACGGGTGAGTTCCTCGGCGTCAGCCGCAGCCAGAAGCGGCGCGAGGCGCTGGGCGTGCTCGAGCTGGCCGAAGCGCTGGCGGCCCTCACGCCGGCGCAGCTGTCGCGCGTGCCGGTACCGGAGGCGACACTGCCGCACATCGAGGACACGCGCCGCATCACCTCGAACATCGCGCGCAAGCGGCAGCTCGCGTTCCTCGCCAAGCAGATGCGCAAGCTCGACGAAGACGAGCTGCAGGCCATACGCGACGCGCTGGACGAGAAGAGCGCGGCGTCGCGCACCGAAACGGCGGCGATGCATCGCGTGGAAGCCTGGCGCGACCGCCTGCTCGACGGCGGCAACGAAGCGCTGACCGAACTGCTGGACGCGCACCCGGAAGCCGACGCCCAGCGCCTTCGCCAGCTCGTGCGCAACACGCATGAGGAGCGCAAGCGCGGCAAGCCGCCGCATTCCTATCGCGAACTGTTCCGCGAGCTTCGCGGCGTGCTGCTGGCGCGTTCCGGCGACGCGGACGAGGCGCCGGACGACCTGTCCGTCGAAGACGGCGACAGCGAGGACTGAACCCGCACGCCGCGCGCCGGATCGCCGGTCCCGCAGCGCGCGGCCGTGGGCATCCACGCGCGTCATCAGGCCTGCGTACCGCCGACGGTGATGCCTTCGATCAGCAGCGACGGCTGGCCGACGCCGACCGGCACGCTCTGCCCGTCCTTGCCGCAGACGCCCACGCCCTCGTCGAGCGCGAGATCGTTGCCGATCATGCGCACCTTCTGCATGGTCTCCGGACCGTTGCCGATCAGCATTGCGCCCTTGACCGGCGCGGTGACGCGACCGTCCTCGATCAGATAGGCCTCGGTCGCGGAGAACACGTACTTGCCGGAGGTGATGTCGACCTGCCCGCCGCCGAAGTTCACCGCGTACAGGCCCTTCTTGACCGAGCGGATCATTTCCTCGGGATCGTGCGGGCCGGCGAGCATGTAGGTGTTGGTCATGCGCGGCATGACCAGGTGCGCGAAGGATTCCCGGCGGCCATTGCCGGTGGGTGCCATGCCCATCAGGCGCGCGTTGAGCGAGTCCTGCATGTAGCCGACCAGCACGCCGTCCTCGATCAGCGTCGTGCAGTTGGTCGGCGTGCCCTCGTCGTCGATGTTGAGCGAGCCGCGGCGCCCCGGCAGCGTGCCGTCGTCGACGATGGTGACGCCCGGCGATGCGACCCGCTGGCCGATGCGGCCCGCATA
>CAZNRZ010000236.1:0-1886 GCA_964575535.1 uncultured Lysobacter sp. | reverse complement strand
GGATGTCCTTGATGAAGCCGAGGTCGAACATGCGGTCGGCTTCGTCGAGCACGCAGATCTCGCAGGCGTGCAGCGAGACGACCTTGTGCTGCTTGACGTAGTCGATCAGCCGGCCCGGAGTGGCGATGATCACGTCGGCGCCCGACTGCAGGATCTGCCGCTGCTTGTCGTAGTCGACGCCGCCGTAGACCAGCGCGAACTTGATGCCGAGCTCGCTGCCGAACTTCACCGCGTCCTTGTGGATCTGGATGGCCAGCTCGCGGGTCGGCGCGAGGATCAGCGCGCGCGGATCCTCGGGCTTGCGGTCGGCGAGCGCCGGGCGCGTCAGCAGCCGGTTCACCACGGCCACGAGGAAGGCCAGCGTCTTGCCGGTGCCGGTCTGCGCCTGGCCGGCGACGTCGCGGCCGCCAAGGGCCAGCGGAAGCGTCAGCGCCTGGATCGGCGTGCAGCGGGTGAATCCGGCGGCTTCGAGCCCTGCAAGCAGTGCGGGATGCAGGTCGAAGGAAGTGAAGGAGATATCGGTTAGGGGCTTGTCGCTCATCAGGTTCCGGGGCGCGCAGCGGCGCTTGCGTAGGAGGGCGGCGCCGGGCGGACTGCCGGCTGGCCGGGCGTCCGGAAGGCGCGCATGGAAACGGGCCTGGCGCATGCGCGGAGGACTGCTGGCGCGGACCGGACGGCCGTGCGGGGCTTGCGCCACCGCGGAGAGGCCCCCAAGTGTACCCCAAGCCTGCACGGGGTCCGTGCGACCATCCGCCGGCGCCCGTCCCCTGGAGAAGTGTTCAGTGAGCGAGAAAGTGATGCACGTCGGCGATGCCGATTTCGACCGCGAAGTGCTGCAGTCGCAGGTACCGGTACTCGTGGATTTCTGGGCCGAATGGTGCGGCCCCTGCAAGATGATCGCCCCGGCGCTCGACGAGCTGGCGCGCGACTACGAAGGCCGCGTCAAGATCGTCAAGGTCAACGTCGACCACAACCGCAGCAGCGCCATGAAGTACCACGTGCGCTCGATCCCGATGCTCCTGCTGTTCAAGGACGGGCAGATCCAGGCCACGCAGATCGGCGCGGTCGGCAAGGGCCAGCTGGCGCAGCTCGTCGACAAGGCGCTCTGAGGCTTGTCCGGGACGTCGTGCGCGGCATGACGTCCCGATGAACCGCGCATCCCCGGAGCCTCCGGGCGATGCGCGGCCCGCGTTACCCTACGCCGGCGCGAATCGCCCGCGCCCGTCTCCTTCACGCATTCCTGCGCCCCGCCGGCATTGAATGCGGCTGTCCCGAGCGCTTGCACGCCTCGTCGCGGCGGTGCTAGTTTTCCGCTGGCCCGGCGCGTTCGCGCTCGCCGCACCCCTCTTTTTCGATACCGCCCGCGCACCGCGGGCGCTCGCCCGTAGCGAGGAATCCCGCTTGTCCGATCAGACCCCCGACGCCGGCGAAGTCGCCGAGAAGCGCGTGCGCAAGACGCGCGTCGCCAAGGCCGAAGCCGCGTCCACCGAAACCACCCCCGCCGCGCCCGTGGCCGCCCCGGAGCCGCCGCGCGCCGCGCCGGCGCACGAGGACGCACCCGCCCGCAGCGAGCCGGCCGCGCACCAGGAAGCCCCGCAGGCCGCCGGGGCCGCGCCCGTCGCCGGCGCGCCGGAGCCGTCGACCTCCGGCGAGTCCACGCCCCCCCAGGCGCAGGGCGGACAGGCCGGCCCGCGCGAGGACGGCGGACGCCCGTCGCGCCGCGAGCGCTTTAAGAACCGCCGCGAGCGCCAGCGCGATCGCCAGCGTGACGGCGGCATGCCCGACGACGGCGGCCAGCAGGACAGCTTCGTCGCCCGGCCGCATCCGCAGGTGCCGGAAGGTTTCCCGCAGTACTCGCTGTCCGACCTCAAGCGCATGCCCGCGCC
>CAZNRZ010000235.1:0-1889 GCA_964575535.1 uncultured Lysobacter sp. | reverse complement strand
TCATGCGCGGCAGCGCCATGTCCGGCGCGCCGATCTGCAGCGGGATCATCCAGTTGCCCAGGCCCACGAAGGCCGGCATCACGCCGCCGAAGATCATGATCAGGGCGTGCATCGTCGTCATCGAATTGAAGAACATCGGATCGACGAACTGCAGGCCCGGCTGCATCAGCTCGGCGCGGATCACGACCGAGAAGGCCGCGCCCACGATGAACATGAGGAAGCTGAAAATCAGGTACAGCGTGCCGATGTCCTTGTGGTTCGTGGAGAAGAACCAGCGCTCGACGAAACCCTGCGCGTGGCCGTGCTCGTCGCTGGGCTGCGCGTGGTCGGGATGCGGATGGGTGACGGCCATGGACTACCTCTGCTGATTCGGTTCGATCAACCCGCGGCCGCGACGGCCGGGGTGTCGGTATTCGGGGCGACCTCGCCTTCGGCGGGCGCGGCGTCGGCCGGCGCAGCCGCCGGGGCCGGTGCGGCGGCGGGCGCCACGGGCGCCGGCTGGCGGCTGGCGATCCAGGTGCGGAACTCGGCAGGGGACACCGCGCGCACCACGATCGGCATGTAGGCGTGGTCCTTGCCGCAGAGCTCGGCGCACTGGCCGCGGTAGACGCCCGGGCGCTCGATGCGCGTCCACGCCTCGTTGATCAGGCCGGGGATCGCGTCCTGCTTCCAGCCCAGCGCGGGCACCCACCAGGCGTGGATGACGTCGTCGGCGGTGACCACGAAGCGGATCTTGGTGCCGGTCGGCACGACGAGCTCGTTGTCGACGTCGAGCAGGTAGTCCGGATGCGACTGCATCGTCGGCACCTGCCCGCTCTGGCGCATCTCGTCGCTCTCGCGCGTCAGGCGGCTGGTGAGCGAGACGTTCTGGCCGAGGTAGTCGTACTTCCACATCCACTGGTAGCCGGTGACCTTGATGGTCATCTGCGACTCGCGCACGTCGTACATCTCGATGAGCTTGGTGGTGGCCGGGAAGGCCATGATCACCAGCAGCACGATCGGGATCACCGTCCACAGCACCTCGAGTTTCGTGCTGTGGGTGAAGTTCACGTCGGCCACCGCGCCGCGCGACTTGCGGAACTTGAACATCGCCACGCCCATGGCGGCGAAGACCAGCGCGCCGATGACCACGCAGATCCACAGCGCGATCATGTGCGCGTCGTAGGCGTTCTCGGAGATCCGGGTGACGCCGCGGCCCATGTTGAGCTGCCAGCGCTCGGGCGCCGCATCCGTGGGCAGCGCCTGCTGTGCAAACGCGAGGACCGGCAGGGCGGCGGCGGTCAGGCCCGCAACCCACTGCTTGATACGACCGGCTTTCATCAGATCGAGCCCCAAAGAACGGCAAATGGCGATGGATACTGGCTGGCCGGACCATACGCCCCCGCGTCACGCGGCATGCGGTCGACGGAAAGCAGGAAGGAGCGGCGACGGGGCCGGTGGGAACCGGCCGGGCCAGAGCGTTACGGAAACCGAGAAATGGTAGCCCCCGGCTTGATCTGCGGCAAGGATCGCGCCCCTGCGCGCTGCTAGCGCAGGCCTTCCAGCGCCTGCGCGGACGGCGCGCGGCAAGGCCCCGGCGCGTCGGAACCACTAGACTAGGCGGCTTCCCACGCGATCCCGCGGACGATGACTTCCGATCTTCCCGGCGCTGCCCGCGGCGCCCTGATCCATCCCGAACTGCCCCCCGTTCCGACGCCCGCGCGCGCCGCGCTCACCGCCGGCTGGGTCCGCGACGAGTCGACGCACGTTCGCGCCCTGCTCGAGCAGGCGCGCCAGTCCGAGGCCGACAGCGCCGCCGTGCAGGCCACCGCCGCCGACCTGGTGGCCCGCGTGCGCCGCCGCGCCAAGGACCAGGGCGCCATCGAAGCCTTCATGCGCCAGTACGACCT
>CAZNRZ010000234.1:0-1904 GCA_964575535.1 uncultured Lysobacter sp. | reverse complement strand
CATCCCCAGTTGAGGATCGGCGTGCCCGGCGGCAGCACGCGCCGGAACACGTCCACGCCGTCGGCCTTCGGGTTCACGACCACGGGTCGCTTCGCGGCTTGCAGCAGGGGCAGATCGGCGGTGCTGTCGGAATAGGCGACGGCCACGTCGCCGACGAAGCCGGCCTCGCGCAGCATGCGCATCTTCATCGCATGGTGGCAGTGGCGCGTGGCGATCACCGCGCCGAAGCGGCGGCCGACCTGCGTGCCCACCACCGGCACGTCCTCGTGGGCGACGAAGGCGAGGATCGCGCGCGCGAGCTCGGGCGGTGCACCGGTGGCGACCACCACGCGGTCGCCGTCCTCGCGGTGGCCGTGCAGCACGTCGAGCGCCCGCGGCAGCAGCCGCGAACGGATGGCGTCGGCATTGGCGGTGACGTAGCGGTCGATCAGCTCGTCGAGATCGCGCCGCCGACGGAAGCCGATCGTTCCCGCCCAGATGAAGGCGCCGATGCCGCGCCGGCGCGTGGGCAGGAACGCGATCATCGGCGCGAATACCGGCGCGATCAGCAGCGCTAGCAGCGTGCGCCAGGCGCTGCGGCGGATCATCCACGCGATGAGGTGGCTGCCCGAATCGCCGTCGTAGAGCGTGTGGTCGAAGTCGAAGACCACCAGCGGCGCATCGGCCTTCGCCGCCGGATAGCGTGGGCCGGCGACGCTCATGCGAACAGGCCGCGCAGCGCCGCGCCGGGGTCGGCCTCGCGCATGAAGCGCTCGCCGACGAGGAAGGTTTCGACCCCTGCTTCGCGCATCTTCGCCACGTCCGCCCGCGTGGCGATGCCGCTCTCGGTGACGAGGATGCGATCGGGCGGCACCGCCGGCCGCAGCGCAAGCGTGGTGTCGAGCGACACGTCGAACGTGCGCAGGTCGCGGTTGTTGACGCCGATCAGCTCGCAGTCGGTCTGCAGCGCGCGCTCGAGCTCGTCGATGTCGTGCACCTCCACCAGCACGTCCATGCCGAGCTCGCCGGCGAGTGTGGCCATCTCGATCATCGGGGCGTCGTCGAGCGCGGCGACGATCAACAGGATGGCGTCGGCGCCGATGAAGCGCGCCTCGTACACCTGGTAGGGGTCGACGATGAAATCCTTGCGGATGATCGGCAGCGCACAGGCGCGGTGCGCCAGGCCGAGATAGAGATTGCTGCCCTGGAAGAAGTCGACGTCGGTGAGCACCGACAGGCAGGCCGCGCCACCCGACTCGTAGCTGCGCGCGATCTGCGCCGGATCGAAATCGGGGCGGATCACGCCCTTCGAGGGACTCGCCTTCTTCGCCTCGGCGATCACCGCCGGCCCGCGCGCCGCGTGTTTCGCGCGGATCGCGTCGACGAAGCCGCGAGTGGGCGGCAGGTCGCGTACGCGCGCCTTGAGGTCGTCGAGCGAACGGATGCGGCTGCGCTGCGCGATCTCCTCGTGCTTGCGCGCGAGGATGGTGTTCAGGATGTCACTCATGCGTGTCCGGATGGCTGGCCTGCGCCAGCTCGCGCGTGGTGGCGACGAATTGTTGCAGCTTCGCGCGCGCGGCGCCCGACGCGATCGCCGCGCGGGCGAGCGCGATGCCCTCGCCGATCGAGCCGGCCAGCCCCGCGACGTACAGCGCGGCGCCCGCGTTCAGCGCGACGATCTCGCGCGGCAGGCCCGCCTCGTCGTCGAGCGCGCGCATCAGCATGGCCTGCGAACCCGCGGCATCGGCGACCTTGAGGTTGCGGCTGGCGGCCATCGCGATGCCGAAATCCTCCGGATGCACCTCGTACTCGCTGACCACACCGTCGCGCAGCTCGCCGACCAGCGTGCCCGCGCCGAGCGAGAGCTCGTCCATGCCGTCGCGACCCCAGACCACCAGCGCGCGCTCGGCGCCGAGCTCCTGCAG
>CAZNRZ010000233.1:0-1930 GCA_964575535.1 uncultured Lysobacter sp. | reverse complement strand
GGCTGGCCTTCCGCCTTCGCGCCCTCCGACTGGTCCGACGTGTTGTCGTCGTGCATCCGGTGGCTGCCCTTCTTCGTCTGCGTATTGACCTGCCCCTGGTTGGCGGCCTGGTCCAGGACGGGATTCTTCGTGTCGGGATTCTTCGGCTTGTTCATGGGATCTCCTCGCATGTCACGCCCTGCGGCGATCGACGCCCAGACTGCCGGCGCGCGCGTTAGCGCGAGGCGAGCGGCGTGTATCCATGGCGTGGCGGGTGCGTCGATGCTGACCCGCCCGTAACCCCGCGGTCTCTAGCCTTGGCGTCCCGGCGGTGACGCGGTCGTGTCGGAGACATGCATGGGCGGGCTGGTGCGATACGCGGGGGTGGCGGTGACGGCGCTGCTGCTCGGCGGCTGCCAGGTGCTCGCCTCGGTCTTCGAGGACGGAACCCTGCGCGCGCTCGCCCTGTTCGTCGCCGTCGCGGTGGTGCTCGGCATCGTGGTCGCGCGCATGCGGCGCTGACGGCGCCGGTCTTCACCGGCAGGCGAGTGCGACGGCGATTGAATCTACGCACCGAAGCCCGCCCATCCCCATGCATCCACCTTCCGGCATCCACGTCCCCGACGCCTTCGTGCGCGTACGCGGCGCGCGCGAGCACAACCTCAAGGACGTCGATGTCGACATCCCGCGCGATGCGCTCGTCGTGTTCTCGGGCGTGTCGGGCTCGGGCAAGTCCTCGCTCGCCTTTGGCACGCTGTATGCCGAAGCGCAGCGGCGCTATCTCGAATCGGTCGCGCCCTATGCGCGGCGCCTGATCGACCAGGCGGGCGTGCCCGACGTGGATTCGATCGAGGGCCTGCCGCCGGCGGTCGCCCTGCAGCAGCAGCGCGGCGCGACCAGCACCCGCTCCACGGTGGGCAGCGTCACCACGCTGTCGAGCCTGGTGCGCATGATGTATTCGCGCGCCGGCAGCTATCCGCCCGGGCAGGCAATGCTCTATGCGGAGGACTTCTCGCCGAACACGCCACAGGGCGCGTGTCCGAACTGCCATGGGCTCGGCACGGTGTACGAGGTCACCGAGCAGGCGATGGTGCCGGATCCCTCCCTTTCGATCCGCGCGAAGGCGATCGCTTCCTGGCCGCCCGCATGGCACGGGCAGAACCTGCGCGACATCCTGGTCACGCTCGGCTTCGATGTCGATCGCCCGTGGAAGGAGCTGCCGAAGAAGGATCGCGACTGGATCCTCTTCACCGAGGAAACGCCGACAGTGCCGGTGTACCCGGGCTTCACCCCCGCCGAGACGCGCGCGGCGCTGAAGAGGAAAGCCGAGCCTGCCTACATGGGCACCTACACCGGCGCGCGGCGGTACGTGCTGCACACCTTCGCCACCACCCAGAGCGCGCTGATGAAGCGCCGCGTCTCGCGTTTCATGAGCGGCGCGGCCTGCCCGGTCTGCGAGGGGAAAAGGCTCAGGCGTGAGGCGCTGTCGGTCACGTTCGCGGGCGTGGACATCGGCACGCTCTCGCATCTGCCGTTCGACGACGTCGCCGCGCTGCTGCAGCCGGTGGCGGAGGGGCGGTTCGAAGCGATGGACGCGCCACCGGCGAAGCCCTCGCGCAGGAGCCGCGAGGCGACCGCGCGCGATCGCGCCCGCCGCGCCGCCGCCGGCGAAGCCACGCACGCGGCCGCGCCGGACGTGCATCGCACGCCCGCGCTGTCGGAGGAAAAACGGCTGGCCGCGCAACGCATCGCCGCCGACCTCGTGGCCCGCATCGGCACGCTGCAGGCGCTGGGGCTGGGCTACCTGTCGATGGACCGCGCCACGCCCACGCTCTCGCCGGGCGAGCTGCAACGCCTGCGCCTGGCCACGCAGATCCGCTCGAACCTGTTCGGGGTCGTCTACGTGCTGGACGAGCCCACCGCGGGCCTGCATCCGGCCGACGGCGAGGCG
>CAZNRZ010000232.1:0-1935 GCA_964575535.1 uncultured Lysobacter sp. | reverse complement strand
TGATCATGAACTGCGCGCCGGGGAACTTCTCGCCGAGCATGCCCATGAACGGGATGGTGCCGCCTTCGCCCATGTACATGGCGGGCTTGCCGAAGAACTGCCGGCTCGACGCGTCGATGGCCTGCTCCAGCCACGGCGACAGCGCCGGCGCGTTCCAGCCCGTGCTCGCCTTCTCCAGCTCCAGCGTGACCTTCGCGCCATAGGGCGGATCGCGCGTGAGCACCTCCTCCAGCAGCTGGCCGGCACGCTTGCCGTCCAGCGTCGGCGGCAGGCGCAGCGAGAGCTTCACCGCGGTATGCGGGCGCAGCACGTTGCCCGCCGACGACAGCGGCGGCATGCCGTCGACGCCAGTCACCGACAGCGCCGGGCGCCAGGTGCGGTTGAGCACCAGCTCGGCGAGGTCCTCGTGCATCGGCACCATGCCGTCGAGGAAGGGGAACTTGTCGAACACCGCGGTATCCAGCACGCGCGCGGCCTCCGCGGCCTGCGCGAGGCGCTCGGCGGGGATCTCGACGTGCATGGCTTCCAGCACCACGCGGCCGCTGCCCTCGTCTTCCAGGCGCGAGAGCAGCTGGCGCAGGATGCGGAAGCTCGACGGCACCACGCCCGAGGCGTCGCCCGAATGCACGCCCTCGTGCAGCACGCGCACGGTGAGGTTGCCGCCGGCCAGGCCGCGCAGCGAGGTGGTGCACCAGAGCTGGTCGTAGTTGCCGCAGCCGGAGTCGAGGCAGACCACCAGCGAGGGCCGGCCGATGCGCGGGGCGAGATGGTCGACGTAGGCGGGCAGGTCGTAGCTGCCCGATTCTTCGCAGGCCTCGATCAGCACCACGCAGCGCGAATGCGGCAGGCCCTGCTCGCGCAGCGCGAGCACCGCGGTGAGCGAGCCGAAGATCGCGTAGCCGTCGTCGGCGCCGCCGCGGCCGTAGAGGCGATCACCCTTGATCACCGGCGTCCACGGGCCGAGGTCGTCGTCCCAGCCGGTCATCTCGGGCTGCTTGTCGAGGTGGCCGTAGAGCAGGATGCAGTCGTCGTCGCTGCCGCCGTTGGCCGCGGGGATCTCGACGTAGATCAGCGGCGTGCGGCCTTCCAGGCGCACCACCTCGAGGTTCATGCCCTCGATGCCCTGCGCGTTGGCCCAGCGCGTCATCAGCTCGACGGCCTGGTCCATGTAGCCGTGGGCGACCCAGTCGGCATCGAACATCGGGGACTTGCAGGGAATGCGGATGTAATCGACGAGATTCGGGACGATCTCGTCGTCCCACTTGCGGGAGACGAACGTTTCGACGCGTGCAGCGTCCATGGGAACCTCGGGGGGAGGCGAACGACGGGGACGCAATTCTACTCCGCGGGCATGTCGGGCTTTTCCTACGCCACGGCACGGTGTTTCCTGCGCCGCGCGGCGGCGGAAGGCGATGGGGCGGGGCGGGCGTGGTGCGGAGACTGTCTCCACGGGCCGGCTGGCGGCCCGCCCACGACAAGGACCCCGTCATGAACCGCATCGCCCGTCTGCTCCAGATCCTGCTCCTCTCGTTCGCCCTGGCCGGCGCCGCCATCGCAGCGCCGCCCGCCGAACGCGTGAACATCAATACCGCCGATGCCGCCGCCCTCGACCGGGTGCTGGTCAACATCGGCCCCTCCAAGGCGCAGGCCATCGTGGCCTACCGCAAGGCCAACGGCCCGTTCCGCAGCATCGACCAGCTCGCGCTGGTGAAGGGCGTCGGCCTCAAGACCATCGAGAAGAACCGCGACCGCATCGTCCTCGGCGCCGCGCCGCGTGCGACGGCCCGCGCGGCCGGCGCCGCCCGCGCACCGGCCCGCGCCGCGCTGCAGCGCTGATGTACCGACGGCTGCAGGGACGCAGCCGCGGGCAGGGATGACGTACCGGACAGGATGTCGGCCACCCGCATCGGGATGATGCGGGTGGCTTTTTGCGTG
>CAZNRZ010000231.1:0-1939 GCA_964575535.1 uncultured Lysobacter sp. | reverse complement strand
GATTCGTACGTGCCGCCGACGGGCTGCTCGCCTTCAGCTGGGACGAAAAGCTCGAAGACGCCTACCGGACCTTCGCGATCCAGGCGAAGAAGTGGCAGGAACTCGACCCCGACGCCCGCATCAGCCTGATCGGCGTCGGCTACAGCCGCGGCGCGGTGCTCGCGGCTGGACTGCTGCGGATGGTCGACACGTATGGCATCGCCGATCCCGACGGTCTGCGCTTCGGGCGCGACGCGCACGGCAACGTCACTGTCGAGTCCGGCCTGCCGCCACTCGTGGCGCCGGGCCGCACGCCGCAGATCGCCGGGCTGTTCGACCCCGTCGGCACGAACATGCCGCGCGACTACGACGCGCGCCTGAACCCGCGCACGCTCGCGGGCTTTTCGATCATCGCGCCCGACGAAGCACGCAGGTGGTTCCCGCATCAGGCCATCGTCGAACCGGGGCTGTCGGCGGACCGGCGCATGCTCAACGGCGAAGGCGCAGGCGGGCATGCGAACGCTGGCGGCGGCAACCGCGATGCGCTGCTGGAAACGCTGTCGCTCAACGGCATGGTCGACTTCCTCAATGCGCCGTTCGAGCAGCCGCCGCTGCGTACCCTGGCGCTGCCGGAGGATCTTGCGCGATCGACATCGCACCAGGTCGGCGGGCTCACCGCGGGCCTCGGGCTGGCGGTGGACCGCGACGGCCGCCGCGATCTGCGCGATGAGCTCGCGAACTGCTTGATCGTCGATCCCTGCCGCGATTCCGAGCCGGTCGATGCCGCGTTCGCCGGGCGTTTCGAATGGCGTACGGTCACGCCGACGTGGACGGTGCCGTCGCTTGCCGCCACGCACGTGCTCGACGATGCGAAACACGCATCACCTGTTCGCGATACGCGCGAGGCGCGGGCAGCGGCCACCGTCTCGAGTTCGCCGGGCGAGCCCGGACACCCCGACCACGCGCGGCTGCAGCAGATACGCGAGGGCGTGCGCGCGATCGATGCCGCCGCCGGGCGCGCCTACGACGACCGCAGCGAACGGCTCAGCCGCGTGCTGCTGGCCGCCAGCAAGGACGGCGGCGACGTGGCCAATGCGGCGCCCGACGGGCGCGCGGCGCTGCCGCGCGTCGATCACGTCGTGCTCGGCACGGACGCGCGTTACCTGTTTGCCGTGCAAGGCGGGCTGCAGGATCCGCTGAACCGTTTCGCCGGCGTGCTGGTGGAGAAGGCGATGGCCACGTCGGTCGAGCAGGCCGATGCGCGCCTGGCGGAGGCCAATGCGCGCATCGAGGCAGCGCAGTTGCGCGAGGCTCCTGTGCAGTCGCAGTCGCAGTCGCAGTCGCAGTCGCAGTCGCAGTCCGTCCTGTCGCGTTGAGTCACCGAAGGGCATCGAAATCCGCGGTGCCTGTGGGTGCGGGTGTCCGGCCTGCGTGCCGCGCGCGCTCACCGGCAGCAGGCGATCCAGCGTGGCGCTCACATTATTCGCGGATCGTGCTGACGGACATCGCGCCCGTGACGGCGTTGCGGACATGCCAACGCGGCGCGGTGTGCGACGCGTGCCATCGGTCCGGCGTGGCCCCGGACGCGCTGCACTTGTCCGGGCTACGCGGCGGTCGCGGTTCAATCCGCGGGCACGGTGCGCTCGCGTGCCCAGTCGCGCAGCGCGTCGACGCGCTCGCCCATCACCACCGACAGCGGTCGCGTGGCCTTGAGTTCCGCGCGCAGCGCGAAGTCCGACAGCGGCGCGCCCGTGGCATGCGCGGTGTACAGGCCGGAGACGATGGCCTGCTCGATCTCCGCGCCGGAAAAGCCGTCGCTGGCCGCGGCGAGCGCGGGCACGTCGAAGGCGGCGGGATCGAGGGCGCGCCTTTTCAGGTGCAGCGCGAACAGTTGCGCGCGCGTGGCGGCATCGGGCAGGTCGACGAAGAAGATCTCGTCGAAGCGGCCCTTGCGCAGCAG
>CAZNRZ010000230.1:0-1950 GCA_964575535.1 uncultured Lysobacter sp. | reverse complement strand
CCCCGAACCGGCCGTCACGACCGTCCGTCGTCACCCCCGTGAATCCCCGGTGAGGATTTCCAATTCCTTAACGTCCCCGTCGCCTCGCTTACCGAGGTGTTAACACCCGGGCGGGTCGACACCGCTAGCATCCCGTCACCCCGACTTCACGGCGTACGCCGCCGTACGGGGTCGGCATCAGGCGTACGGGGCTCATCGGGTTCCCTCAGCGATGCCAGGGCCGAACGCAGCGCCTGCTGCGCATCGGCCGACATGGGACGAGGCGCCTTGACCGGCCGGTCGGCGGGAGTCCCCGGCGAGATCTTCACTTCGATCTCGCCCGCAGCAAGCCCGATGGAGCGGGCCGCATGGAGGAGTTCCGGTGCAGCGAGCCGCAAACGGGCCCGCCACGCCGGCGCATCGACGACAAACACGAGCCTGCCGCGATCGAAATTCGCGAGCCGCGCATGCGCGGCGAGCCCGTCCGGCAGGCATGGGCGTAATCGACCATCCAGGTCGTCGAGCCACAGCGCTCGGCGGACGGGGTCGCCGCCCGGATCGGCCATGAGCACGTCAAGCGGCGTGCGGGCCGGCCCGGAGGCCTTCCTCGGTGGCCTGGATCTGGAATCTGACATCGGACCTATGACCTTTTCCGACATCGTAAATCCCCGTCATCTCATCAGCGATGGCCTGGCCTTCCTCGGCGGGCAGGCGGCCCGGCGCCCGGCCGCGGCGCTGTGCCTGTTCATGGCCGGTGGCTTGGCGCTGCTGGGCGCCGGCGCGGCCGCCGGCACCGCGCTGTCGTCGCAGGACGCGTCGCAGCAGGCGCTGACCCCCGACCAGGCCCAGCGCGAGATCAACGCGCTCGCCGCCCGCGTGGGCGAGCTGCAGGCCCAGGCCAACCGCCTCAACGCCCTCGGCGACCGCCTGACCCGCATGGGCGAGCTGGGCGACGGCGAATTCGACTTCAACCGCCCGGTGGGCGTGGGCGGCAGCGAGGACGTGCAGGCGATGCCGAAGGCGGGCCTCGACCGCAGCCTCGAGGCGCTGGAGACCGAGTTCCGCGCCTCCGGCGAGCAGCTGACCATGCTCGAGCGCCTGCTCACCGACCGCCAGCTCGACGCCAACGCCGTGCCCTCGCGCGAGCCGATCCGCAACAGCTACGTGACCTCGAACTTCGGCTACCGCGCCGATCCCATCGTCGGCGGCAGCCAGTTCCACAAGGGCATCGACTTCGAGGCCGACGTAGGCGATCCGGTGCTGTCGGTGGCCGACGGCGTGGTCAGCTTCGCCGGCGACCGCTCGGGCTACGGCACCACGGTCGAAGTCGACCATGGCAACGGCTACACCACCCGCTACGCGCACAACTCCGCGCTCAGCCGCCGCGTCGGCGAGCTGGTGCGTGCGGGCGACCAGATCGCCAAGGCCGGCTCGAGCGGCCGCTCCACCGGTGCCCACGTGCACTTCGAGGTCTGGCAGGACGGGCGCGTCATGAACCCGCGCCAGTTCCTGCAGCAGACGCGCGGCTGAGCGCCGCGGCGGCTTGCAAACGCCGCCGGCCGCCCCGACGTACAATCCGCGATTGCCATGCGGGGCGCCGAGCGCCCCGTTTTCTTGTGGGCCCAGCGGGCCCGCACGCCACCCCAATCCCGGCCTCACGATGCTCAACAGCCTGCTCACCCGCGTCTTCGGCAGCCGCAACGAACGCTTCCTCCGCCAGTTGCAGCGCTCGGTCGACAAGATCAACGCCCTCGAGGCCGACCTTTCGAAACTCGATGACGGGCAGCTGCAGGCCAAGACGCCGGAGTTCCAGCAGCGCATCGCGAAGGGCGAATCGCTCGACCGCATCCTCCCCGAGGCCTTCGCGGTCTGCCGCGAGGCGTCCAAGCGCGTGCTGGGCATGCGCCACTTCGACGTGCAGCTGGTCGGCGGCATGGTGCTGCACCTGGGCAAGATCGCCGAGATGCGCAC
>CAZNRZ010000229.1:0-1993 GCA_964575535.1 uncultured Lysobacter sp. | reverse complement strand
CTCATCGACGCCGAGCCCGCCCATGCCCCGCTCGCCGACGAGACCATCGCCGGCCTGCTCGCGCGCCAGGGCGTGCGCATCGCGCGCCGTACGGTGGCAAAGTATCGCGACCAGCTGGACATCGCCCCCGCCCGGGCGCGCCAGCGCCCCAGGGTGGCGATGTCCGCCTGACCAGACCGAGGTACGGAGTCCGACATGCTCAGCGTCCTGCTGGTCGATGACCACGAAGGCTTCATCAACGCCGCGGTGCGCCACCTGCGCCGGCTCGACTGGGTCACGATCGCCGGCTCTGCCGCCAACGGCATCGAGGCCATCGCCCAGTGCGAGGCGCTGCGGCCGGACGTCGTGCTGATGGACCTCGCCATGCCCGAGATGGGCGGCCTGCAGGCCACGCGCCTGATCAAGGCACAGGACGCCCCGCCCTACATCGTGATCGCCAGCCATTTCGACGATGCCGAGCACCGCGAGCACGCGCTGCGCGCCGGCGCCGACGCCTTCGTCAGCAAGCTCGCCTACATCCACGACGTGATGCCGCTGCTCGAGAAGCTCGCCGGACGCGGCGCCGCCACGGAGGCCGGGGCCGCGCAATGAGTGAATCGCGGATCCTGGTGGTCGACGGCGACATGCCGCGCGCCGAGCGCGTCGCCACACTGCTGGAATTCATGGATTTCAACCCGCGCCTCGTCGCCGACGCGGCCGACCTCGATCTCTCGCGGGCGAAGGTCAGCGACTGGGTCGCGGTAGTGGCGGGCGACGTCGGCGATGCCGAGGCGTGGTCGGGCTTCGTCGACTGGCTTTCGCGCCAGCCCCTGCACCCGCCGCTGCTGCTGCTGCCGGGTCACGAGGAGCGCGCGGCCTGGCGCTCGCTCGTGCATCCCGATTCGGTCTGGCCACTGGACTATCCCATCCGCCGCGCGCAGCTGCAGGACGCGCTGCGCCGCGCCAGCCTGAAGCGCATCGACGAGGACGAGCGACGCGAGACGCAGAGCATCGGCCCCACGGGAAATTCCGCGGCGGTCGTGCAGCTCAATCGCATGATCGACCAGGTGGCCGGCTTCGATACGACGGTGCTGGTCCTCGGCGAGTCCGGCACCGGCAAGGAAGTCGTTGCCCGCACCATCCACGAACGGTCCAAACGCGCCGGCAAGCCCTTCGTCGCGATCAACTGCGGCGCGATCCCGCCGGATCTTCTCGAGAGCGAGCTGTTCGGCCACGAGAAGGGCGCGTTCACCGGCGCCCTCACCCAGCGCAAGGGCCGGTTCGAGATGGCGGAAGGCGGCACGCTGCTGCTCGACGAGATCGGCGACATGCCGATGGCGATGCAGGTGAAGCTTCTGCGCGTCCTGCAGGAACGCACATTCGAGCGCGTCGGCGGCACCCAGCTCTACCAGTGCAACGTGCGCGTCATCGCCGCCACGCACCGCAACCTCGAGACGCAGATCGCCAACGGCGGCTTCCGCGAGGATCTCTTCTACCGCCTCAACGTCTTCCCGATCGAGATGCCCGCCCTGCGCGAGCGCAGCGAGGACCTGCCGGACCTGATCGCAGCCATCACGCGGCAACTGGCCGACAGCGGTCGCGGGCGCGTGGCGCTCACCGGCGAAGCGGTGAACGCGCTCAGGCACTACGGCTGGCCGGGCAACGTGCGCGAGTTGCACAACCTGCTCGAACGCCTGGCGGTGCTGCATCCGAACGGACAGGTGCGCGTGGCCGACCTGCCGGCGCGTTATCGCACCGGCGTGCCGGACGGACCGGCCGAACCGGTCGCTCCCACACGCGCACCCGTGCCGACGCATGGCGCGCAGAAACCGGCATCGATCGCGCCGGCCGCTGCGACGGCCGCAGTCGATCCAGCCACGCTCAACGCACGCGCGACCCTGCCGCCCGAGGGCATCGACCTCAAGGGCCACATGGCGGGGCTGGAACTCGAGCTGATCCAGGCCGCGCTGCAGCAGGCCAACGGCGTCGTCGCCCACGCCGCACCGCTGCTCGG
>CAZNRZ010000228.1:0-2005 GCA_964575535.1 uncultured Lysobacter sp. | reverse complement strand
CGCCGCAAGCTGATCATGCCGACCTACGCCGCGCTGGTGCGCACGCCGGAGGGCCTGAAGCTCGCGGAGGAGATCTTCGCCAAGGCGCGACCGGGCTACCACCCGATCACCACGGGCTCGGTGCAGCAGACGATCACCGAGGCCCGGGGCGGCGCCTCGCGCTGAGGTTTCGCGATCCTGGTGTCACGAAAAACCGCCGGCATCGCCCGGCGGTTTTTCGTTTGCGTTCGCGAACCGCGCACTCGGTGCGCTGCTAAGGTGGCGCGGCGTCCTGCCGGAGCTGCCGATGATCGCCACGCGCCTCGCCCTTCCGTTTCTCCTGCTGCTCGCGGCCTGCGGGCCCGCGGCCGATCCGGCCGCCGATGCCGCGGCGAAAGCCGCCGAGCGCGAGCGCGCGGCCGAGGAACTCGCGCGCCAGTTCGACCAGCAGTTCGCCGCGGGGAACTGGACGCTGGCCCGCGCCCACGGCGACGTGCTGCTGGCCGACCATCCCGGCTCGCCGGCCGCCCTGCGGATCGCCGCGCAGCACCGCGAGGCCGGGGAAAAGGCCGATGCCGCGCACGAGGACAAGCGCCTCGCCGCGCTCTGGGCCTACCAGTCGCAGCCGGCGGGCAAGGGCGAGCAGCTCTCGGCCTCGATCCTCGCGCGCGAGGCCATCGATACCGGCGCCGGCCAGAGCCGCCCGCGGCTGATCTTCCGCGACCACCCGGACTGGGGCCGCAGCAGCTACCTCGTGCTGGAGAACGGCGATTTCGACTGCTACGGCGGCTGCCGGCTGAAGCTGCGCGTCGACGGCAAGGAACGCTCGATGGCCGGAAGCCGGCCCGACACCGACGAAGCCATCGCCATGTTCATCGAGGACGAGCGCGCGCTGTGGCGCGCGGTGCGCGACGCGAAGGAGCTGGTGATCGCGATCCCGCTCAAGGGCGGCGGTGCGCCGGAGGCGGTGTTCGAAGTGGGCGCGCTGGATACCGCGCGGATGCCGGGCTGGTAGCCGGCTCGGGCTGATCCGCGTGCGCGATCAGGCCACGGAACACAATGAGCGACACGGGATCTGAAGCCGGGCCACGTCCGCACGTGGCGGCTTGATGCACGCGCGCGTCGGAACGGCCTGCATGCGTGGCCGCCCTGATCCGTTCCGACGCGTGCAGACCCGCAGCTGATCCCGAGTGGATCAGCCCAGCGCGTGACCGAACTGCGTGCGGTATTCGGCGGCGAACTCGTCGTAGGAGAAGCGCTGGTTCTGGGTGCCGGCGTGGCCGACCTTCAGCGCGCCCATCAGCGAGCCCATGCGCCCGCAGGTGGGCAGGTCCCAGCCGCGCATCAGGCCGAGGATGAGGCCGGCGCGGAAGGCGTCGCCGCAGCCGGTGGGATCGACCACCGCGCGCTCGCGCGCCGGCGGAACCTCGTGGCACTGGCCGTCGGCATGGATCTGCGAGCCGCGGGGGCCGCGCGTGGTGATGTAGGCGCGCACCTTGGAGGCGATGGTCGCCTCGTCCCAGCCCGTTCGCTCCTGCAGCAGGTTCGATTCGTAGTCGTTGACGACCACGTAGTCGGCCAGCTCGATGAAATGGCGGAATTCCTCGCCGTTGAACAGCGGCATCGCCTGGCCGGGATCGAAGATGAAGGGGATCCCGCAGTCGTGGAATTCCTGCGCGTTCTGGATCATGCCCTCGCGCCCGTCGGGGGCGACGATTCCGAACGTGACGCCCTCGACGTCGCGCACGTGGTTGTCGTGCGACCGGCTCATCGCGCCCGGATGGAAGGCGGTGAGCTGGTTGTTGTCGAGGTCGGTGGTGATGAAGGCCTGCGGCGTGAACATGTCCTCGATCACGCGCACCTGGTCGAGGCGGATGCCGCAGGCCTCGAAATGCGCGCGATAGGGCGCGAAGTCCTGGCCGACGGTGGCCATCGGGATCGGATCGCCGCCGATCAGCTTGAGGTTGTAGGCGATGTTGCCGGCGCAGCCGCCGAACTCGCGGCGCATGCGCGGCACCAGGAACGA
>CAZNRZ010000227.1:0-2018 GCA_964575535.1 uncultured Lysobacter sp. | reverse complement strand
CCCGGCATCGGTCATCAGCTTCGCCACCTCCGCCACGCGGCGGATGTTCTCCACGCGGTCCTCGGGGGTGAAGCCGAGATCCTTGTTGAGGCCGTGGCGCAGGTTGTCGCCATCGAGGATGGTGGTGTGCAGGCCGAGCGCATGGAGCCGCTTCTCGACCAGGTTCGCGATCGTCGACTTGCCCGAGCCCGAGAGGCCGGTGAACCACACGCAACGCGGCACCTGCCCCTTGATGCGCGCGCGCGCCGCCTTGTCGACGTCGACGTGCTGCCAGTGGATGTTGGCCGCGCGCCGCAGCGCGAAGTCGATCGTGCCGGCGCCGACCGTCGCGTTCGTCTCGCGGTCGATCAGAATGAATGCGCCGAGCTCGCGGTTGTCGCGGTAGGCCTCGAAGGGCACGGGCTGGTCGAGATAGAGGTTGCAGACGCCGACCTCGTTCATCTCCAGGTGCTTCGCCGCCAGCAGCTCCTGCGTGTTCACGTCGAGCCGGTGCTTGATCTCGGTGACGCTCGCGCCGACCTCGCGCGTGCCGATCTTCAGCCAGTAGGGCCGGCCCGGCAGCAGCGGCGCCTCGTCGAACCACAGCAGGTGCGCGGCGAACTGGTCGCTCACCTCGGGCGCATCGTGCGCGTCGGCGATGACGTCGCCACGGCTGATGTCGAGTTCGTCGGCCAGCGTGAGCGTGACCGCCTGCCCGGCCGAGGCCGCATCGAGGTCACCCCCGGCGGTGACGATGCGCGCGACCTTCGAGCGACGGCCCGAAGGCAATGCGACGACATCGTCGCCGGGGCGGACTTCACCCGCCGCGATCGTGCCGGCGAAGCCGCGGAAGTCCTGGTTCGGACGCGACACCCACTGCACCGGCAGGCGCAGGCCGAGCCCACTCGACGGCCGCGCGACCGGCACGGCCTCGAGGAATTCGAGCAGCGTCGGGCCGGCGTACCACGGCGTGCGGGCCGAACGCGCGATGAGGTTGTCGCCTTCCAGCGCGGACAGCGGCACTGCGGTGACGTGTTCGATGCCCAGCTGCGCGGCGAGCGCGCGGTACTCGGCGTCGATGGCATCGAAGACCGCGCGGTCGTAACCGACGAGGTCCATCTTGTTGACCGCCAGCACCACGTGGCGAATGCCGAGCAGCGAGACGATGAAGCTGTGCCGGCGCGTCTGCGTCAGCAGGCCCTTGCGCGCGTCGACCAGTACCACGGCCGCGTCGGCGGTCGACGCGCCGGTGGCCATGTTGCGCGTGTACTGCTCGTGCCCGGGGCAGTCGGCGACGATGAACTTGCGCGCGGCCGTGCCGAAGAAGCGGTAGGCGACGTCGATGGTGATGCCCTGCTCGCGCTCGGCGGCGAGCCCGTCGAGCAGCAGCGCGTAGTCGATGCGCGCGCCCTGCGTTCCGAAGCGGCGGCTGTCGGATTCCAGCGCGCTGATCTGGTCCTCGAACAGGCCGCGGGTGTCGTGCAGCAGGCGGCCGATCAGCGTGCTCTTGCCGTCGTCGACGCTGCCGCAGGTGATGAAGCGCAGCAGGTCGCGCGACTCGTGGTCGGCGAGGTAGGCCGCGACGGTGGTGGCGGCATCGGCGGCGCCGGCCTGCATTCCCGACTCCCGATTCCCGATTCCCGGCTTCATCAGAAATAGCCCTCGCGCTTCTTCTTCTCCATCGACGCCGACGGATCGTGGTCGATCACGCGGCCCTGCCGTTCGGAGGTGGTGGCGACGAGCATCTCGGCGATGATCTTCTCCAGCGTGTCGGCCTCCGATTCGATCGCGCCGGTGAGCGGATAGCAGCCGAGCGTGCGGAAGCGCACGCGCCGCATGGCGGGCGTCTCGCCCTCGCGCAGCGGCAGGCGCTCGTCGTCGACCATGATCAGCGCGCCGTCGCGTTCGACGACCGGGCGCTCGGCGGCGAAGTACAGCGAAGGCACTTCGATCCCTTCGCGATAGATGTAGAGCCAGATGTCGAGCTCGGTCCAGTTCGACAGCGGGAACACGCGCACCGACTCGCCCGGCTGCACGCG
>CAZNRZ010000226.1:0-2157 GCA_964575535.1 uncultured Lysobacter sp. | reverse complement strand
GTGCGCGCCAACCAGGCCAGCGTGAAGCGCCACCTGCCGCGCCTGATCGAGCACGTGCAGGCCGGCCGGCTGAAGCCGCGCGAGATCATCACCCACCGCGTCCCGCTGGAGGACGTGGAGGACGCCTACAACATGTTCTCGGGCAAGAAGGAGGGCTGCATCAAGCCGCTGCTGATCCCGCCGGGAACCGCGGACATCGCCGAGGTGCCGGTCACCTCTCCGCACGTGCACTGAGGAATACGACATGAGCTTCGACCGATCGCAGATCCCCGGCTGGGGCGCCGACCTCGACCGCAGCAAGCGCCCCGGCGTGCCGATGGAGCGCATGCCGCCGCGCGACGACGACGCGCACTGGGACATTCCCGAGGCGCAGCCGCGCACGGTCGAAGTCCTGCATTCGATCGAGCGCCCGGGCCTGACACCGGTGTTCGGCACTGCCTGCCCGCCTTCCGGCCTCTCCGGAAAGATCCGTCGCGCCGCGTTCCGCCACAGCGAAGGCCGGCTGCGCCACTGGATGATGCTGCTGATGGCCGACCGCGTGAACGTGGTGGAGGGCGTGGTGGCGGACTTCTCGAAGGACAGGCGCAAGCATTCGCTGGCGGTCGTGGGCGTGGCGGCGATCGTCGCGGCCTGGTGGCTGTCGAGGCGATGAGCCGGTGGCGGGCGGGCGAGGCCCGCTCGACGATCGAGCCCAGCGGTCTTTCGGTTGCGCCGCAAGCCCACCGACACGCCGGTTCTGCGCGGCTCGCGCATGGACACCTGCCGCTTGCTTTGCCGCGGAGGGACGCGGGAGCGCACTGACCCGTGACGGAGACTCGCTGTCTCTCCGACTGAGACGCGGGCCGTGACAATGACGCTTCCCAGCCGCCAACCGCCCGTGCCCGTGTCCGTCGCCGAAGTGCCACGCATCACCAGCCACGACCTCTGCGTGGCGCTCAAGCTCGCGCATCCCCTGCCCGACTACGCCTGCCTGTTCGAGGTGCGCGAGGGCGGCACCCACGGGTCGCGGGCCGATGCGCTGGTGATCTCCACCTTCGCCTCGCGCGGCTTCGAGATCAGCGGCTTCGAAATCAAGGTTGCACGCGGCGACTGGCTGGGCGAGCTCAAGAACCCGCACAAGGCCGATCGCATCGCGCGCTACTGCGACCGCTGGAGCGTGTTCGCCCCCACCGGCGTGGTGCGCGAAAGCGAGTTGCCGGTGGGCTGGGGCCTGTGGGAACTGCTGCCCGGCGGCACGATCCGCCGCAGCGTGCAGGCGGCCACGCTCGAGCCCGAACCGATGCCGCGCAGCTTCATGGCATCGCTCATGCGCGCACGCGCCAGGCTCGAGCCCGAGGACCACGTCGCGCTGGTCGCGCACCACCGGCGCGAATGGGAAGCGCAGCAGCGCGCCAGGGAGAATGCACCCGCTCCGCTGCCGTCCGACGCGCGCCGTGTGGAAGACGGACTGCGCAAGCTGGATGCCATCCGCGTCGCCACCGGCATCGACCTGCTCGACTTCACCCCGACGCAGCGCTGGATCGAGCGCATGCGCCTGGCCGACAGCCCGCGCCTGTTCAACAAGCTCAAGCTCCTGCGCGACCTGTTCGCCGACGACGAGTTGCGTGCGCGCGTGGAGCGGGCCTGTGCGGACGGGAACTGTGACGCCGACAGCGACGGCGGGAGCGATGGCGGGACCGACGCAGCGTCGCCGCCGGATGCCCCGGGCACGGAGCGCTGACCGCGCGGCGGGCTCGCCGCCTGTCCGCGGCACGCCCGGCCTCACTTTCGGCTAACGCAGCTGGTCGCACGGTCGCCGCTTCCGAAGCGGGAGGCGCCCATGTCGTACGTCGAGGGATTCGTCCTGGCCGTGCCCACGGCCGACAAGCAGAAGTTCATCGAGCACGCGCGCACGGCCGATGCCGTGTTCCTCGAGAAAGGCGCGTTGCGCGTCTTCGAATGCTGGGGCGACGACGTCCAGCACGGCAAGCAGACCGATTTCTTCCGCGCCGTCGATGCGCGCGAGGACGAGACCATCGTCTTCTCGTGGATCGAATGGCCCGACAAGGCCGCGCGCGACGCCTTCATGGCGGAGATGAAATCGGGCGGCCCGCTCGATCCGCGCATGGATCCGAAGATCAATCCCATGCCCTTCGACGGCATGCGGATGATCTACGG
>CAZNRZ010000225.1:0-2188 GCA_964575535.1 uncultured Lysobacter sp. | reverse complement strand
GCCATCGACATCCCCATGGACGTGCTCTTCGGCAAGCCGCCGAAGATGCATCGCGACACGCGGCATCCGCCTGCGCCGAAGTGGCCGTCGCTGAAATGGGGCGCGCTCGACCTGCGCGACGCCGCCCTGCGCGTGCTCGCGCATCCGACCGTGGCGTCCAAGAGTTTCCTCGTCACCATCGGCGATCGCAGCGTCGGCGGGCTGACCGCGCGCGACCAGATGGTCGGCCCCTGGCAGCTGCCGGTGGCCGACTGCGCGATCACCTTCGCCGGCTTCGACAGCCACGCCGGCGAGGCGATGGCGATCGGTGAGCGCGCGCCGCTCGCGCTGCTCGATTCGGCCGCCGCCGCGCGGATGGCGGTGGGCGAGGCGATCACCAACCTCTGCGCCGCGCCGGTCGAATCGCTCGACCGCATCAAGCTCTCCGCGAACTGGATGGCCGCCGCCGGGCATCCCGGCGAAGACGCGCTGCTGTTCGACGCGGTCGAGGCCATCGCGATGGAGCTCTGTCCCGCGCTGCAGCTGGCGATTCCGGTCGGCAAGGATTCGCTGTCGATGCAGGCGCAGTGGACGGCCGCCGCGAACCGGGAATCCGGCAACGCGAACCGCGGCGGCGATGCCGGCGCGCAGTCGCCGCACAAGTCGGTTTCGCCGGTCTCGCTGATCGTCACCGCATTCGCGCCCGTGCCCGACGTGCGCGAGCAGCTGACGCCGCTGCTCGATCGCGATGTCGACAGCGACCTGTGGCTGATCGGGCTGGGCGCCGGCAAGCAGCGACTGGGCGGCTCGGTGCTCGCGCAATGCCATCCCGATGCGGGCGGCGACGCGGCGTTCCCCGCGTTCGCCGCGGCGGGTGAACGCGACGGCTTCGGCGTGCCCGACGTCGACGACCCGCGCCGGCTCTGCGACTTCTTCGAGCTGATCCGCGCCGCGCGCCAGGCCGGCCTGCTGCGCGCCTATCACGACCGCTCCGACGGCGGCGCCTTCGCCGCGCTCTGCGAGATGGCCTTCTGCTCGCGCACGGGCCTGGAGATCACGCTCGATGCCTGGGGCGAGGATCCGTTCCGCACGCTGTTCAACGAGGAGCTCGGCGCGATCGTGCAGGTCGCGGTCGAGGACCGCGCGGACTTCGCCGACCTCGTCGCCGAGCACGGCCTGATCGACTGCGCCCAGCGCATCGCGCGCCCGATCGCGCAGCCGCAGGTGCGCGTGCGCAGCGAGGGCGAGGCGCTGGCCGAATGGGGCTGGCAGGAACTGTTCGACGCCTGGTGGTCGGTGACGCATGCCATGCAGCGCCTGCGCGACAACCCGGACTGCGCCGACGAGGAGCGTGCGATCGCGCGCGACTTCAACGCGCCCGGCCTCGTGCCGAAGCTCGGCTTCGACCCGGCCGACGACGTCGCCGCGCCCTTCGTGAACAGCGGCGCGCGCCCGAAGGTGGCGATCCTGCGCGAGCAGGGCGTCAACGGGCAGATCGAGATGGCCTGGGCCTTCGACCGCGCGGGCTTCGAGTCGGTCGACGTGCACATGAGCGATCTCATCGCCGGGCGCGTCGACCTGCGCGACTTCCGCGGCATGGCCGCCTGTGGCGGCTTCAGCTACGGCGACGTGCTCGGCGCGGGCCGCGGCTGGGCGACCAGTGCGCTGGAGCGCGCCGCCGTGCGCGAGGCGTTCGCCGCGTTCTTCCAGCGCGACGACAGCTTCGCGCTGGGCGTCTGCAACGGCTGCCAGATGATGGCGTCGATGGCGCCGGTGATCCCCGGCGCGCAGCACTTCCCGCGCCTGCTGCGCAACCGCAGCGAGCAGTTCGAGGCGCGGCTGGGGCTGCTGCAGATCGTCGATTCGCCGTCGATCTTCCTGCAGGGCATGGAAGGCTCGCGCATCCCCGTCGCCGTCTCGCACGGCGAGGGCCGCGTGCATTTCGACGACCCCGCGGCGCGCGTGGCCATCGCGGTGGCCGCGCGCTACGTCGACGGCCATGGCGAGCAGGCGTCGCGCTATCCGCTCAATCCCAACGGATCGGTCGACGCCATCGGCGCCTTCACCAGCGCCGACGGCCGCGTGACCCTGCTGATGCCGCATCCCGAGCGCACGCTGCGCACCGCCAACCTCAGCTGGGCCCCGCGCGACTGGCCGGCCGATTCGCCGTGGCTGCGCATGTTCCGCAACGCGCGGGCCTGGGTGGGCT
>CAZNRZ010000224.1:0-2221 GCA_964575535.1 uncultured Lysobacter sp. | reverse complement strand
CGGCGTAGGCAGAACCGCGCGGCTGGCCGTCGTGGGCGCTAGGCGTCGCGGTCGTCGTGGGGCTGGTCGGTGGCCTGTTCGTCGCGCGATAGCAACTCCATGTGCCCCACGCGCGCCCCGCACGCAAACTCCAGTTGCAGCGTGTCGGGTCGGTTTCGCACGGCGGCGCATCCGCAGCGGGGGCAACGCGGCAGGGGACGCGGAGGGGGTGCCGGCGGGACGTAGCCGGCAACCTCGTTCGCCACGCGCTCGATATCCGCCGGCGGCAGCGGAGTTCCTTTCTCGCGCAGAACGAGCACGAGCCGATCGCGCTCCTTTCGCGCGTCCGTCACGACCGAATCCTCCCGCGGTAGGTCGTCGGGGTGTGGAGTCGCACCACACCGGGCCTGCCGGCACCAGCTTCGTTCCGCCGAATCGAACGGCGAGGGCCGACCCGCTCACTGGAGCCCGACGTCACGACCGCATCCTCCCGCCGCGCCAGCAGCGGCCCCGCAGGAGAAGCACCACGCCGACCGGATACAAGAGCGAGTCCGGATGCCTCGCCCACCTGCCACTCGGCAGCACGCGCACGGTCGCGCGGCAGGACGGGCACTCCGCGTAGACCGGAGCGACCGGCCTGTTGCGCCGCCACGGGTTCGGCAGCGGCATGATGCGCCAGCGGGTTTTCTCCATGCCGCGCACTCGCCGGAAAGTGGCGACCCGTTTCTCCGCGACCCGTCGGTCCCGCCACTCGCCAGCACCCCACAGCGACGGTCCCCAGCCGCGTCCGGGAAACAGCGGGTCGTCGCACTCAATGCGCCACGTCACGACTCGCCTCCCTTCGGGTCCGCCCACCGGATCGCGTCGTCTGGCGTCGCGTGGCCTCCGCAGAAGCCGTGGACGTTCGCGCACTTCGGGCAGTGCTGAACGTGCGCGCAGAACGGCCCGCACGCGCGGAAGTGCTCGGCCGGCGTCTCGCGCTTCGGCGGCGACGCCCGCTCCGCTTCCTCGACGGCGGCGCGGAGGTCGGCCATGACCACCTCCCGCATCCGCTTGGCGAGCGCGTCGTCCGCAACGTATGGCGACTGATCGTGGTCGTAGCGCGCCAGCACCGCCTTCGCGGCGGCCAGCAGGTCACTCGCCATCGTCCTCCCCCTTCGGCGCGGAGTCGGCAGCAGGTCGCGGATGGCGCCCTCCAGCGGGCCCCCGTGCGACGTGAGGCGCCCGACCGTGGCCGCCGCCGCCTCCACCCCCTCGCGGAAGCCCCCCTTCCGGGCCTGTGCCAGCGCGGCGTTCGCGCTCGGGCCATCGGCACGACCATCGGTTGGGATGCCCAGCGCGTCGCACATCTCGTCCAGCGCGCCCATCGCGGCATCGCACTTGGCGGACAACTCCGCGATGCGCTTTTCCATCCGCACGCACGCGTCGTTGGCTTCGATGTCGCGTGCCCGGAGTTCGTCGTTCTCGCGCGTCAACTCCGCGATGCGCTTCTGCGCGGCGTCGGCCTCTCGCAGCCTCGCGATGAACCTGTCCGCCGCGCCCTGCTTCTCGGGCGTGATCGTCCACGTCCCGCCGTCGCTCATCAGCGCCATCGCCTCATCCACCATCGTCATGTGCTCTCCTTCGCGAGCAGGTCCTTGGCGCGCTGCCACCGCGCCGTCGCCCGCTCTTCGCCATCAATCGTCGCGCAGAGGTCGATCGCCTCCTCCAGCACCGGCAGCGCCTCCCGCAGCGCCTCCCGCAGCGCCGCCTCGCGGGCTCGTGAAGCGCCCAACTGCCGGTCGAGTTCCGTCGCCTCGCGCGAGCACGCCCGCATCGTCTCGGCGTTCGACGCGGCGAGGGCTCGCGCCGCGTCCCGCTCTCTCGCCAGCGTCTCCAGCGTCCACTGCGCCAGCAGCACGTCACCCGCAGGAGGTGAGCCGCCCGGCTGGTACCGCTGGACGACCGTCATCACGTCCGCGTGCGTGGCCGCCAGCGCGTCCCGCTCGCGCTCGGCCTTCTCCGCAACGACGCTCCACAAATCCCTGTGACGCCGACCCTGTTCGTCGGTGGTCGTTCGGATGGCCGCTGTCCGCGCATCGTCACGCTCGCGCTCGGCCTTCTCGGCGCGGGCGACCGCCTCGTTCCGCTTCACGAGCCACGTTTCGAGGTCGATGCCGCATCGCCGCGCCCGCTCGACCGCCTCGTCCCGCTCGCGCGTCACGCGGGCGAGGTCGTCGCGGAGTCGGGTCACCTCGTCAGC
>CAZNRZ010000223.1:0-2242 GCA_964575535.1 uncultured Lysobacter sp. | reverse complement strand
TAGGGCACCACGCAGAACGAGCAGTACTTCGAGCAGCCCTCCATGATCGAGACGAACGCGCTCGGCCCGTCGGCGCGCGGCTCGGGCAGGCGGTCGAACTTCTCGATCTCCGGGAAGCTGATGTCGACCTGCGGCCGGCCGCTCTCGCGCCGGGCCTCGATCAGCTGGGGCAGGCGGTGCAGCGTCTGCGGCCCGAAGACCAGGTCGACGAACGGCGCGCGCTTGACGATCGCCTCGCCCTCCTGGCTCGCCACGCAGCCGCCCACGCCGATCAGCACCGGCCGGTCCCCCTGCTTGTGCTGCTTCCAGCGGCCCAGCTGGCTGAACACCTTCTCCTGCGCCTTCTCCCGGATGGAGCAGGTGTTGACCAGGATGACGTCCGCCTCGGCGGGATCCGTCGTCAGTTCAAGTCCCTGATGGGTGGCAAGAACGTCGGCCATCTTCGCCGAATCGTACTCGTTCATCTGGCAACCGTGGGTTTCGATGAAGAGCTTGCCACGGCGCTGAAGGGCGTCCGAAGCCGCGGTCGGGGCGTCTTCGAGAAGGAGGTCGATCATGGGGAGTCCGGGAAAGGCGGCGGTGAATCCGCGCCGGCCGCTGAAGTTTACCGCGCCGCAACAGGCCCTGTGACGGCATCCGAAGATGAACAATTCTAGGCGGATCAAGGGCTTGTGAAAAATCTGCGAACGCGGAATGATGGCCCCATGAAGACGACCCGCGCTCTCCTGCTGCTCTCGGGCCTGATGGTTTCGAGCTCCGCTTTCGCCGGCACGATCTACCGCTGCGATACCGCGGACGGACCGAGCTACGTGAGCAAGCGCGTACCCGGCGCCGCCTGCGAAGTCGTGAGCCGTTACTCGGCACCCAACGGCGGTCGCGCCACGAGTGCTCCGCGGGCCGTGGGCGCGGTCACGCCGGCCAACGTGGTCGCGGGATCACCGGCCAGCGGCAGCGTGCCGCCGGCCACGATCGTGCCCGCGTCGATGGCCCCGGCGCCGGCGCCGTCGGGCGGCACGTCGCCCCGGCTCGTGCAGGGCCAGGTCTATTCGTACATGAAGGATGGTGTCCGCCACTATTCGAGCAAGCGCCCGCAGGGCGTCGCCCATGCGGGCGCCGTGCGCGCGATCCGCTACACCTACATGGAAACCTGCTTCGCCTGCGGCGCGAAGCCGGGGGTGAACTTCGGCAAGATCCGCCTGCGCACCGACGCCTACAACGACGAGATCACCGCCGCCGCGGCGCAGTACGGCGTCGACGAATCCATCGTGCGCGCGATCATCCACGCCGAATCCTCGTTCAACCCGAATGCGCTCTCGCGCGTCGGCGCGCAGGGGCTGATGCAGCTGATGCCGGCCACCGCCCGCCGTTTCGGCGTCTCCAATGCCTTCGACCCGGCACAGAACATCCGCGGCGGCGTGCAGTACCTGGCGTGGCTGCTCAAGCGCTTCAACGGCAACCTCACGTTGGCCGCCGCCGGCTACAACGCGGGGGAGGGCGCGGTCGACCGCCACAAGGGCGTGCCGCCGTACAAGGAGACGCAGCACTACGTGGTTCGCGTCGCCCAGCTCGCCGAGCGCTATCGCGCCGCGCCGGTCCGCCGCTGAGCGTCATTCGGGGCACCGCCGCCGATTGTCGGCCGCTTCACCATTCCGTTACACTTCCGCGTCTTTTCAGCCGCGCGCCGCTCCGGTGACGTCGCGGCCCACGTCGAACAGTTCTCGGAGTGCCGGATGGCCAACGAAGGGGTCAACGAGCCCATCAATGCGGGCCGGCGTCGTTTCCTGACCGCCACCACGGCCGTGGTCGGCGCCGTCGGTGCCGGTTTCGCGGCGGTGCCTTTCATCAAGTCGTGGAATCCGAGCGCGCGCGCCAAGCTCGCGGGCGCACCGGTCACCGCCGACATCGGCGCACTGGCCGAAGGCCAGCGCCTGGTCGTCGAGTGGCGCGGCCAGCCCATCTGGATCGTCCGCCGCTCGCAGGCGGTGCTGCAGGCGCTGCCCACGCTCAACGACCAGCTGCGTGATCCGAAGTCGGAAAACCCGGAACAGCAGCCGGCCTACGTGCTGCAGGGCAATCCGATCTTCCGCGCGATCAAGCCGGAAGTGTCCGTGCTGGTGGGCCTGTGCACGCACCTGGGCTGCGCGCCGGAAATGAAGGCGGAGATCCGCCCCGAGCCGTTCGACGCGAACTGGAAGGGCGGCTACTTCTGCCCCTGCCACAAGTCCAAGTTCGACATGGCCGG
>CAZNRZ010000222.1:0-2292 GCA_964575535.1 uncultured Lysobacter sp. | reverse complement strand
CCGGCCGCGCGCGCCTTCTGCGCCAGGCGGGCGATCAGCTCCTCCACCTTCTTCCCGACGATCATCATCATGTCGGCGAATTCGTCGATGAAGACGACGATGTAGGGCAGCGGCTCGAGCTGGCGCGGCACCTCGCCTGCCTCGGCGTTCGGACGGAACAGCGGGTCCATCAGCGGCTGGCCGGCGTTGATCGCGTCGGTGACCTTCTTGTTGAAGCCCGACAGGTTGCGCACGCCCACCGCCGACATGAGCTTGTAGCGGCGCTCCATCTCGGCCACGCACCAGCGCAGGCCGTTCGCGGCCTCCTTCATGTCGGTGACGACCGGCGCCAGCAGGTGCGGGATGCCCTGGTAGACGGAAAGCTCCAGCATCTTCGGGTCGATCATCAGCATCCGCACGTCCCTGGCGGAGGCCTTGTAGAGCAGCGAGAGCACCATCGCGTTGACCGCGACCGACTTGCCGGAGCCGGTGGTGCCGGCGACGAGCAGGTGCGGCATGCGCGCGAGGTCCGCCACGGTCGGACGGCCGGCGATGTCCTTGCCCAGCGCCAGCGTGAGCGGGCTCGCGGACTTGTCGTACTCCTTCGACCGCAGGAGTTCCGAGAGATAGATCATCTCCCGGTTGACGTTCGGGATCTCCAGGCCGATCACCGACTTGCCCGGGATCACGTCGACGACACGCACAGACTTCACTGAAAGTCCGCGCGCTATGTCCTTGTCCAGACTCGAAATCTGGCTGACCTTGATGCCGGGCGCGGGCTCGATTTCGAAGCGTGTGATGACCGGGCCGGGATAGGCGCCGACCACGCTGGCGTCGATGCGGAAGTCCTTGAGCTTGAACTCGATCTGGCGCGACAGCGTTTCCAGCGTCTCCGGGTCGTAGCCCTTGGGCTGCGGCTTGGGGTCGTCGAGCAGCGCGAGCGGCGCGATGCCGCTGCCATCGGGCACATGGAACAGCGGGATCTGCTGCTCGCGCTTGGCGCGCTCGCTTTTCTCCACCACGGGCGCCGGCGGCGGCTCGATCTTCACCGGCTCGCGCTTCTCGCGCCGGGCGGTCTCCACCTTGCGGACCTGCTCGCGCTCCTCGCGCAGGGCGCGGGTCTGCTGCCATTCGCCGGCCTGTTTCGTTCCGCGGCGGAAGAGCTTCGAGAACAGCGGACCGGTGGCGAGCACCCACTGGCCGAGGCGATCCATCACCGCCAGCCACGACAGGCCCGTGGCCAGCGTGACCGAGGTGAGCAGAAGCGCGAGCAGGAAGAGGTTGCCGCCCAGCCGCCCGAAGCCGCGCGAGAGCGAGCTGCCGACGAGCTTGCCGAATATGCCGCCCGCTCGTGTCAGGTCGCCGTCGCCCGCATGCAGGCGAAGGTGCAGCAGCCCGCACATGGCGATGAAGAAGGCGACCAGCCCCACCAGGCGCAGGGCCGGCCCGAGGTCGGACTGCTCACCCTCGCCATCCTTCCAGAACAGCGCGAACCAAGCGACCGCGCCCAGGATCAGCGGCAGCAGGTAGGCGGCGAAGCCGAACAGGTTGAGCAGCACGTCGGCGATGACGGCCCCCACGCTGCCGCCGACATTCCGCAGTGGCGCCGTGATCGAACCCGCGGTGGACCAGCCCGGATCGGCCGGCGAATAGCTCGCGAGGCAGGCGACCAGATAGAGCAGCGCCGGCGCGAGGAAGATCAGCGCGATGTCGCGCGTCATGCGCTGGCGGCGCGGCGAGGCGGCCGCGCGCTCGGGCGGACGGCCCGCGCTCGCGGCCTTCTTGCGGGTAGCGGCGGGTGCCTGCGCCACGTGAGAGTTCGCCTCAGCTGATGCGTGTTAGTCGTTGAATATACGTGAAAAGCTGGAATTGGGGACAGGCGACCTACGTCGGCGAAACGCCGGGATTCGCGGACTCATAATGCGGAAGCGCCGGCCCATTCCGGCACCGGCGCCACGCAGAATCCGCTTGAGTCCCGGCATTCGCCGGCCGAACAGCCGACGATCCCCGTTCCCGGATCCCTGCCTTAAACAGCCATCCCCTGCAGCGCCGGGTGCACGATCGAGCCGCCCTCGACGTTGATGCCGCGGATCAGCGCCTGGTCCTGGCGCCAGTTGCCGGCGGCCAGGCGGTTCACCCACGGCAGGATCGCCGCGCAGATCGCCTGCGACGAAGTCTGCGGCACGGCGCCCGGCATGTTGGTCACGCAGAAGTGGGTCACGCCCTCCTCCACGTAGGTCGGCTCCTTCCACGTGGTGGGGCGCGAGGTCTCGAAGCAGCCGCCCTGGTCGATGGCGATGTCGACGACCACCG
>CAZNRZ010000221.1:0-2331 GCA_964575535.1 uncultured Lysobacter sp. | reverse complement strand
GCACGCCGCCCATGACGAGCTTCTCGGCCTCGCGCAGCACCTGGTCGACCGGGCGCGACACGAGGTCGCCGCGCATCGACGGGATGATGCAGAAGCTGCAGCGATGGTTGCAGCCCTCGGAAATCTTCAGGTACGCGTAATGCTTCGGCGTGAGCTTGATGCCCACGTCGTCCTGCGGCGCCGGCAGCAGGTCGAGGAAGGCGTTGCGCGTGGGCGGCAGCGCCGCGTGCACCGCGGACATCACACTGGTGTAGTCGGCCGGCCCGCTGATGGCCAGCACGTCCGGGTGCGCTTCGCGGATCACCTCGGCGCGCTTGCCCAGGCAGCCGGTCACGATCACGCGACCGTTCTCGGCCATCGCCTCGCCAATCGCGTCGAGCGATTCCTCCACCGCCGAGTCGATGAAGCCGCAGGTGTTGACGACCACCACGTCGGCATCGTCGTAGGTCTGCACGAGGTCGTAACCCTCCACGCGCAGCTGCGTGAGGATGCGTTCGGAGTCGACGAGCGCCTTCGGGCAGCCGAGGCTCACGAAGCCGACGCGCGGGTTGCGCGCCGCGGAATTCTGGATGGGCATGATCGGGATGCTTGAGGGGGCGGTCGGCGACGGCCCGGCTGGCCGCGGCGGCGCCTGCGGCGAGGCGCGCAGTATACCGGCGCCCCGGCACGCCGCCCGAAGCGGCCGTATCGCGTTCATACTGGCCCGTCTTCGACGCGGAGGCTTTCATGGGCGAATGGATCGAACTCGCCACGCCGCACGGCGACGTGCGCGCATGGCACGCACCGCCCGAGCGCGGCGCTCCGACCCGGCCGGCGGTGGTCCTCGTGCAGGAAATTTTCGGCGTCAACACGCATATCCGCGACCTCGCGACGCGCCTGGCCGCCGCGGGCCACGAGGTTCTCGCTCCCTCGCTGTGCGACCCGATGGAGCGCGGCGTGGAGCTGGCCTACGACGAAGCGGGCATCGAGCGCGGACGCGAACTCACCGCCGCACTCGGATTCGATCGCGCGATCGACATCGTCGACGCCGCGGCGGCGCGGCTGGACCGCGCCGGCCGTGCAGTCGCCGCGATTGGCTTCTGCTGGGGCGGCACCGTCGCCCTGCTCGCCAATACGCGCCTCGGGCTTCCCGCGGTCAGCTACTACGGTGGCCGCAGCGTTCCCTTTCTCGACGAGCCGCTGCGCGCGCCCATGCTCATGCACTTCGGCGAGCGCGATCCGATCATCCCGGCGGAGCACGTCGCCCTGCACCGCGAGAAACTGGCGGGCGCGCGCATGCACGTCTACCCGGCGGGCCATGGTTTCAACTGCGATCCGCGCGCGGATTTCGATGCACCCTCGGCGATGCTGGCCTGGTCGCGCACGCTCGGCTTCCTAGGCGCGGTGGGCGAATGAGCTGGCTACTGCATCCCCAGCTGGCCGCGGACACGCATCACGTGGCGTCGTTCGCACTCTGCGACATGCTGCTGATGGACAACCGGTTGCACCCGTGGCTGATCCTCGTGCCGCGCGTCGCGGATGCGGTCGAATGGTTCGATCTCGCGCCGGACGACCAGCACCGCCTGCTCGACGAGTGCGCCCGCGCCGGCGACGCACTCAAGGCCCTGCACTCGCCGGACAAGCTCAACATCGCGGCGCTGGGCAATGTCGTGTCGCAGCTGCACGTGCACGTCATCGCGCGCTTCCGCGATGACGCGGCGTGGCCGAAGCCGGTCTGGGGTGCGGCGCCGGCAGAGCGTTATACGCCCGATGCGCTCGCAAATGCGCTGTCGGCACTGCGCGCGGCGCTGGCATAACGGCGCGGCCGCGTCGAACGCGGCGCACATCGGCTGACGGCGCGATCCTGACATCCGGCGTGCACCGCGATCCGGTGACGCCCGTTATTTCGAACTCAGGTACGGGGCAACGTCACCCCGCGCTGCCCCTGGTACTTCCCGCCGCGATCGCGATAGGACGTCTCGCAGACCTCGTCGGACTGGAAGAACAGCATCTGCGCGACGCCCTCGTTCGCATAGATGCGCGCGGGCAGCGGCGTGGTGTTGCTGAACTCCAGCGTCACGTGGCCTTCCCACTCCGGCTCCAGCGGCGTGACGTTGACGATGATCCCGCAGCGCGCATACGTGCTCTTGCCGAGGCAGACCACCAGCGTGTCGCGCGGGATGCGGAAATATTCGACCGTGCGCGCGAGGGCGAACGAATTGGGCGGGATGATGCAGACGTCGGATTCGATGTCGACGAAGCTGCCTTCGTCGAAATGCTTGGGGTCGACGATCGTCGAGTTGATGTTGGTGAACACCTTGAACTCGCGCGAGCAGCGCACGTCGTAGCCGT
>CAZNRZ010000220.1:0-2351 GCA_964575535.1 uncultured Lysobacter sp. | reverse complement strand
GGCAGCGCGGTGCGGCCATCGACCATCGAGATGAAGCTGGCTTCCTCGCCCTCGAGGAATTCCTCGATCACCACGCGGCTGCCGGCGCTGCCGAAGGCGTTGCCGGCGAGCATGTCGGTGATCGCGGCTTCGGCTTCGGGCAGGGTCATCGCGACGATGACGCCCTTGCCGGCGGCGAGCCCGTCGGCCTTGATGACGATGGGCGCGCCCGTCCCGCGTACGTAGTCCAACGCCTGCTGCACATCGGTATGCACCGCGTAATGCGCGGTGGGAATGCCGTGGCGGGCGAGGAAATCCTTGGCGAAGGCCTTGCTGCCCTCGAGCTGCGCGGCGGCGGCGGTCGGGCCGAAGACGCGCTGGCCGGCGGCGCGGAAACGATCGACGATCCCGGCCACGAGCGGCCCCTCGGGGCCGACGACGGTCACGTCGATGGCTTCGAGTTCGACGAAGTTGAGCAGGCCGTCGATGTCGGTGGCGGCGATGTCGACGTTGCGGCACTTCGCCTCGCGCTGCGTGCCCGCGTTGCCCGGCGCGACCAGCACTTCGTCGACGCGCGACGACTGCGCGAGCTTCCAGGCCAGCGCGTGCTCGCGGCCGCCGGAGCCGATGACGAGGACCTTCATGCCGGTTTTCCATACGCGAAGAAGCACGCGATCTTACGGGAGCACCTGTCCTTCGGCGACCGGCTGCTAGCATCGCCGCCCCTGCGAGGAGTGCTGCGATGAGCGATGGGCTGCCCCTGGTCGACGCGCTGCTGGGCCCGGTGGTGGGCCTGATCAATTCGGTGCTGTGGAACTACGTGCTGACCTACGGGCTGCTGCTCGTCGGCCTGTACTTCACCCTGCGCCTGCGCGGCATCCAGCTGCGGCGCTTCCCGCACATGCTCAGCGTGGTTGCGCGCGGCACCGCGAGCGATGCGAGCGGCATCTCGCCATTCCAGGCGTTGTGCACCAGCCTGGCCGCGCGCGTGGGCACCGGCAACCTCGCGGGCGTGGCGATCGCGATCAGCCTTGGCGGCCCGGGCGCGCTGTTCTGGATGTGGTGCACGGCGGTGCTGGGCATGGCGACGGCCTATGCCGAGAGTTCGCTCGCCCAGCTCTACAAGGCGCGCGACGACGCCGGCCAGTACCGCGGCGGCCCGGCCTACTACATGGAGCGCGGGCTGAAGAAGCGCTGGATGGGCATCGCGTTCGCGGTGTCGCTGCTGGTGAGCTACGGCGCGATCTTCTCCAGCGTGCATGCCAATGCGATCGCGCAGTCGGCCGGTGCGGCCTTCGGGCTGGGGCAGGGCACGATCGCGCTCGCACTGGTGCTGCTCACCGCGGCGATCATCTTCGGCGGCCTGCGCGGCGTCGCACGCTTCTCCGAATGGGTGGTGCCGGTGATGGCGCTGGGCTACATCGGCCTGGCCGCGTGGGTCGTGCTCACCAACATCGAGCGCGTGCCCGAGGTGCTGGTGCTGGTGATGCGCAGCGCGTTCGGCCTCGATGCCGCGGCCGGTGGCGTGCTCGGCGGGCTCGCCGCGGCCATGCTGCAGGGCGTGAAGCGCGGGCTGTATTCGAACGAGGCCGGCATGGGCAGCGCGCCGAACATCGCCGCGGCCGCCACGCCGGTGCCGCACCATCCGGCGAGCCAGGGCCTGGTGCAGGCCCTCGGCGTGTTCATCGATACGCTGCTGGTCTGCAGCGCCACCGGCTTCGTGATCCTGCTGTCGGGCGTGAGCAGCGGGGAAGCCGACGGCGTGCTGCTGACCCAGCGCGCGATGACCGTGTTCTTCGGCGACGCCGGCAGCGTCTTCGTCGCGGTCGCGCTGTTCTTCTTCGCCTTCACCACGATCATCGGCAACTACTCGTATGCCGAGAACAACCTGCTCTACCTCGGCGGCGGCCGCAAAGGCCTGCTCGTGCTGCGGCTGGTGACGCTCGCGGTCGTGACCTGGGGCGTGTACTCGAAGGTGCAGATCGTCTGGGACGCCGCCGACGCCTCGATGGCGATCATGGCCTCCATCAACCTCGTCGCGATCCTGATGCTCTCGGGCGTGGTGGTGAAGCTGACGCGCGACTACGACGCGCAGCTGCGCGCCGGCAGGACGCCCGAGTTCCGCATCGAAGAACATGCGGAGATCGCCGACGGGGTGGACGCGGAGATCTGGCGCGCGCGTTGAGGGGTGACGGGTTGCGCGGCTAGGTCCGCCGCGCGCGCGGACTCACGCCGTGGCCGGTGGCGCCGGCCTGTTCGAAGCCTCATCCACCATCCAGACATCTTCTCCCGGTGGGAAAAGGGGATGCCGCTCAGTGGCGGAAGTGGCGGATGCCCGTGAACACCATCGCGAGGCCGTGCTCGTCGGCCGC
>CAZNRZ010000219.1:0-2374 GCA_964575535.1 uncultured Lysobacter sp. | reverse complement strand
TCGATGTCCTCGCCGCGCTTGCCGATCACCACGCCCGGACGGGCGGTGTGGATCGTGACGCGCGCGTTATTGGCCGGGCGCTCGATCAGGATCTTCGAGATACCGGCCGCGGCGAGCTTCTTGCGAAGCAGCAGGCGAACGCGCAGGTCGGCAGCAAGGAAGCCGGCGAACTGCTTCTTGTTGGCGAACCACTTCGAGTTCCAGTCCTTGGCGATGCCCAGGCGGATACCGGTGGGATGAACTTTATGACCCATTGTCTGCTCCGCCTTACTTGCCCGCGCCCACGACCACAGTGATGTGGCTGGTGCGCTTGAGGATGCGGGTGCCGCGGCCCTTCGCTCGCGCCATGAAGCGCTTAAGCGTCGGACCTTCGTCGACCATGATGGTCTTGACGCGGAGTTCGTCCACGTCGGCGCCCTGGTTGTTTTCGGCGTTCGCGATGGCCGACTCGACGACCTTGCGGATCATCGACGCGGCCTTCTTGTCCGAGAACTTGAGCAGGTTCACGGCGCGTTCGGCGGAGAGGCCGCGCACCTGGTCGGCGACCAGGCGGGCCTTCTGGGGAGAGATGCGCGCGGTGCGCAGGATGGCTTTCGCTTCCATGATCGTCTCCTTACCTCGACTTCTTGTCGGCCACGTGACCCTTGAACGTACGGGTCATGGCGAACTCGCCGAGCTTGTGACCGACCATGTTCTCGTTGACGAGGACCGGGATGTGGTTCTTCCCGTTATGGACGGCGATCGTGAAGCCGATCATTTCCGGCATCACGGTCGAACGGCGCGACCAGGTCTTGATCGGCTTCTTGTTGTTGCCGGCCGTCTCCACCTTCTTGAGCAGGTGGTGATCGACGAACGGGCCCTTCTTGAGTGAACGTGGCATGGCCGATTAGCTCCTGCGGTCGCGAACGATGAACTGCGCCGTCCGCTTGTTCTTGCGGGTCTTGTAACCCTTGGTCGGGACGCCCCACGGGGTGACCGGATGCGGGTTGCCCTGGCCGGCCTTGGCCTCACCACCGCCGTGCGGATGGTCGACCGGGTTCATGGCCGCGCCGCGAACGGTCGGCTTGACGCCGCGCCAGCGCTTCGCACCGGCCTTGCCCAGCTTCTCGAGGTTGTGCTCGTCGTTGCCGACTTCGCCGATCGTGGCGCAGCACTCGGCCGGAACCTTGCGCATTTCGCCCGAACGCAGACGGAGCGTCGCATACCCCTGCTCGCGGGCGACCAGCTGCACGCCGGCGCCGGCGGCGCGGGCGAGCTGCGCGCCCTTGCCCGGCTTCATCTCGATGCAGTGCACGGTCGAGCCGACCGGGATGTTGGTCAGCGGCAGCGTGTTGCCGACGCGGATCGGGGCGTCGCGGCCCGCGATCACCTGGTCGCCATCCTTCAGGCCCTTGGGCGCGATGATGTAGCGACGCTCACCGTCGACGTAGCACAGCAGCGCGATGTGCGCGGTGCGGTTCGGGTCGTACTCGATCCGCTCGACGCGGGCGGGGATGCCGACCTTGTCGCGCTTGAAGTCGATGATGCGGTAGTGCTGCTTGTGGCCACCACCGATGTGACGCGTGGTGATGCGGCCATGGTGGTTGCGGCCACCACTCTTGCCCTGCTTCTCCACCAGCGGCGCGTACGGATCGCCCTTGTGGAGGCCGGGAGTCACCACGCGGACCGCGCTGCGGCGGCCGGGCGAGGTGGGCTTGAAGGTCATCAATGCCATGTGTCTATCCTCAGGCCGTGGCCATCACGTCGATCGACTGGCCTTCGGCCAGCGTCACGTACGCCTTGCGCCAGTCGGCGCGGCGGCCCATGCGGAACTTGAAGGCCTTGCTCTTGCCTTTCACGTTCACGACGTTCACAGCGCGCACGTTGACACCGAAGATCTTCTCGACGGCTTCCTTGATCTCGAGCTTGTTCGCTTCGGTCGAAACTTCGAAGACGTACTGGTTCGAGACTTCCTGGAGACGCGCGGTCTTTTCGGAGATGCGCGGCGCGCGGATGATGCTGTAGAGCTTGGCGTCGTTCATGCCAGCCACTCCTCGATCTTCTTGACCGCATCGGCCGTGAACACGACCGAGTCGGCGCCGACGAGCGTCACCGGGTCGAGGCCCTGGACATCGCGGACTTCGACATACGGCAGGTTGCGCGCCGACAGGTACAGGTTCTCCGTCGCGTCCTCGGTGACGAGGAGCGGACGGCGGCCGGTGCCGAGATCCTTGAGCTTGACGATCAGGTCCTTGGTCTTCGGCGCTTCCATTTCGAAAGCGTCGACGACCGAGATGCGGCCCTGGCGGTTGAGCTCGGAGAGGATCGACGCCATCGCGGCGCGATACATCTTGCGGTTGACCTTCTGCGCGAAGCTGCGCGGCTTGGCCGCGAA
>CAZNRZ010000218.1:0-2389 GCA_964575535.1 uncultured Lysobacter sp. | reverse complement strand
CCGCCGCGCCGGCTCCGGCCGCGCGCGTGCTGCAGGCGCCGACGGCCAGCAGCAGGGTGGACAGGATCATCACGATGCGGACGCCGGCGCGGCGTTCGCGCAGGCGGTGGCGGACCATGCGGTCGTGGCTCATGGGAACTCCTCGTGGGACGCGCTGGGCACGTACGCGACGACCGGGCGATCGGCTGCGTCCACGGACGCGGGCGCGCAGACGGATCACCCGGCCGAGCGGGCCGGGGCGTCGGATTCAACAGGGATGACCTGCGGCGGTTGCCGCGTCAGGCGGCGCCAGCGCACGCCTGCTCAGGCGTGGGCAGGTGGGTCATGAAGGAGACGTCGGCCGCTTCCGGCCTGGAAGCGGCCGGGCGGGCGGGGGCCGCCGGCACCCCACAGCCGTTCGGGCTGCGTGCTCATGACATCACACCCGACAATGGAAAGGCCGGCCCGGCCGCCACGGCAGCAGTCCTCCGCCGACAGGCGGGATGGAGAAAAGGAACGCGGACCACCATAGCCCGCGCGGCTCCTAGGGGCCACCCGGTTCGCCGGCGCGGTTCAGCGGACGACATTGGCAGCCCGCTCTCCTTGCATCCGTGAATGCCTTGCAGCGCCGCGGCCATAGTCGAGTCCACGTCCCGACCGTCCGCTGGAGCAGGCGCACGACGGCACTGCCTGAGGCAGCGGCCGTCGCGGGTCAGCCCTCGCGCGGCGATGGAGGGCGATGTGGACGCGGTTCGCGTCGACGTGGCGACGCGGGTTGGCACGCGTATCCGAGCAGCCGACGCCGTCCGTACCCGGCAGGGTGTGGCAGCCCATCCGGCCGTGCCGGCATCACTTGCCGATGCAGAAGCTCGCGAAGACGTGGCCGAGCAGGTCGTCGGCGCGCACGCGGCCGGTGATCTCGCCGAGCGCATCGTGCGCCCGGCGCAGTCCGTCGGCGGCGAGGTCGAGGTGTTCGTGCGCGAACTGCGCGCGTGCCTCCGCCAACGCCTCGCGTGCGGCCTGCAGCGCCTGCACGTGGCGCGCGCGCGCGGTGAACGCGCCTTCGCCGGCGGCGTCGCCCGATGCGAGCTCGCGCAGGCGGGCGCGCAGGCGATCGAGCCCGGCGCCGGTGCGCGCCGACACCGCCAACCACCCGTCGTCAGCGGGCGCGGCATCGCCGAGATCGCTCTTGCTGGCGATCCACAGCACGCGCGCCGCGTCTGCCAGTTCGACTTCGAGCGCGGCGCGCGCGGCGCCGGGTTCGTGTGTATCGACCAGCGCGAGCACGAGGTCGGCGCGTCCGAGTTCGGCACGTGCGCGGCGCATGCCTTCGCGCTCGATCGCATCACCGCTCTCGCGAAGTCCCGCGGTGTCGACCAGCACCAGTTCGACGCCGTCCACGCGCACGGTCTCGTGCAGCACGTCGCGGGTGGTGCCGGCCACGTCGGTGACGATGGCGCGGTCGACGCCGGCCAGTGCGTTGAGCAGCGAACTCTTGCCAGCGTTCGGCGCGCCCACGATCACCGCGTGCAGCCCTTCGCGCAGCCGGCGGCCCTGCTCGGCCTGTGCGAGCAGCATGTCCAGTGCGATGGCGATCGCGTCGATGCGCGAGCGCAGCGCGTCGCCGCCGAGCGTGTCCAGCGGCTCGTCGGCGAAGTCGATCGCCGCCTCGCAGTGCACGCGGGCGTGCAGCAGGTCGGCGGCGATGGCCTCGACGCGGCGCGAGAACTCGCCATCGAGCGCGCGGCGCGCGGCGCGTGCGGCACGCGCATCGCTGGCGGCGATCAGGTCGGCGACCGCCTCGGCCTGGGCGAGGTCGAGCCGGCCTTCGAGGAAGGCGCGCTCGCTGAACTCGCCGGGCCTCGCCAGCCGCGCGCCCTGCGCGCAGGCGGCGTCGAGCAGCTGCGCGAGCACGGCCGGGCTGCCATGGGCCTGCAGCTCGACCACGTCCTCGCCTGTATAGCTGCGCGGCGCGGCGAACCAGAGCGCGATGCCGTCGTCGATCACCTCGCCGCGTGCATCGGCGAAGCGCACGTGGTGCGCGTGGCGCGCACGCAGGATGCGGCCGGCGATGCGCTCGCCGATCTCGCGTGCGCGCAGACCGGACAACCGCACGATGCCGACGCCGCCGTGTCCCGGCGCGGTGGCGATGGCGGCGATGGTCTCGCGCATGGACATCGATCTGTGCGTGACGAGGCGTGGAAACGACGGAGCCCGCATCGCGCGGGCTCCGTGGGTCAGGCCTTGGCCGCCGCCTTCTCGCCGTAGAGCCGCAGCATCCACCACTGCTGCAGCAGGCCGAGCAGGCCGTTGGTGACCCAGTACAGCACCAGGCCCGCCGGGAAGAAGGCGAACATCACGCCGAACACCAGCGGCATGAACTGCATCATCTTCTGCTGCATCGGGTCCA
>CAZNRZ010000217.1:0-2392 GCA_964575535.1 uncultured Lysobacter sp. | reverse complement strand
GGCGTGCCGTCGTCGAGATGCAGGTCGCCGGCGTGCAGCCATTGCCAGAGCTGCGCGCGGGCGATCTCGGCGGTGGCGGCGTCCTCCATCAGCCAGTGGATGGGCACGCAGCCGTTGCCGTCGAGCCAGGCGGCGAGGTAACGCACGCAGACCTCGACGTTGCCTTCGAAGCCGGCGCGGGTGATCGAGCCGATGGACGGGGCGATCAGGTCGTCGCGGGTGACCAGTACGTCGTGGCGCAGCTCGTGCTGCTGGTGGACGGCGGGCATGCGCTCGTCGAAGACGGCGCGAGCCAGCGGAATCAGCGCGGGATGCGCGACCCAGGTGCCGTCGTGGCCGGCGGTGACTTCGCGCAGCTTGTCGGCGCGCACCTTGGCCAGCGCGGCGTCGTTGGCTGCCGCGTCGTTCGGGATCGGAATCTGCGCGGCCATGCCGCCCATGGCATGCGCGCCGCGGCGGTGGCAGGTCTGGATCAGCAGCTCGGAGTAGGCGCGCAGGAAGGGCTGCGTCATCGTCACCTGGCCGCGCTCGGGCAGCACCCGGTCGCGGTGGGCGCGGAAGGTCTTGATGTAGGAGAAGACGTAGTCCCAGCGGCCGCAGTTGAGGCCGGCGATGCGCCCGCGCAGCGCGTGCAGGATCTCGTCCATCTCGAAGGCGGCCGGCAGCGTCTCGATGAGCACGGTGACCCGGATCTGGCCGCGCGGCAGCTTCAATTCCTGCTCGACGGCGTCCAGCACGTCGTTCCACAGCTGCGCCTCCTCCATGGATTCGAGCTTCGGCAGGTAGAAGTACGGCCCGCGGTCCTTCGCGGCCAGCGCCTGCGCGTTGTGGAAGGCGAACAGGGCGGCATCGAACAGGCTGCCCGACACCGGCTGGCCGTCGACGAGCATGTGCTTCTCGCCCAGGTGCCAGCCGCGCGGGCGGACCATCAGCACCGCCTGTTCCTCGAACGGGCGCAGGACGTAGCGCTTGCCGCCCGGTGCGGTGAAGTCGAGCGTGCCGGCGACCGCGGCCTTGAGCGCACGCTGGCCGGTGATGAGGTTCCCCCATGTCGGGGCCGTGCTGTCCTCGAAGTCGGCCATGTAGACCTTCGCGCCGGAGTTCAGCGCGTTGATCACCATCTTCGGATCGACCGGCCCGGTGATCTCGACGCGGCGGTCGAGCAGCGCGGCAGGCAGCGGGGCGACGCGCCAGTCGGCAGCGCGGATGTCGGCGGTGTCGGGGCGGAAGTCGGGCAGCGCGCCGGCATCGAAGCGCGCCTGGCGGAGGCGGCGGGCAGCGAGGCGCGCCTGCCGGGCGGGCTCGAAGCGGCGATGCAGGCCGGCGAGGAAGTCGAGCGCGGCGGGGGTGAGGATCGCGTCCTGCCCGCTCGCGCGGGCGGTGACGTCGACCCCGTCGCCTTCTTCCGTCCGGATCAGCACTGCTGACATGGTCACGCCTCGTGGTCGTTTCGATGGATCGACCATGCGCCGGCGTCCGGTATTTGACAAACAAGTTTTGTCAATGCGATCTATAAGGAAATCGAATACACGCGGCCGTCATGCCTGCGAAGCCACCCGCCAACCCGCGCTTTTCCTACAAGGCCGACCGCCTCAAGCCCTTGCGCGCCTTCTGCCAGGTGGCGCGACTGGGCTCGGTGTCACGGGCCGCGGAGGCGCTGTTCCTGAGCCAGCCCGCGGTCACCCTGCAGCTGCAGGCGCTGGAGCGCGACCTCGGCGTGGCCCTGCTCGAACGCAATGGCCGGCGGCTTACGCTGACCCGCGAGGGCGAGGCGCTGTACGAGCTCGCGCGCCCGCTGGTGGAAGGCCTGGAGGCCATCGACACCCTGTTCCGCGACCGCATCCGCGGCCTCGACGCCGGCGAGCTGCACGTGGCGGCCGGCAGCTCGACCATCGTCTACCTGCTGCCGCGCATCGTCGAAGCCTTCCGCGCGCAGTACCCCGACATCCGCCTGATCCTGCACAACGTCACCGGCGCGCGCGGGCTGAACCTGCTGCGCGACGACGGCGCCGACCTCGCGGTGGGCTCGATGCTCGACGTGCCCGGGGATCTCGCTTACCAGCCCGTCGTCTCCTACGACCCGATGCTGATCACGCCGGTCGAGCACCCGCTGGCCGGCAAGGCGGACATCGCGCTGGCCGACCTGTCTCCCCACGGACTGATCCTGCCCCCGCAGCGCCAGACCACCTACCGCATGGTCGACCTCGTCTTCCAGCGCGCACGCGTGCCCTACACGGTCGCGCTGGAAGTCGGCGGCTGGGAGGTGATCAAGCAGTACGTGGCGATGGGGCTGGGCATCTCGATCGTCACCGCGATCTGCCTGACCGGCGCCGACCGCACGCGGCTGGCGGCGCGTTCGCTGGCGGAGTTCTTCCCCTCGCGAAGCTATGGC
>CAZNRZ010000216.1:0-2416 GCA_964575535.1 uncultured Lysobacter sp. | reverse complement strand
ATCCAGGTCAACATCAACCGCGCCGCCGACGTCAATCCGATCAACCTGCTGGCGCTGGCGCTGCTGTCCACGCCCAAGCACGCCATGAGCGAGGCCGACCTGCTCGAGCAGATCGCGCTCTCCAAGAAGCTGCTCGCGCAGCTGCCCTATTCCGACCGCGTCACCGTCACCCCGCATACGCCGGCGGAGATCATCGCCCATGCCGAGGAGATCGGCGTACTGCTGCGGGTGAAGCATCCGCTGGGCGACGTGCTGGAAGTCGACGGCGAGAAGGCGGTGCTGCTGTCGTATTTCCGCAACAACGTGCTGCACCTGTTCACCGCCGCGGCCTGGGTGGCCTGCTGCTTCCAGAACAGCCGGCGCATGGCGCTGTCGTCGGTGCTGCGCCTGGGCCGCAGCGTCTACCCCTTCCTGCAGGCCGAACTGTTCCTGCCCTGGACCGAGGACGAATTCGCCGACCGCCTGGAGCGCACCGTCGAGCTGTTCGTCGCCGAGGGCCTGCTGCAGCGCGTGGGCGAGGACGGCGACACGCTCGCGCGCAACGCCAGCCAGTCCGACGAAGTCTTCCGCCTGCGCGCGCTCGGGCATTCGCTGCAGCAGGCCTTCGAGCGCTACTACATCGCGATTTCCGTGCTGGCCAAGAACGGCCCCGGCCGCCTCAGCGCCGGCGAACTGGAAACGCTGTGCCAGCTCGCCGCCCAGCGCCTGTCGCTGCTGTACGCGCCGGCCGCACCGGAGTTCTTCGACAAGAGCCTGTTCCGCGGCTTCATCGCCCAGCTGCGCGCACTGCGCCTGGTACGCGCCGACGAGAACGGCAAGCTCACCTTCGACGAACGCCTGGATGCCTGGGCCCGGGATGCGAAGTTCATCCTCGGCCGCGAGCTGCGGCATTCGATCGAGAAGGTGAGCCCGGAGGCGGCCGGGAACCGGGAATAGCGAATCGGTCACGCGCGTGCGCGGGCTGCCGGTTCGCCAAGAGCCCTTGCCGTCGTCGGCAGCCGCGATCGGACCCGCTGGCGGGATCAGGCTGCCGACACCGTCGCAGGCCGGTTCCCCACGCCCGATTCGCCGGCAGTCAGGCCGGCTCGTCCGGAATCAGCGACGACTCCAGCCGCGTGATGCAGTCCTTGAGCTGCAGCCGGCGCTTCTTCAGGCGGGTGATCGCCAGTTCGTCGCGGATCGGCGCGTGCTTGATGCCCTCGATCGCGAGATCGAGGTCGCGGTGCTGCTGGCGCAGCTCGGCGAGCTGGCGGGCGATGTCGGCGGGGCGGCGGCCATCGTTCATGGCACAAGCCTAGCGCGCGCGCATGACGCCCGCGAGCGCGGCGCGGCTGAACGCACTCAGGGTCGGGCGCGGGCGCTTTCGTAGAATGGCGCGATGAGCACCGTCGTCCCGCTTCCCGTGATTCCCCTCGCCGAACCCCTGCCGCCGCGCGCCCGGCGCGCGCAGCACGAGGCCAACAAGCTCGCCAAGCGCCTGCGCCACCAGGTCGGCCGCGCGATCGCCGACTTCGGCATGATCGAAGAGGGCGACAAGGTGATGGTCTGCCTGTCCGGCGGCAAGGACAGCTACACCATGCTCGACATCCTTCTGCAGCTGCAGAAGAAAGCGCCGGTGAAGTTCGAGCTGGTGGCGGTGAACCTCGACCAGAAGCAGCCGGATTTCCCGGGGCACGTGCTGCCGGCCTACCTCGAGTCGATCGGGGTGAAGCATCACATCCTCGAGCAGGACACCTATTCGGTGGTCACCCGCGTCGTGCCCGAGGGCAAGACGATGTGCTCGCTGTGCTCGCGCCTGCGCCGCGGCGCGCTGTACACGTATGCCGAGCAGCAGGGCTTCACCAAGATCGCGCTCGGCCATCATCGCGACGACCTCGTCGCCACGTTCTTCCTCAACCTGTTCTTCCACGCCAAGCTCTCGGGCATGCCGCCCAAGTTGCTCAGCGACGACGGCAGGCACGTGGTGATCCGCCCCCTGGCCTACGTGCGCGAGGACGACATCGCCGCCTATGCCGAAGCCCGGCAGTTCCCGATCATCCCCTGCAACCTCTGCGGCTCGCAGGAGAACCTGCAGCGCAAGCAGGTCAAGCGGATGATGGACGCCTGGGAGCGCGAGAGCCCGGGCCGCATCGAGACGATCTCGCGCGCGCTGGGCGACATCCGGCCGTCGCAGCTGAGCGACCCGAAGCTCTTCGACTTCCTCGCGCTCGGCCGCCACGGCGAAGCACCGCTGCCGGATGCGCATGCGTGGCTGGCGGGGGAGCCTTCTGGCGACGGTGATTGAGGCTGCGCGGCCGCATCGATCCACCCGCGAAACCGAACCCTCACCCCGACCCCTCTCCCGATGGGAGAGGGGCTGTAAACCGCGGGGACCGATACGCGACGCGCATGGCGGCGAAGCCGATCGCGGCGACCC
>CAZNRZ010000215.1:0-2417 GCA_964575535.1 uncultured Lysobacter sp. | reverse complement strand
GGCGGAAGTGGCGGATGCCCGTGAACACCATCGCGAGGCCGTGCTCGTCGGCCGCCGCGATCACCTCGCTGTCGCGCATCGAGCCGCCGGGCTGGATCACCGCCCTGATGCCCGCTTCGGCCGCCGCGTCGATGCCGTCGCGGAACGGGAAGAACGCGTCGCTGGCCATCACCGAGCCGGGCACCACGAGGCCGGCGTCGGTCGCCTTGATGCCGGCGATGCGTGCCGAGTACACGCGGCTCATCTGGCCGGCACCCACGCCCACGGTGCAGCCACCGTTGGCGTAGACGATCGCGTTTGACTTCACGAACTTGGCCACGCGCCAGGCGAACAGCAGGTCGGCCAGCTGCGCCTCGGTGGGCGCGAGCCTGGTCACCACCTTCAGCTCGTCGCGCGTGACCTCGCGGTTGTCGGCGGTCTGCATCAGCAGGCCCGAGCCCACGCGCTTGACGTCCATCATGTTGCGGCCGTCGCCGTGGGGGATGCGCAGCACGCGCACGTTGGCCTTTTTCTTCGCGTACGCGAGCGCTTCATCAGCATAGTCCGGCGCGATCAGCACCTCGACGAACTGGCGGTCGAGGATGCTCTTCATCGTCGATGCATCTACCGCACGGTTGAAGGCGATGATGCCGCCGAAGGCCGAGGTGGGGTCGGTGGCATAGGCGCGTTCGTACGCGTCCGCCACATCGCCCGCTTCAGCCACGCCGCAGGGGTTGGCGTGCTTGACGATCACGCAGGCGGTGCGCTCGAACTGGCGCACGCATTCCCAGGCCGCGTCGGCGTCGGCGAGGTTGTTGTACGACAGCTCCTTGCCCTGCAGCTGGGTGAACGTGGCGAGCGTGCCGGGCACCGGCCACAGGTCGCGGTAGAACGCGCCCTGCTGGTGCGGGTTCTCGCCGTAGCGCAGGTCCATGACCTTGATGAAGCTGCCGTTGGCCTGCTGCGGGAACGGACCGCGGCAGACGCCGCCGTTGTCGGCGACCTCGACGATCGCGGACAGGTAATCGCTGATGCAGGCGTCGTACTGCGCTACGCGGTTGAACGCGGCGACGGCCAGCGCGAAGCGCGTAGCGCCGGCGAGCGCACCGTCGTTTGCATCGAGTTCGGCGATGAGGGCGTCGTACTGCGAGGGATCGGTGGCCACCGCGACGCGCGCGAAGTTCTTCGCGGCGGAGCGCAGCATCGCCGGGCCGCCGATGTCGATGTTCTCGACGATCACGTCGAGCTTCGTCGTCGGATCGGTCGACACCTTCTCGAACGGATAGAGGTTGAGCACGAGCAGGTCGATGGCGGCGATGCCGTGCGCGGCCATGACGTCATCGTCGGTGCCCGCGCGACCGAGCAGGCCGCCGTGCACGACGGGATGCAGCGTCTTGACGCGGCCGTCCATCATTTCCGGGAAGCCGGTGAGCTCGCTGACGTCGCGCACCGCGAGCCCCGCATCGCGCAGCGCCTTCGCGGTGCCGCCGGTGGAGACGAGTTCGACGCCATACCGCGAAAGCGCCTGCGCCAGCGGCAGCAGGCCGGTCTTGTCGGAGACGGACAGCAGGGCGCGGCGAAGCTTCACCGTCGGGCCGTTGAGGGCTGCGGACATGGCGATCGGAGGGCGTGTGGGGAGGTGCGGAATTATAGCGGCGCGGGTCTGGCGGCCGGTTCGGGAGGACGGCGTGTGGTGCGGTGACGGCTGCGCTTTGTCGCGGACACCGGATCACGCGGCGTGCGGCGGCGCCTTCGTGTACGTCGTATGCATGGTCCGACCTTGCGCGGTGCGCTACGCCCGAAGCGCTACGCCAGCCCGTAGTCGCGCAGCTTCTTGCGCAGCGTCGCGCGATGGATGCCCAGCATCTGCGCCGCGCGGCTCTGGTTGCCCTCGCAGTGGCGCAGCACCTCGACGAACAGCGGGATCTCCAGCTCGCGCAGGGCGATCTCGTAGAGGCCTTCGGTGTCGCAGCCGTCGAGGTCGCCGAGGAAGCGCCGGATCGACACCGCCACGTGCTCGCGCAGCGGCGTGCGGCTGGCGGACGGGGCTTCCTTGGCGAGCGGGGCGGCGGCTGTCACGGACTGCAGGCGGGCGGGCGGCGGGGAGCGGAGTCTAGTCGCGGACGGTCGCGGTGGGTGCCGCGACGCTCAGCGCAGCTGGAAATCGAAGGACACCACGCCTGGCGACGGCTCGCGCACGTCGAAGGCGATGTCGACGCTGTCGCCGGGATCGACCAGCGTCGCGGTGGCGCGCCCGTAGTCCGACGGCGGCACGGCGCGCGCGGCCAGCACGCGGCCGTCGACGTCGGACAGGCTCAGCACGACGACCGGCAGCGGCTGGGGCCAGGATGCGTCGTTGCGCAGGCTGGTGGTGACGTGCAGCACCCCATCGCGCGAGGCGTGCGGGCGCACGTTGCGGGCGAGCATGGCGAAGGCGG
>CAZNRZ010000214.1:0-2458 GCA_964575535.1 uncultured Lysobacter sp. | reverse complement strand
AAGGCGAAGGTAGGACGAAGTATTCCCACTGCAACGTCCTTGGACCCCGCTTTCGCGGTGACGACGAGCACAGCAAGCGCGTCCGCGTCCCTTCCCACCCGGCCGACAGGAAGGACGCGAAACCACGCTGCAAGCGAGCCGAAACGCAAGGTCGCACGCACCCACACCCACCCTACCCACACAACCACCCAAAGAAAAAGCCGGCTTTCGCCGGCCTTTTCCCGATCACCCGCACCCCACCACGAATCAATCGACGAGATTGCGCCCGTGGTACAGCTCCTCGATCTCCCGCTTGAGGCGCGCCTCGACCTTCATGCGGTCCTTGAACGAGAGGTTCTTGGACTTCTCCTCGAACAGGTAGGTATCGAGGTCGAAGTCCTTCAGGTGCATCTTCGTGTGGAAGATGTTCTCCTGGTAGACGTTGACGTCGAGCATCTCGTAGCGGTTGCGCACGTTCTTCGCCAGGTAGTCCTGGATCGAATTGATCTTGTGGTCGATGTAGTGCTTCTTGCCCTTGATGTCGCGGGTGAAGCCGCGCACGCGGTAGTCGAGCACCACGATGTCGGACTCGAAGCTCTCGATCAGGTAGTTCAGCGCCTTCAGCGGCGAGATCACGCCGCAGGTGGCCACGTCGATGTCGGCGCGGAAGGTCGCGATGCCGTTGTCCGGATGGGTTTCCGGATACGTGTGCACCGTGATGTGCGACTTGTCCATGTGCGCGACGACGGCGTCGGAGATCAGCTCCCGGCCGGCGTCCTTCTTGTCGATCACCGGCTCTTCCGAGATCAGGATCGTCACCGACGCGCCCTGCGGGTCGTAGTCCTGCCGCGCGATGTTCAGGATGTTGGCGCCGATGATGTCGGCGACGTCCGTCAGGATCTGCGTCAGGCGGTCGGCGTTGTAGGCCTCGTCGATGTACTGGATGTAGCGCTGGCGCTCATCCTCCGAGGCGGCATAGGAGATGTCGTAGATGTTGAACGACAGCGCCTTGGTCAGGTTGTTGAACCCCTGGAGCCGCAGGCGCGGCAGTGGCTTGACCACGTGCGTGGATCCCGGTGCGTGAAGAGCGCGGGATTATGGGGCAAGCGGGGTGATGGAGGAACGAATGCGTCACGGGCCGCGGCGACGGACGGCACGCCCGAAGGGTGACGGATTGGCCGTTTCGGGGCTGATCGCTTATATAGTCGGTCAAATCCCCCGGGAAATGCCCATGTCCCCCGACCTGGCCTATCCGCACGTAGCCCGTCGCGCACAGAGCCCCCTGCTGCCGGATGCTGCGGCCATCGACCGCTTCCTCGCGCACTGCCACCGCCGCCGCTATCCGTCGCGCACGGACGTGTTCCGGCCGGGCGATGCCGCCACCACCCTGTACTACGTCATCTCCGGCTCGGTGAGCATCATCAACGAGGAGGAGGACGGCCGCGAGCTGGTGCTGGGCTACTTCGGCGCCGGCCAGTTCGTCGGCGAGATGGGCCTGTTCATCGAGAGCGACAAGCGTGAGGTCACGCTGCGCACGCGCACCGCCTGCGAGCTGGCCGAGATCGGCCACGAGCGCTTCTACGACCTGTTGATGACCCGGCTGTCGACCGACGCGCCCAAGCTGCTGTATTCGATCGGCGCGCAGATCTCCCGCCGCCTGCTCGACACCAGCCGCAAAGCCGGGCGCCTGGCTTTCCTCGACGTGACCGACCGGATCGTGCGCACCCTGCACGACCTCGCGAAGGAGCCCGAGGCCATGAGCCATCCGCAGGGCACGCAGATCCGCGTGTCCCGCCAGGAGCTCTCGCGGCTGGTCGGCTGTTCGCGCGAGATGGCCGGCCGCGTGCTCAAGAAGCTGCAGGCCGACGGCCTGCTGCACGCCCGCGGCAAGACGGTCGTGCTCTACGGCACGCGCTGAGCATGGCCCCGGGCGAGGCGCCGGACGGGCTGCGGATCCGCGATGCGCGGATCGGCGACGCCAGCGACGTCGCCGCCCTGCTCGAAACCCTCGGCTATCCCTGCAATCGGGACGAAGCCGCCGACCGCATCACCATGGTCCTCGCCGACCCGCGCCAGCGTCTGCTGCTGGCCGAGGTCGGCGGCCAGGCCTGCGCGCTGGTCGGCATGGACCTGCGCTTCTCGCTGGTGCGCGGCACCGAGCAGGCGCGCATCACCGCGCTGGTGGTCGCGCCCGACTGCGAGCGCCAGGGCGTCGGCCGCAAGCTGCTTCGCGAAGTCGAGGCCATCGCCCGCAAGGCCGGTGCGACCCGTATCGAGGTCACCAGCGCAGCCAGCCGCGGAAACGCGCACGCCTTCTACCACGGCTGCGGCTATGCCGATGGCTCGCGTCACTTCGTGAAGCTGCTGGGAGACTGAAGGGCGCGGGCCTGATCGCTGCCCCATCCCTAGCCGCGCGTCTCGCCCCCGCGATCGCCGCATCCCCAGTTGAGGATCGGCGTGCCCGGCGGCAGCACGCGCC
>CAZNRZ010000213.1:0-2462 GCA_964575535.1 uncultured Lysobacter sp. | reverse complement strand
TCCCCAACGAGAAGCTGATCACCGTGCTCGGCCGCAACGCCACGATGATCCAGGCCTTCCGCGCCGCCAACGACGTGCTGCTCGGCGCCGTGCAGGGCATCGCCGACCTGATCGTCCGCCCGGGCCTGATCAACGTCGACTTCGCCGACGTGCGCACCGTGATGTCCGAAATGGGCCTGGCGATGATGGGCACGGGTGCCGCCCGCGGCGACGACCGCGCGCAGGCCGCCGCCGAGGCCGCGATCCAGAACCCGCTGCTCGACGACGTCAACCTGTCCGGCGCGAACGGCATCCTCGTCAACATCACCGCCGGCCCGGACTTCACGATGGCCGAGTTCGACGAGGTCGGCCGCACGGTCGAGCAGTTCGCCTCCGAGGACGCCACCGTCGTCATCGGCACCGTGCTCGATCCGGACATGCAGGACGAGGTGCGCGTCACCGTCGTCGCCACCGGCCTCAACCGCGCCACGGCGCGCGCGACCGACCGCGGCTTCGAATCGCAGCGTCGCCCGCAGATGCAGATCGTGGCCGGCAAGCGCGATGGCACCACCGGCCTGCCGATCGACGCCGTGGCCGATGCCTACGCGCCGAACACCGCGCCGGCCGCGATGCCGAGCTTCACCAGCGGCCTGCGCCAGCCGTCCGGCCGCATCGAGCCGAGCGCACCGGCGGCCCAGCCGGCGGTCGCCGACTTCGGCGGTGACAGCTACCTCGACATCCCTGCGTTCCTGCGCCGGCAGGCGGACTGAAGCCCGCGGCGCGTGCCGCATCGGCGGCACGCGCTGGATCGGGAGGGCGACGACGACAGGCGCGTTTGGCGTCGCGCCGGCCGTCAGTTGCCTCGTGGGCCGATCGGACAGGATGCCGGTGGCCGGCGGCTGCCGTCATTCCGAACGCATCAGCGGCCGCGCGTCGATGCGTCATGCGCCGATACCTCGATCTCCCGATGCGCGACGGCACGCGACGCGCAGGCGATCCCGACGGTGCAACCGCCGAGGCGCTTCCGCTCCCACTATCGTCAGATCAAGCGGGCGCCTACGCGGCAGGCGTGCGATGCGCCGTGCGCGCCGCTGTCCGGCCTGGCATGGCGCCACACGGTTCCATCCTCACGTCCACACCACGGTCGCTCCCCGCGAATGCAGCCATGCCCGGACCGGCGGCCGGTTTTTCCGTTCAGGTTCAGCCGCTTGCATGCTAACTTTCCGTCCCGTTCGGTGCCGATGAGCTGACCGCCGCCCATGATCCGTCAACGCACCCTCAAGAACGTGATCCGCGCGACCGGCGTGGGCCTGCACAGCGGCGAGAAGGTCTTCATGACGCTGCGACCGGCGCCGGTCGATGCCGGCATCGTCTTCCGCCGCACCGACCTCGAGCCGGTGCAGGAAATCCCGGCGCGTGGCGATCTGGTCACCGAGACCACGCTGTGCACCGGGCTGACCTGCGGCGCGGCGAAGGTGCAGACCGTCGAGCACCTGCTGTCCGCGCTCGCCGGCCTGGGCATCGACAACTGCGTCATCGAGCTGTCGGCGCCCGAGGTGCCGATCATGGACGGCTCGGCCGGGCCCTTCGTGTTCCTGCTGCAGTCGGCGGGCGTGGCCGAGCAGGCGGCGCCCAAGCGCTTCATCCGCATCCTGCGCGAGGTCGAGGTGCGCGAGGGCGACAAGTTCGCCCGCTTCACGCCGCATGACGGCTTCCGCATCGGCTTCACCGTGCAGTTCGACCACCCGGCCATTCCGGCCTCGCAGTCGCGCGCCGTGGTCGACTTCTCCACCGACGCCTACATCCGCGAGGTCAGCCGCGCGCGCACCTTCGGCTTCATGCGCGACCTCGAATACATGCGCGAGCGCAACCTCGGCCTGGGCGGTTCGATGGACAACGCCATCGTGCTCGACGAGTTCCGCGTGCTCAACGACGACGGCCTGCGCTACGCCGACGAGTTCGTCCGCCACAAGATCCTCGACGCCGTCGGCGATCTCTACCTCGCCGGCCGGCCGATCATCGGCGCCTACGAGGGCTTCAAGTCGGGCCATGCGCTCAACAACAAGCTGGTCCGCGCGCTGCTGGCCGAGCAGGGCGCCTGGGAGGAAGTGACCTTCCCCGATGGCGCCCCTGTCCCGGTCGCGCTGGGCACGCCTGCGTTCGCCTGAGCCGCTTGGGCGGGGCACAGCCGGTGGGAGTGGCCTGATCCGGCCGCGTCCCGGTCCGCGGGTCCGGCGAGTTACCCGCTTACGCCGCGATCAGCCGATCAGTCCCGATGGTTCGGTGCCCGCCCCGACGCAGGCAGCCCCGCCTCCGACGGCGGACCCGTAGCCCGGCTGCAGAAGGGCCGCGGCGCGCCGGGCCGCCACCGCATGGCCGCCTGAGCAGGCACGCCGCACCGATCTCGCCCGCGATCGCTCCTGGGGAGCCCCGAACCGGCCGTCACGACCGTCCGTCGTCACCCCCGTGAATCCCCGGTGAGG
>CAZNRZ010000212.1:0-2538 GCA_964575535.1 uncultured Lysobacter sp. | reverse complement strand
GCCAGACCGGTTCGCTGACCGCGCTGCCGATCATCGAGACGCAGGCGGGCGACGTGTCCGCGTTCGTCCCGACCAACGTCATCTCGATCACCGATGGCCAGATCTTCCTCGAGACCGACCTGTTCAACGCCGGCATCCGTCCGGCCGTGAACGCCGGCATCTCGGTCTCGCGCGTCGGTGGCGCCGCGCAGACCAAGATCATCAAGAAGCTCTCGGGCGGCATCCGCATCTCGCTGGCGCAGTACCGCGAGCTCGCGGCCTTCGCGCAGTTCGCCTCCGACCTCGACGAGGCGACCCGCAAGCAGCTCGAGCGCGGCCAGCGCGTCACCGAGCTGATGAAGCAGAAGCAGTATTCGCCGCTGCCGATCTCGCTGCAGGCGCTGTCGATCTACGCGGTGAACGAGGGCTACCTCGACGATGTGCCGGTGAACAAGATCGGCGCCTTCGAAGCCGGCCTGCACGCGCACTTCGTGAACACGCAGGGCGAGCTGATGGGCCGCATCAACCAGAGCGGCGCCTGGGACGACTCGATCGAGGGCACCTTCAAGCAGGTGATCGCCGAGTTCAAGCAGACGGGCAGCTGGTAATTCCAGCTCTCACGCGGGCGTGGTGATCCACGCCCGCCGACCCCGACAGCAGCACGAGAAGCGAGCGAGAGATGGCAGGCGGACGCGAAATCAAATCCAAGATCAAGAGCGTGCAGAACACCCGCAAGGTGACGCGCGCGCTCGAGATGGTCTCCGCCTCGAAGATCCGCAAGGCGCAGGACCGCATGAAGACCTCGCGCCCCTACGCGCGGGTCATGAAGCAGGTGATCGGCCACCTCGCGCAGGCGAGCGCGGACTACCGGCATCCGTACATGGTCGAGCGCGCCGACGTGAAGCGCGTGGCCTACGTGATCGTCTCCAGCGATCGCGGCCTCGCCGGCGGGCTCAACAACAACATGTTCCGCAAGCTGGTGGGCGAGTTCCGCCGCTGGCAGGAGCAGGGCGTCGAGGTCGACGTGGTCACCATCGGCCAGAAGGCCTCGGTGTTCTTCCGCCGGCTGAAGGTGAATCTGATCGGCAGCGCCACGCATCTGGGCGACACGCCGAAGCTCGAGCAGCTGATCGGCGTGATCAAGGTCGTGCTGGATGCGTTCGAGGCCGGCCGCGTCGATCGCGTGTTCATGGCCTACAACCATTTCGTCAACACGATGTCGCAGCAGGCCACGTTCGACCAGCTGCTTCCGCTGGCCGCGTCGACGGACCGGATGGCGTCCCACGACTGGGACTACCTCTACGAGCCCGACGCGCAGACGGTGCTGGACCACGTGATGACGCGCTACATCGAGTCGCTGGTCTACCAGGCGGTGCTCGAGAACATCGCCTCCGAGCACGCCGCGCGCATGGTCGCGATGAAGGCCGCCAGCGACAACGCGACCAAGCTCATCGGCACGCTCAACCTCATCTACAACAAGGCCCGCCAGGCCGCGATCACCCAGGAAATCTCGGAGATCGTCGGCGGCGCCGCGGCGGTCTGATCGACGCCACCGGCTGAGCGCGCCCTCCGCGCTCGCACCTCAACGAATCGGCTTACCAAGGAAACATCCCATGAACGCTCAGGTCACCCCCGGCAGCACGGGCACCATCGTCCAGATCATCGGCGCGGTCGTCGACGTCGAATTCCCGCGCGACGCGGTGCCGCGCGTGTACGACGCGCTGAAGGTCGACGGCACGGCGATCACGCTGGAAGTGCAGCAGCAGCTGGGCGACGGCGTGGTGCGCGCCATCGCGCTGGGCTCGACCGACGGCCTCAAGCGTGGCCTGGTCGCCAACAACACCGGCCGCGCGATCGCGGTGCCGGTGGGTGCCGGCACGCTGGGCCGCATCATGGACGTGCTCGGTCGCCCGATCGACGAAGCCGGCCCGGTCGACGCGAGCGATCACTGGGAAATCCACCGTTCGGCGCCGAGCTACGAGGACCAGTCCTCGGGTTCTGACCTGCTGGAAACCGGCATCAAGGTCATCGACCTGATGTGCCCGTTCGCGAAGGGCGGCAAGGTCGGCCTGTTCGGCGGCGCCGGCGTCGGCAAGACCGTCAACATGATGGAGCTCATCAACAACATCGCGAAGGCGCACTCGGGCCTGTCGGTGTTCGCGGGCGTCGGTGAGCGCACCCGCGAGGGCAACGACTTCTATCACGAGATGAAGGACTCGAACGTCCTCGACAAGGTCGCGATGGTCTACGGCCAGATGAACGAGCCGCCGGGCAACCGCCTGCGCGTCGCGCTGACCGGCCTGACCATGGCCGAGTACTTCCGCGACGACATCGACCCGGTCACCGGCAAGGGCCGCGACATCCTGTTCTTCGTCGACAACATCTACCGCTACACGCTGGCCGGTACCGAAGTGTCGGCGCTGCTCGGCCGCATGCCGTCGGCGGTGGGCTACCAGCCCACGCTCGCCGAGGAGATGGGCGTGCTGCAGGAGCGCATCACGTCCACCAAGACCGGCTCGATCACCTCGATCCAGGCCGTCTACGTGCCCGCGGACGACC
>CAZNRZ010000211.1:0-2543 GCA_964575535.1 uncultured Lysobacter sp. | reverse complement strand
CGGCCGGTAGTGCACGAACTTGCTGCGCTTGTCGAAGAAGGCGGTGTCGTATTCGTCGGCCTCGACCACGAACTCGCGGCCGGTTCCGACGCGTGCCGACACGCCGAAATCCTCGGCCACGCCGCCGATCAGGAAGCCCGGATCACGTCCCGCGGCCTCCAGCAGGAAGGCGAGGATGGTCGTGGTCGTGGTCTTGCCGTGCGTACCGGCCACCGCGATCGTCTCGCGACCGGGCAGCACGTTCTCGCTCAGCCACTGCGCGCCGGAGGTGTAGTGCAGGCCCGTATCGAGCACGTGCTCGACCGCCTCGTTGCCGCGCGAGAGCGCGTTGCCGATCACCACCTGGTCCGTGTCCGCGTCGATGTGCGCGGCCGTGTAGCCCACGCCGTAGCGGATACCCAGGGTTTCGAGCTGGGTGGACATCGGCGGATAGATCGCCTGATCGCTGCCGGTGACCTCATGGCCGAGTTCGCGCGCGAGTGCTGCGACGCCGCCCATGAAGGTGCCGGCGATTCCGAGGATGTGGAGTTTCATGGGGCGTGATTCGCGATCCGTGAGTGGTGATCCGCAACAGCGGGTTCGCGGTTGGTGGCAGGTCGCGAATCGCCGGTTATCGCCAGCACGTCCGCCGGTGACCGGTCAGCACGCGCGAACCACGGCGATTCAGCCGACTTCGCGCACCGGCGCGACCGCCTCGAGGATGCGCACGAAGACGTCGTCCAGCGAGCCAACGCCGTCGACGACCTTGAGCTGGCCGTGCTGGCGGTAGTACTCCACCACGGGCGCAGTGGAGTCGTCGTAGATCTTCAGCCGGGTGCGCACGGATTCGGGGGTGTCGTCGGCCCGGCCTTCCGCCTGCGCGCGGCCGGCGATGCGCTCGACCAGCAGCTCGGTCGGCACGTCGAGGAAGACGGCATGGTCCATCGGCTGGCCAATGCGCTCGAGCAGCGTGCCCATGGCGTCGGCCTGCGCGAGGTTGCGCGGGTAGCCGTCGAGGATGAAACCGGCGGCGGTGTCGGGCCGCGAGAAGCGGTCCTCCAGCATGCCCAGCAGGATGGCGTCGCTGACGAGCTCGCCGCGGGCCATCACTTCCTTCGCTTCCAGCCCCAGCGGGCTGCCGGCAGCGACTTCGGCGCGCAGCAGGTCGCCGGTGGAGATGTGCGGTACCTGCAGGTGTGCCCTGAGCCTCGCGGCCTGCGTGCCCTTGCCCGAGCCCGGGGCTCCCAGAAGTACCAATCGCATTCTTCGCTCCTGATGCACGGATAACGACATCTTGGCGGGCGCTCCACGCCGGGCGCCGCCGATGCCGGCATGATGGACGCAGCTTACCGCAACCTCCCGCCGGGCCCGAACCCCATGCCGCAAGGAACACTCGTCTACGCCCAGTCGGGCGGCGTCACCGCCGTCATCAATGCCACGGCGGCCGCGGTCATCGAGGCCGGCCGTCGCCACGACATGCGCGTGCTCGCCGGCCGCAACGGCATCCTCGGCGTGCTGCGCGAGGAGCTGATCGACACCACCTCCGAACCGGCCGCGACGATCCGCGCGCTGGCGCACACGCCCGGCGGCGCGTTCGGCTCCTGCCGCTACAAGCTGGGATCACTGGAGGCCGACCGTGCGAAGTACGAGCGGCTGCTCGACGTTTTCCGTGCCCACGACGTGCGGTACTTCCTCTACAACGGCGGCAACGACTCGGCCGACACCGCGCTCAAGGTGTCGCAGCTGGCCGCCGAGTCCGGTTACCCGCTGACCTGCATCGGGGTGCCCAAGACGGTCGACAACGACCTCGCCGTGACCGACACCTGCCCCGGCTTCGGCTCGGCCGCCAAGTACACGGCGGTGTCGGTGCGCGAGGCGGCGCTCGACGTGGCGGCGATGGCGGAGACGTCGACCAAGGTCTTCGTCTACGAGGCGATGGGCCGACACGCAGGCTGGCTGGCCGCGGCAGCGGGCCTCGCGGGCACTTCGGCGGACGAAGCCCCGCAGCTGATCCTCTTCCCGGAACGCCCGTTCGACGAAGCCGACTTCTTCGCCCGCGTACGCGAGGTGGTCGAGCGCGTGGGCTGGTGCGTGGTGGTGGCGAGCGAGGGCATCCGCACCGCCGACGGCGCGTTCGTCGCCGACGCCGGGGGCGGCAAGGATTCGTTCGGGCATACGCAGCTCGGCGGCGTCGCCTCGCACCTGGCCGGCCGCGTCAAGGACGCGCTCGGCTACAAGGTGCACTGGGCGCTGCCCGATTACCTGCAGCGCTCGGCCCGCCACATCGCCTCCGAAACCGACCTCAAACAGGCGATGGCGGTGGGCCGCGCGGCGGTCGAATACGCGGTGAAGGGCCGCAACGGCGTGATGCCGGTGATCGTGCGCACCAAGGACCGCCCCTACCGCTGGAAGATCGAGCCCGCCCCGCTGGCCGACATCGCCAACCACGAGCGCACCATGCCGGCGGACTTCATACGCGAGGACGGCTACGGCATCACCGACGCGGCGCGTCGCTACCTGCAGCCGCTGATCCGCGGCGAGGCGTACCCGCGCTACGGGCGCGA
>CAZNRZ010000210.1:0-2558 GCA_964575535.1 uncultured Lysobacter sp. | reverse complement strand
CCTGGCATGCGCTGGTGCGCGGATTCCTGCGCGAGCATCCCGCGCGCACGCCGCTGTTCGCCGAGCTCGCGCGAGAGATGCTGCACTACCTCGATGCGCGGGCCGAGGCGGGCCGCGCCGACCCGCCCTGGCTGCGCGAGCTGGCGCACTACGAATGGGTGGAACTCGCGCTGCAGGTGAGCGAGGCGCGTGCCGCCGACATCGAGCACGATCCGTTGGCCGACCTGCTCGCCTCGGCGCCCGTGCTGTCGCCGCTGGCCTGGCCGCTCGCCTACGCGTGGCCCGTGAATCGCATCGGCCCGGGGCACCTGCCCGTCGAACCGCCATCCACGCCGACGCTGCTGCTGGTACGGCGCGAAGCCGACGGCAGCGTGGCCTTCGTCGAACTCAGCGCGCTCACCTACCGGCTCCTGCAGCACATCGAGCAACGGCCCGACCGCACCGGCGCGCAGCACCTGCACGCGCTCGCCGCCGAGGCCGGCGCCGAAGACATCGAAGCCTTCGTCGGCGAAGGCGCGCGCATGCTCGCCACGCTGCACGAAGACGGCACGCTGCTCGGCGGCCGCGTCGCATGAGCGCGTCAGGCGGCCGCGATACCGGGCTCTGCTAGGCTTTCCGTCGTTTCTCCGCCGGCGCCGCGTCCCCCACCGTGCCCGAGTCCCCCCGCCTCGCCACCCGTTTCCGCGGGTTCCTGCCCGTGGTCGTCGACGTCGAAACCGGCGGCTTCGACTGGAACCGCCATGCCCTGCTCGAGATCGCGGTCGTGCCGCTGGATCTCGACGCGGACGGCCGCCTCGTCCTGTGCCCGACCACGAGCTCGCACGTCGTGCCGGCGCCCGGCACGGAGATCGATCCGAAGTCGCTGGAAGTCACCGGCATCGACGTCGACCACCCGTTCCGCGACGCCAAGAACGAACGCCAGGCGCTGGACGTGGTCTTCGCGCCCATCCGCGCGGCGATGAAGAAGCACGGCTGCCACCGCGCGATCCTCGTCGGCCACAACGCGCACTTCGACCTCAACTTCCTCAACGCCGCGGTGGCGCGCTCGAAACACCCGCGCAACCCTTTCCATCCCTTCAGCGTGTTCGACACGGTGACGCTGGGCGGCGTGGCCTACGGGCAGACGGTACTGGGCCGGGCGCTGGTGGCCGCCGGCATCGAGTGGAACCCGAACGAAGCGCATTCCGCGGTGTACGACGCCGAGCGCACTGCCGAGCTGTTCTGCCGCGTCGTCAATGCGTGGCCGATGCTCGGCGCTGCGCCGCAGGGCGACGCGAGCCCGCGCACGGAGTGAGCTTGGGGATCAGTCGGGCCGCTCCGGCATGCGACGCCGCCGCAGCGACTGCGCGATCCCGTACAGGCTCACGCCCATCCACGCGAGCTGCAGCAGGAACACCGAGAGGTTGAAGCCGCCCAGCAGCGAGGCCAGGATGCCCAGCGCGCCGAACAGGTTGAGCAGCTGGTAACGCAGGCTGGTGCCCGAGAGCCGGCCGGCCTGCAGCAGGAAGAACGCGGCCAGCACCGCGAGCGTGCCGGCCAGCCCGGCCAGGTCGTACCAGGCGAGCGCGATGATGGCGTCCTGCTGCATCAGCCCGCCCCCCGCTGGCGCACCGCCTCGAACAGCGTGATGCCGGTGGCGACCGAGACGTTGAGGCTCTCCACGCCCGTGCCCTGCGCGCCGGGCATCGGGATCGACACCAGCCCGTCGCAGGTCTCGCGCGTGAGGCGGCGCAGGCCGTCGCCCTCGCCGCCCAGCACCAGCCCGACGTTGCCGCGCAGGTCGACCGTGTACAGCGAGCCCTGGGCCTCGCCGGCCAGTCCGTAGAGCCAGACGCCCATCTGCTGCAGGTCGCGCATGGCGCGCGAGAGATTGGTGACCGGCACGACCGGGATCGTGTCCGCAGCACCTGCCGACGTCTTGCGCACGGTCGCATTGACCTGCACCGACTTGTCCTTCGGGATCACCACCGCGGTGACGCCCGCCGCCGCCGCGCTGCGCAGGCAGGCGCCGAGGTTGTGCGGGTCCTGCACGCCGTCGAGCACCAGCACGAGTGCGCGCCCACCGGCGGCTTCCACGAGCTCGCCGAGCTCGTCCTCGCTCCAGGTCTTCGCCGCCGCGTAGCGGGCCACGACGCCCTGGTGGCGCAGGCCGCCGACCACGCCGTCGATCGCCTGCGTGGCGACGCGGCGTACCGGGATATCCAGCCTGCGCGCCTGGCTCTCGATTTCGGTGATGCGCGGATTCTTCGCGCCCGCCTCGATCAGCACCTCACGAACGTGCTCGGCATCGTGCTCGAGGGCGGACGCGACGGCATTGATGCCGGCGATCCATTGTCTGGTGCTCATGCGAGGCGGGTCCGACAAAGCGAAGGCGGGGATTTTCGCACCGTTGCCATTCGCGTAGGGAATATGCCCTTGGGGATTGGCGAACCGGCTTGCCGATGGGCGTTGGCGAGGTCGTTCGCCCGTCAGTCCGGCGTTCGCGAGATGACGGATACCGCAGCCGCTTCGCAACGGACGCCGGGCGCGGAAGGCATGTCCGGCAGGCATCCGTAGCC
>CAZNRZ010000209.1:0-2571 GCA_964575535.1 uncultured Lysobacter sp. | reverse complement strand
CAGCTCGCGGCGTCGATGGCGCAGGGCCGCATGCTGCTCGTCGGCGACGCGGCGCATGCGGTGCATCCGCTGGCCGGGCAGGGCGTCAACCTCGGCCTGCGCGACGTGATCGCGCTGCGCGAGGTGCTGGCGCCGCTGGCGGCGCGCGGCGGCGATCCGCTGCAGGCACGCCTCGCCCGCTGGGCACGCACGCGCCGCAGTGCCAGCGCGCGCGCCGCCTACGCCTTCGAGGCGATCAACCGTGGTTTCTCCAGCGACGGCATGCTCCCGGTGCTGCTGCGTGGCCCGCTGCTCGGCCTGGCGGGCCGCCTGCCGCCCCTGCAGCACGCGCTCTGGCGCGAGGCCGCCGGGCTCTGAAACGTCGATGCCCCGCGCGTGGCGGGGCATCGGGTCGGACGTCGTGATTCAGCGCGTGCCGCTGAAGTCGCTGAATTCCGACGCGTTGATGCGGCCGTCGCGATTGCGATCCAGGGTCTGGAAACGCGCGTTCAGCGCCGCATGCGCACGGGCCTCCTGCGCACTGAGCAGCCCGTCGCGATCGGTGTCGAGCGTGTCGAAGTGCGCGTCGGTGGACAGGCCCACGCCCGACAGCAGATCACCCAGCGGGCGCGCATGGGTCGCGAGGCCGCCGGCGTCGATCCACGTGCGCAGCTCCGCGGTGGCGAGGCGGCCATCGGCATTCGCATCGATCGTGGCGAAGTTGCGGGTGAGCGAGAGGTTGCCGGCGACTTCGGCCTGCGTCAGCACGCCGTCGCGATTGCTGTCGAGCGCCGCGGTATCGAGGTGGAAGCGATCGGTGCCGGGCGCGTACGGCGCCGCCGCCGTCGCCGGCACGACGACTACCACCGGGGTGACCGCGACGCCGGTCACTACGGCGTCCGGTATCGCGGCGTCCACGGCCGCGGCGGTGGCGTCTTCGGCACGATCGCGTGCCCGCGTGGTGGCCGCGCGCGCGGCGCTCGCGTCGGCGGCGCCCTGTTCCTTGTTGATGCCGGCGGTGGCCTGCGCGGCAGCGCCCGCGGTCGAATGCGATGCGTTCACTGCATCGTTCTTGGCTTCTTCCGCGGCGACGGCCGCGCGGTGCGCCGCATGCGCCTGCGCGTCGGTGCCCGTGCGCGCGGCGTGCTCGGCGGCCGCCTTCGCCGCCTTCGTCGCGGCGCGCGCATCGCGAGCGGCATCGTTGGCGATCTCGGTGGACACTTCGGCCGAAGCCTTCGCGCGCGCCTCGCCGGCGCGCTGGGCGTGGGCCGGCATCGCCAGGCCCATTGCGGCGACTAGGGCGATGGCGAGCGTGCATTTCGGAGTGGCGTTCATGGTCGATCCTTCGTCTGAGTGGACCGGCGCATGCTGGAAGCGGCGCGATAAAGCCCGCGTGCAAAACGCGACACCCGCTTACGCGGCACTCACCGAGGTCAGGAGCGCGTCGATTCGCGCTTGCGCGCGAAGACGGTGATCTCCTCGCGATCGTGATACAGCTGGCGCGCCCGCCATTCCACCGGCGCGTCCACCTGCTGCTCGAACAGCGCGAGGCACTGGCGCGTCTCGTCCCAGCGCTTTTTCATCGGCAGCTTGAGGTTGAAGACGGTACGGCGGCACCAGCCTTCGCGCAGCCACGTGGCCATGCGCTCGGCGACGCGGCGCGGCTGCTCGACCATGTCGCAGACCATCCAGTCGAGCATGCGTTTCGGATGCCAGGTGAAGCCATCGGCACGCAGATGCTCCACGCGGCCGCCGTCGAGCAGGTCCTGCGCCAGGGGGCCGTTGTCGACGCTGGTCACGCGCAGGCCGTTGCGCATCAGCACCCAGCTCCAGCCGCCCGGTGCGGCGCCCAGGTCGGCCGCGTGCATGCCGTCGCGCAGCCATGCGGCGCGCTCGTCGTCGTCGAGCAGGGTGAGGAAGGCTTCCTCGAGCTTGAGCGCCGAGCGGCTAGGCGCTTGGGGATGCATGCGCAGGCGCAGGATGCCCATGGGCTGGTCGGAGCGGTCGAAGGCGTGCGCGATCGCCAGGTGCGCGTGGTCGCCGCCGGTGAGCAGCACGTGCAGGCGCGCGCGCGATGGCGTGTCACGCGGCGTGAGCTGGCCGCTTTCGCGCAGGCCGGCGCGCAACGCGTTGCCGAGCGCGCGGGCGAGGCCGGCCAGCGGCTTGGCCTCGTCGGAATCGGGTGTTTCGACGATCACGTCGCCGAATGGAAGCGCGCGCGCGACGTTCGCGGCATCGCTGGCGGCGACGATGGCGTCGCGGATCGCACCGACGCGGTCGGGCCTGGCCGAAGTACCGGCGCCGAGCGTGCGCAGTTCCGCGAACTGCACCAGTTTCTGCCGCGCGAAGATCAGCTGCGCGAAGGGCAGGTCGCGCGAGAGGGCGGGCGCGTCGTCGCAGACGAAACGCACGAAGCCGCTGCCGCGCTCCGTGCGGACATAGCCGGCGTAACCGAGGTCGGCGGCGCGTTCGGTCAGTTCCGCTGCGAGCTCGGGCTCGAAGCCGGCGCGGCAGTAGCAGAGCAGGGCGTTGTCCATCGCGTCAGTAGCGCGCGCCGCCGCCGGAGCCGTAGCCACGCAGCACCTCGCAGGC
>CAZNRZ010000208.1:0-2580 GCA_964575535.1 uncultured Lysobacter sp. | reverse complement strand
GCCCGCGCCCGCCGGATTTCACGTTGATCACCGACTGCCCGATCATCGCGCAGCCCGCCATGCCGCCGATGAAGCCGGTGGCGACGTTGGCCACGCCCTGCCCCATGGCCTCGCGGTTCTTGTTGCTGGGGGTGTCGGTGAGGTCGTCGACGATCTGCGCGGTGAGCAGCGATTCGAGCAGGCCGACCACCGCCAGCGTGGCCGAGAACGGCAGGATGATCCGCAGCGTCTCGAGATTCAGCGGCACGTCGGGCAGCAGGAACACCGGCAGGCTGTCGGGCAGCTCGCCCATGTCGCCGACGCTGCGGATGTCCAGGCCCATGCCGACCGCGACGATCGTGAGCACTACGATGGCCACCAGCGGCGAGGGAATCGCGCGGGTGAGGTACGGGAACAGGTAGATGATCGCCAGCCCGGCCGCGGTCATCGCGTAGACGATCCACGACACGCCGGTGAGTTCGGGCAGCTGCGCCATGAAGATCAGGATCGCCAGGGCGTTGACGAAGCCTGTGATCACCGAGCGCGAGACGAAGCGCATCAGCCCGCCCAGCTTCAGCGCACCGGCGACGATCTGCAGCAGGCCGGTGAGCACCGTGGCCGCGAGCAGGTACTGCAGCCCGTGCTCCTTCACCAGCGTGACCATCACCAGCGCCATCGCGCCGGTGGCGGCGGAGATCATGCCCGGCCGTCCGCCGGCGAAGGCGATCACGGTGGCGATGGAGAACGAGGCGTAGAGGCCGACCTTGGGATCGACGCCGGCGATGATCGAGAAGGCGATCGCCTCGGGGATGAGCGCGAGCGCGACGACGAGCCCGGAGAGCAGGTCGCCACGGACGTTGCCGAACCATTCCTGGCCCAGGCGGGACGCGGTATTCAATGGAAGTCCTCGGCCGGCCGATGCCGGCGGATGTGATCGGAAGACGACAGCCACCACCCGCAGGGCGGGTGCGCGAACGGCTCGGCGCTAGGGCGGCGTGATCACGGGCTGGGCGGCATCGGTCCGCAGGGCGCGGGATTGTATCCGCTGCGTCCGAGCCGCCCGGATGCGTGTGCGGCGGTGCCCTGTCGGCCCGCCGAGCCGACGCATCGCGTTGCAGCGATGGCCGGCACCGGGACGCACGCCGACTGCACGCCACGCTCGCATCGCTGAATGCCGCCGGCGGCGTTTGCGGGAATTACACGGCTGCGTGCGGCGGCCGTGCCTAGCCTGCCCGCTGTCTCCGCATCGCACCGGCCATGGATTTCACTTACTCGCCACGCCCCGACACCCCCGGCTTCGAGCCCGACCTGCATGCGCCCGCCGCGACGCCGGCCTCGCGCCTGCTCGATCGCATCGCGGCCACCGAATTTCCCTGCGTGGGCGCCAAGGCGGCGCTGGCGCGCGACGCGATTCGCACCGTGTCGCCGGGCACGCTGGGCTGCCCGCGCGGTGATGGCGCGCTGCTGGATGCGATCGAGGACTTCGCCGCCTACATCGAAGCGCAGCCCGCCGACTCGAGCACCGTGCATTCCCTCGCCGCCGTGTTCGACGGCCCCGGCGACACCGACGAGCAGCGCTTCGAAGCGCTGCTGTGGGCGCAGCTGCAACGCCTGCACGCGCTGGACCGCGCGCGCGGGCATGGCTGGGCCGACGGGGTGTCGCCCGATCCCGACGATGCGCGCTTCAGCCTGAGCCTCGCGGGGCATCCGTTCTTCGTGATCGGGCTGCATGCCGGTGCATCGCGGCTGGCGCGCCGCTTCGAATCGCCGGTGCTGGTGTTCAACTCGCACGTGCAGTTCGATGCGCTGCGCGCCGACGGCCGCTACGCCAAGATGCAGGCCGCCACGCGCGCACGCGACACCGCGCTGCAGGGCGGCATCAACCCCAACCTGGCCGACTTCGGCACCGCGCCGGAAACGCGCCAGTACAGCGGCCGCGCGGTCGAGGCCGACTGGCGCTGCCCGCTCCACATCCGCACCGGACGCACGCACTGATGAGCGATACCCACCGCATCGCGCCCTGCTCGGCGCAGGCCATCGAACTCGCCGAAGGCGACGAGCTCGTCGTCATCGATCCCGAGGGCCAGCAGGTCAGCGACCTCACCGCCTTCAATGCGGCGGACACGCGCGAATACCTGTCGTCGGGGCGCTCGATCGACTATGCCTCGCGCCTGTTCCTGACCACCGGCGACCTGCTCTATTCCAACCGCAGCCGGCCGATGTTCGAGATCGTCGAGGACACCTGCGGGCGCCACGACTTCACGCTGACGCCCTGCTCGAAGGACACGTTCTCGATCATCTATGGCGAGACCGAGGGACGGCCGGGCTGCGAGGGCAACCTCGCTACGGCGCTGGCACCGCACGGCATCGGGGTGGACGACATCCCGATCGCGTTCAACGTCTTCATGCACGTGGACGTGGACGGCGCCAGCGGCGTGATCCGCGTGCTGCCGCCGCGCAGCGGCCCCGGCGATTTCATCCGCCTGCGCGCGCTGATGCCGCTGGTCGTCGGCATGACGGCCTGCTCGGCGGGGCAGTCGAACAACTTCCGCTACAAGCCGATCGACTACCGGGTGATCCGCGCGGGCGACGCCTGACGCC
>CAZNRZ010000207.1:0-2633 GCA_964575535.1 uncultured Lysobacter sp. | reverse complement strand
GGCCACGAGCTGCAGTTCACCGCGATGGTCGAGCGCGGCGTGTCGCTGGCGCGCACGCTGTACGCGTTCAACAGCGTCAACGTCGAAGGCTGGGCGCTGTATGCCGAGGCCGAGATGGTTCCCTACGAGCCACTCGAGGGCCAGCTGATCGCGCTGCAGTTCCGCCTGCTGCGCGCCGCGCGCGCGATGCTCGACCCCATGCTCAACCTCGGCCTCACCGATCGCGACACCGCGTTCAAGGTGCTCACCGAACAGGTCGGCTTCTCGAAGGCGATGGCGCGTCAGGAAGTCGACCGCTACACCGTGCGCTCGCCGGGCCAGGCCGGCAGCTACTTCTACGGCTACACGCAGATCATGCAGCTGCGCGCCGAGACCGAGCTCGCCCTGGGCGACAGGTTCGACCGCCAGCGCTTCAACGACTTCCTGCTCGACCAGGGCCTGCTGCCGCCGAAGCTGCTCGCGAAGGCGGTGCGTGAGGTGTTCGTGCCGCGGGAGCGGGCACGCGCCGGCTGAGGCGCCGGTCGGATCGCATCCGCCCAGTGCGGGTGCGAGGGCGACGACGCTCGGTGACGCGCGACTGCCGGCGCAGTTTCACCGCGCGGTGTCCTGTCACGTCACCAACCCGGAACGCTGCGTAGAGGTCGCGCAGGCGGTGATCGCGGCGGCCGCGATGGCGGCGGTCAGCCCGGTGCCGGGACGAAGGGGGCATGGAGGGTCCGTCTCCGAAAGGGCGCAGCCCGGCGCGGGCCGGTCCCGCGCCGTGCATCCCGCCTCAGGTCACCCGCGCCAGCATCCGCGCATTGCGCGTGAGCCGCGCCCAGCGCGTGCCGATGTCGACCCAGCAGACGTAGGCAGCCTCGCCGGCGAGTCGCGCCAGCGTGCGCGGACGCAACTGAAGGCGCGGCTCGGCGGCGCAGAGTTCGACGTCGAAGCCGAGCTGGCGCGCGAACAGGGCGCAGCGTGCCAGGTGGTAGCGGTTGGACAGCAGCGTCACGCGTTCGCGCACGGCGTCGCCGAGCATGTGGCGGGCGTTGCGCAGGTTCTGCAGCGTGTCGCGCGAAGCCGATTCGAGTTGCAGCGGCGCATCCGGCGACAGGCCGCGCGCGAGCAGTGCGTCGCGGGCGATTTCCGCCTCCGTCGGCTCGCCCTGCGCGCCGCCGCCGAGCAGCACCACGTGCCGCGGCGGGCGTTCGCGCCAGAGGTGCGCGGCCCGGTCGAGGCGTGCGGCGAAGTCGACGTCGATGCGCCCGCGCGGCGCGTGCTTGCCGAACAGCAGCAGGCATTGCCCGTGTTCCGGCGCGCAGGGCGCGCGGCGTGCGGTGCGCACCACGTGCACGAAGTAGATGGCGTAGACCAGGCCCGCGCTCAGCACGCAGGCCGACAGCGCGACGATCCCGGTATGCAGGGCGTCGCGGTCGCCGAGGAGCGAGAGCTGGTGGGCGGTGCGCGTGGACATCGGGCCGAACCGTTCAGCCGGATGCGGCTCCGGCGTGCACAGCATACGGCGCGCGCGGGCCGTGAAAGACGGACGGCTGGCATACTTCGCGGCCGTACCAGGAGTCGTTGCGCGTGACCGCGTCCGCCGTTCAGCCCGTGCCGCCGACCATGCCCCCGCTGGCCATCCGTGCCTTCACCGCGACCAGCGCGCTCGGCCGTGGCCTGCAGGCGCATCGCGAGGCATTGGCCGCGCGCCGCAGCGGGCTGCGCCGCAACGACTTCGGCCCGCAGCCGCTGGACACGTGGATCGGGCGCGTGGACGGCGTGGAGGACGCGCCGCTGCCGGCCCAATGGGCGCGCTGGGAATGCCGCAACAACCGGCTCGCCTGGCTCGCGCTGGAGCAGGACGCAATGCTCGATGCGGTGCGTGGTGCGATCGCGCGCCACGGCGCCGACCGCGTGGCCGTGGTGATCGGCACCTCGACGTCGAGCATCGGCGCCACCGAGGAGGCCTATGCGCGCCTCGAGGCCGGCGACGATGGCGCCGCGCGCTTTCCCGCCGACCTCGACCGCTCCATCGTCCACACCCCGCATTCGCTGGGCGACTTCGTGCGGCAGGCCACCGGCGCGCGCGGGCCCTGCGTCACCGTCGCCACCGCCTGCTCGTCCAGCGCCAAGGTGTTCGCGCAGGCCGCGCGGCTGATCGAGGCCGGGGTGGTCGACGCCGCGCTGGTCGGTGGCGTCGACACGCTCTGCGGCAGCGTGCTGTTCGGCTTCAATTCGCTGCAACTGGTCTCGAAGAATCCCTGCACGCCGTTCGACGCCGACCGCGACGGACTCTCGCTGGGCGAGGCCGGTGGCTTCGCACTGCTCGAGCGCGCGGCCGATGGCGAGGCGGGCCTGCAGTTGCGTGGCTATGGCGAATCCTCCGACGCGCACCACATGTCGGCGCCGCACCCGGAAGGCCTGGGTGCGCAGTTGGCGATGCGCGATGCGCTCGCGCGCGCGGGCATGGCGCCGGCGCACGTCGACTACCTGAACCTGCACGGCACCGCCACGCCCGCCAACGACCGCGCCGAATCGCTGGCCGTGGCGGCTCTGTTTCCCGCCACGCTGCACGCGAGTTCGACCAAGGCCTATACCGGCCACACGCTGGGCGCGGCGGGCATCGTCGAATCGGTGATCGCGCTGCTCGC
>CAZNRZ010000206.1:0-2636 GCA_964575535.1 uncultured Lysobacter sp. | reverse complement strand
GCCTCGCTGATGGTGCTGGTGCGGCTGGTGCGCGGCCCGCGCGCGCAGGACCGCGTGTTCGCGCTGGACCTGCTCTACATCCACGCCATGCTGGTGATGCTGGTGACCGGCATCCTGCACGGCAGCGACCGCTACTTCGAGGCCGCGCTGCTGATCGCGCTGTTCGGCTTCGTCAGCTCGGCCGCGCTGGCGAAGTTCATCCTGCGCGGGGAGGTGATCGAGTGAGCGCCATTCCGTTCTGGGCGCAGGCGGTGGTCGCCCTGCTGCTCGTCGCCAGCGGCGTGCTGGTGGTGGTGTCGGCGCTGGGCTTCCTGCGCCTGCCCGACTTCTTCCTGCGCATGCATCCGCCCGCGCTGGCCTACACGCTGGCCAGCTGGTGCGTGGCCGGCGCCTGCACGCTGTACTTCTCGCTGCAGGCCGACCACCTCGTCCTGTTCCCGCTGGCGATCCCGCTGCTGCTCGCGATCACCGTGCCCGTGACCACGGTGCTGCTGGCGCGCGTGGCGCTGTTCCGCGGGCGCCTGGCCGGCGCTGCGGATATCCCGGCGACGCTGCCGCCGGCCGAGCCCGATCCGGCAACCCTGCTGCGCGAGCACCCGCGCGACGCGCCGCGGGACGGAAGCGGCTAGCCCTCCAGCAACGCGCGGATCGCCGCGAAACCGGCATCGGCACGCGCCTTCTTCGACTCCGCATCGGCCACCGGATCCGCGCCGTCGCGCTGCAGTTCCGCGGCCGGCAGCTCGTCGAGGAAGCGGCTGGGCTTGAGCCGCAGCACCTCGCCCCAGCGCTCGGCGCGCTTCGAATGCGACATCCACAGCTGTTCCTTCGCGCGGGTGATGCCGACGTAGAGCAGGCGGCGCTCCTCGTCGAGCCGGCCTTCGTCCAGCGAGGCCTCGTGCGGCAGCGTGCCGTCCTCCAGCCCGACGATGAACACGTAGCGGAACTCCAGGCCCTTGGCCGCGTGCAGGCTCATCAGCCGCACCTGGTTGCCGGCCTCGCCCTTGTCGGCATGCGAGAGCAGCGCGAGCGACGCGGCGAGCTCGCCCGGCCCCGCGTTGCGCGCGCCGTCGAACCAGTTGCTGAGTTCCTCGATGTTCGCCTTGCGGCGCTGGAACGAGGCTTCGTCCTTGCACTGCGCGCGCACCGACGCCAGCAGCCCGCTGCGCTCGGCCACCTCGCGCACGAGATCGGCCGGCGACAGCACGTTCGCCTTCGAGCGCAGCTGTTTGACGAGCGTGGCGAATGCGTCGAGCGCGTTCGCCGCGCGCGGCGGCAACTGCTTGAGCGCGCCGACGTTGTCGATCGCGCGCGCCATCGGCATGTGCGCGCGCTGCGACAGCTCGGCGAGCTTGGCCAGCGTGCCCGCGCCCACTTCCCGCTTGGGGTTCTGCACCGCGCGCAGGAAGGCCGCGTCGTCATCCGGGTTGGCCAGCAGGCGCAGCCAGCTCAGCACGTCCTTGACCTCGCCACGGTCGAGGAACGCGGTGCCGCCCGACAGGTGATACGGCACGCGCATCAGCTGCAGCGCCTTCTCCAGCGCGCGGCTCTGGAAGTTGCCGCGGAAGAGGATGCAGAAATCGCTCCACGGCGCCTGCTTGGCAGTGGCGACGAACTGGATCTCGGCGGCGATGCGCTCGGCCTCGTGCGCGGCGTCGCGGCATTCCCAGATGCGGATGCGCTCGCCATCGGCCTGGTCCGACCACAGCGTCTTCAGATGCTCGTGCGGGTTGTTGGCGATCAGCGTGTTCGCCGCGCGCAGCACGCGATTGGAACAGCGGTAGTTCTGCTCGAGCTTGACGATGCGCAGCGCCGGATAGTCGGTACCGAGCTGCAGCAGGTTGTCGGGATTCGCGCCGCGCCAGGCGTAGATCGACTGGTCGTCGTCGCCCACGCAGGTGAACAGACCGCGCGGGCCGGCCAGCGCCTTGAGCAGCCGGTACTGGCAGTCGTTGGTGTCCTGGCATTCGTCGACGAGCAGGTAGCCGATGCGCTCGCGCCAGCCCATGCACATCTCCTCGTCAGCCTCGAGCAGCTGCACCGGCAGGCGGATCAGGTCGTCGAAGTCGACCGCGTTGAAGCTCGACAGGCGCTGCTGGTAGAGGTCGTAGACCGTGGCGGCCTCGACCTCGCGCGGGCTGCGCGCCTCGCGCATCGCTTCCTCGGGCGAGAGCCCCGCGTTCTTCGCGCGCGAGATCAGCCCGCGCACGCCGTCGATCACGTCGGGCTTGCTGCCGGCGGGCAGGAGATCCTTGATCTGCGCGGTCGAATCGTCCGAATCGAAGATCGAGAAGCCGCGGCGCAGGCCGGCCTTCGCATGCTCGATCTGCAGGAATTTCAGGCCCAGCGCATGGAAGGTGCAGATGGTCAGGCCGTCGGCCGCATCGCCGCGGATGCGCTTGGCCACGCGCTCGCGCATTTCCTTCGCGGCCTTGTTGGTGAACGTGATCGCCGCGATGCGCTTGGCCGGCATGCGGCCGCTCGCGATCAGGTGCGCGATCTTCTCGACGATCACGCGCGTCTTGCCCGAGCCTGCGCCGGCGAGCACGAGAAGGGGGCCGTCGACGTGCTCGACGGCGGCGCGCTGGGGAGGATTGAGGCCGTGCATCGGGACCACCTGCGGGCTGCGTAGTGTGCCG
>CAZNRZ010000205.1:0-2650 GCA_964575535.1 uncultured Lysobacter sp. | reverse complement strand
CGCAAGCCCGAGCTCGACGCGCAGCTGGTCGCCGAGTCGATCGCGCAGCAGCTCGAGCGCCGCATCATGTTCCGCCGCGCGATGAAGCGTGCGGTGGGCAACGCGATGCGCCTGGGCGCGCTGGGCATCAAGGTCAACGTCGCAGGCCGCCTCAACGGTGCGGAAATCGCCCGTTCGGAGTGGTACCGCGAAGGCCGCGTGCCGCTGCACACCCTCCGCGCCGATATCGACTACGGCTTCGCCGAGGCGAAGACCACGTACGGGATCATCGGCATCAAGACCTGGATCTACAAGGGCGAGATCTTCGATTTCGCGCAGGTGGGCCAGGAGAAGCAGGAAGAGAACTCGTCGCCGCGCGGCGAGCGCTCCGAGCGCGGTGACCGTGGCGATCGCGGTGATCGTCGCAGCCGCGAACAGAGGTAATCCGCCATGCTGCAACCCAAGCGAACCAAATTCCGCAAGGTGCACAAGGGCCGTAACGAGGGCCTGAGCTGGAGCGGCAACGCCGTCAGCTTCGGCGAGTTCGGCCTGAAGGCGACCGCCCACGGCCAGCTCACGGCGCGCCAGATCGAGTCGGCCCGCCGCGCGATCAGCCGCTACGTCAAGCGCGGCGGCAAGATGTGGATCCGCGTGTTCCCCGACAAGCCCATCACCCAGAAGCCCATCGAAGTGCGAATGGGTTCGGGCAAGGGCAACGTCGAGTACTGGGTCGCGCAGATCCAGCCGGGCCGCATGATCTACGAGATCGAGGGCGTGTCCGAGGAAGTCGCGCGCGAAGCGTTCCGCCTCGCCTCGGCCAAGCTCTCCGTGACCACCACTTTCGTTACCCGCACGGTGCGCTAATGGACCTCAAGGAACTCCGCACGAAGTCGGCCGACGAGCTGAACGCCCACCTGTCCGACCTGCACAAGGAGCGTTTCGCGCTCCGCATGCAGCAGGCCACCGGCCAGCTCGCCAAGAGCCACGAAGTCCGCCGCGTCCGCCGCGAGATCGCTCGCGCCAAGACGCTGCTGGGCCAGAGCCAGAAGTAAGGACCCGCCATGACCGACAACAACACAGAGAAGGCTATTCGCACGGTCGAAGGTCGCGTCCTCAGCAACAAGATGGACAAGACCGTCACCGTGCTCGTCGAGCGCCAGGTCAAGCACGCGCTGTACGGCAAGTACATCCGCCGCTCGACCAAGCTGCATGCCCATGACGCCGACAACGCCTGCAACGAAGGCGATGTCGTGCGCGTGCAGGAATGCGCGCCGATGTCGAAGACCAAGAACTGGCGCGTGGTGGCTGTCGTCACCAAGGCCGTAGGCTAAGAGGAGGCTCGACCATGATCCAGATGCAGAGCTACCTCGACGTGGCTGACAACTCCGGCGCCAAGGAAGTGATGTGCATCAAGGTGCTGGGCGGCTCGAAGCGCCGTTACGCCGGCATCGGCGACATCATCAAGGTGTCCGTCAAGGACGCCATCCCGCGCGGCAAGGTGAAGAAGGGCGACGTCTATGACGCCGTCGTCGTGCGCACCCGCAAGGGCGTCCGTCGCCCGGACGGTTCGCTCATCCGGTTCGACGGCAATGCCGCCGTGCTGCTCAACAACAAGCAGGAGCCGATCGGCACCCGCATCTTCGGACCGGTCACGCGCGAGCTGCGTACCGAGAAGTTCATGAAGATCGTGTCGCTCGCCCCCGAAGTGCTCTGAGCGGAGGACGCACATGAACCGTATCAAGAAGGGCGATCGCGTCGTCGTGACCGCCGGCAAGGACAAGGGCAAGCAGGGCGAGATCGTCCGCGTGCTCGGCGACAAGGTCGTCGTGTCGAACATCAACGTGGTCAAGCGCCACACCAAGCCGAACCCGCAGGCGGGCCAGGCCGGTGGCGTGATCGAGCGCGAGGCGCCGATCCACGTTTCCAACGTGATGCACTTCAACCCGGCCACCGGCAAGGGCGAGCGCATTGCATTCAAGGTGCTGGAGGATGGACGCAAACTGCGTGTGTTCCGCTCCAGCGGTGAGGCGGTTGACGCCTGAGGAATGCTGAAATGACCACCCGTCTCGAAAAGTTCTACAAGGACGAAGTCGTCCCGCAGCTCATCCAGAAGTTCGGCTACAAGAACGTCATGGAAGTGCCGCGCCTGTCCAAGATCACGCTCAACATGGGCGTGGGCGAGGCCGCGACGAACAAGAAGATCCTCGAAAACGCGGTCGCGGACATGTCCAAGATCGCGGGCCAGAAGCCGATCGTGACGAAGAGCCGCGTGTCGGTGGCTTCGTTCAAGATCCGCGACGGCTGGCCGATCGGCGCGAAGGTCACCCTGCGTCGCGCGCGCATGTTCGAGTTCCTCGACCGCCTGGTGAACGTGTCGCTCCCGCGCGTCCGCGACTTCCGCGGCGTGTCGGGCAAGTCCTTCGACGGCCGCGGCAACTACAACATGGGCGTCAAGGAACAGATCATCTTCCCGGAAATCGATTTCGACCAGGTCGACGCCCTGCGCGGCATGGACATCGCGATCACCACGACCGCGAAGACCGACGCCGAGGCCCGTGCGCTGCTCGAAGCGTTCCGCTTCCCGTTCCGCAACTGATTTCACAGGACGACACACATGGCCAAGACCTCCATGGTCAACCGCGAGATCAAGCGGGAGAAGCTCGCCAAGCGC
>CAZNRZ010000204.1:0-2691 GCA_964575535.1 uncultured Lysobacter sp. | reverse complement strand
CTGGCGCCCGCGCGCGAGCTCAGCGAGCGGCTCATCCGCGCCTGGCAGGGCCTGTGGGCGCTGCACGGCGACGCGGCCGCGGCCAAGCCGCTCTATCGCCAGCTGTTCGACGACTATCTCGCCTCGGCGCGCGCGCAGGGCGCGGCGATCGTGCTGCACAACGAGACGCGCTGGATCGACGGCGTGACGATGATGCTCAGCCGCTCGGCCGTGCGCACGCCGATGCAGCGCGGCGCGCCGTCGATGGCGTGATGGCGGAAATGCCGGCGCACGAAAAAGGCCGCCCTGGGGCGGCCTTTTCCTTACGACGCGACGCCGGTCAGTAGTTCGGCTTGTCGCTGGTCTCGTTGAAGCGCGCGATCGCGTCGACCAGGATCTGCTTGGCCTCGTCGGCGCCGCCCCAGCCGTCGATCTTGACCCACTTGCCCTTCTCGAGATCCTTGTAGTGCTCGAAGAAGTGGCCGATGCGCTCGCACCAGTGCGGGGAGACCTGCGGCAGGTCGTTGATGTGCGAGTAGCCGCTGAAGACCTTGTCGACCGGCACGGCCAGCAGCTTCTCGTCGCTGCCCGCCTCGTCGCTCATCTTGAGCACGCCCACCGGGCGGCAGCGCACCACCGAACCCGGGATCAGCGGCAACGGCAGGATGACGAGAACGTCGGCCGGATCGCCGTCACCGCAGAGCGTGTGCGGCACGTAGCCGTAGTTGCAGGGGTAGCGCATCGGCGTGGACAGGATGCGGTCCACGAAGATCGCGCCGGATTCCTTGTCGACCTCGTACTTGACCGGCTCGGAATCCTTGGGGATCTCGATGATGACGTTGATCTCGTCCGGCGGGTTCTTGCCGGTGGGAACGAGGTCCAGGCCCATGTCTGCTCCAGATGCGATGCGCCCGCCGGGTGGCGGGCGAGGGGGCGCATTCTACGTCGGCGCCTGCTGCATCGCAGCATCAGGCGCCCGAAGGCGGGCGGCAGCACTCGGCGCCGCCCGCTGTGCGGTTACGGCGCGGCCGGCGGGGTGCCGTCCTGCGGGGCACGCATGCGCGGCTTGCCGTCCGGGTTGCGCTGCAGGTAGTCGTCGGCCCAGCGCTGCGCGATCTTGCCGGCGGCGTCGCGGCCGCCCAGGCCGAAGGCCAGCGCAGCGGCCACGGCGATTGCGCCCAGCACCAGCCCGAAGGCGAGGTTGACGATGTCGTCGGCCACGCCCATGGCGCGCAGGCCCATGGCGGTCACCAGGCCGAGGATCGCGAAGCGGGCGATGCGCGCCAGCGCGCGGGCTTGCGGGTTGGCACGCTCGATCGCGCGGGCGGCGATGTCGGCCAGCCACCAGCCCACGGCGAGGATCACCAGGCCCAGCAGCACGTCGGCGCCGAAGGCGATGAACTGTTCGAGCAGGTCGTTGATGCCCGCGAAGCCCAGCAGCGAGGCCGCTTCGACGGTGGCGAACAGCATGATGAAGAACAGCGCCAGCTTGCCGCCCAGCGAAGACAGCGTGCTGCCGCCCGTGCGTTCGGCGGCCGCGATCGAGGTCGGCGTGGGCTGGGGCGACTGCGCCATCGCGTCCGTCGGCGCCGCGAAGCCGTTCGTGGTGACCGACGCGGCCGGCTCGCCTGCTCCGTCATCCGCGAACGCATGGCCGAGGCCGAGCCGGCCGGGCACGCGGTCGAAGCCGAGGTTGGCCAGCAGGCGCTCGACGAGACCGGCTACGAAGCGGCCGATGAACCAGGCGAGCACGAGGATGGCCGCGGCCGCGAGCAGGTTCGGGATCGCGGTCAGGAAGATGTCGAGCATCCGCGTGAGCGGCGCGGAGATGGCGCGGATTTGCAGGGCGTCGAGCGCGGCGATCAGCGTCGGCACGATCACCAGCACGAAGGCCAGCGTGCCGCCGAGGTCGGAGAGCTTCATGCCGCGGGTATCGGGATGGCTCTCGCTGAAACGGTCGATGCCGGTGGTCGCCAGCAGATTGCTGACAAGGCCGCGCACGGCCTTGGCGATCAGCCAGCCCACGCCGGCGATGAGAATGGCCGCGAAGATGTTCGGCAGGATGCCGAGCAGGCTCGAGGTCATGCCGGTGAGCGGGCCCATGAGCCCGTCGATCTGCAGCGCGCCGACGATCGCGGGCAGGAACAGCAGCAGCACCAGCCAGTAGGCGACGTTGCCCATCGACTGCGAGAGCGGCTTCATGTCCGCGTTCTGGCTGAGCTTCTCGTCCACGCGCGTCTTCGACAGCGCGCGGTTGACGATCGTGCGCACGACGGTCGCGACCAGCCAGGCGATCACCGCCAGCGCGATCGCCAGCAGCACGCGCGGCAGGTACATCATCACCGTGGTGGCCAGCGTGCCCAGCGGCCCGGAAACGCCCTCGACCTGCAGCACGCTGAACATGCCGATCAGCGCCAGCAGCATGATCGCCCAGAACACCACGCGGCTCGCGATGCGTTCGAAGTCGGTGCTGCTCTGCGTGTGCGCGCCGAGGCGCTGGTTGGTGCCCAGGCGCGCCAGCGCCTTGCGCGTGGCGCCCGCCGCGAGCAGCGCGACGATCCAGCCGACGAGCAGGATCGCGAGGCCGCCGAGGATGCTGGGCAGGTAGACGCCCAGCGAGTTCTGCAGCGACGCCTGCCAGGTGGGCGTGGTGACGGGATCGGGTGCGACGGGGTACATGGCGTCCTTCCTCGGCTGGGCGGCGGTCACCGC
>CAZNRZ010000203.1:0-2715 GCA_964575535.1 uncultured Lysobacter sp. | reverse complement strand
TCCCACAGGCCGGTGCCGACGAACATCGCCGGATACGCCTGCTTCGAGAGCTGGTCGTACGGGGAGTAGGACAGCATGTAGTCGTAGAAGTCCTTCTTCTCCGGATTGCCCCACTCGTCGTACTCGTTGGTGGTGAGCGGGATGCTGGCGTCAAGCATCGTGGTGACCACGTCGACGAAGGGCACCTGCGACAGGATCAGGCGGTACTTCTGCGGCGCCATGTTGCTGATCGCGCCCATCAGCAGGCCGCCGGCGCTGCCGCCGTACGCCGCGACGCGGTCCTTCGCGGCGTAGCCTTCCTTGACGAGGTGGTCGGTAACGTCGATGAAGTCGGTGAAGCTGTTCTTCTTGTTGAACAGCTTGCCCTGCTCGTACCAGGCGCGGCCCATCTCCTCGCCACCGCGGATGTGCGCGATGGCATAGACCATGCCGCGGTCGAGCAGGCTCACCACCGGCAGGTTGAAATTCGGGTCCATCGTCGCGCCGTAGCTGCCGTAGCCGTACTGCAGCAACGCGCCGGTGCCGTCCTTCGCGAAACCCTTGCGATAGACGATCGAGACCGGAATCTTCGTGCCGTCGCGCGCATCGGCCCAGACGCGCTCGGTGACGTACTTCGATGCGTCGTAGCCGATCACCGGCTGCTGCTTGAGCAGGCGGCGCTCGCCGGTGCGCACGTTGAGCTCGTAGGTCGTCGCCGGCGTGGTGAGCGAGGTGTAGCTGTAGCGCAGCCAGTCGGTGTCGGGCTCGGCATTGGTCGACAGGCCCATCGAGTACGCGGGCTCGTCGGCCTTGACGTAGTCCTGCGCGTCGCCGGCCTTGAGGATGCGCAGGCGCTCGAGCCCGCCGGAGCGCTCGCCGATCGCGGTGAAGCCGTCGAACAGCTCGAAGCCGTCGATGTAGACGTCCTCGCGCGCGGCGATCCAGTCCTTCCACTCGCTGCGCGAGCTCGACTGCGTGGGCGCGGTGGCGAGTTTGAAGTTCTTCGCGCCGTCGGCGTTCGTGCGGATCACCCAGCGCCCGCCGTGGTGGTCGGCGCTATACTCGACATCGCGCGCGCGGGGGGCGAGCACGGTGAAGGTTTCGGGGTTGGCCGCCGGCGCATAGCGCATCTCGTCGGAAACCGTGCTGCTGACGTGGATCACGATGAAGCGGTCGTCGCGCGTGCGGTCCACGCCCATGTAGAAGCTGTCGTCCTCTTCCTCGTAGACGACCGGATCGCTTGCGACAGGCGTGCCGAGCACGTGCTTCCTGACGCGCGTCCCCAGCAGGGTTTCCGGATCGTTCTCGATGTAGAACACGGTGCGGCCGTCGTCGGCCCAGACCAGGTCGGTGGAGACGCCGCGGATCTCGTCGGGATAGGTCTCGCCGGTGTCGAGGTTGCGGAAGCGGATCACGTACTGGCGGCGGCCGACGGTGTCGTCGGCCCAGGCCATCAGGCGGTTGTCGGGGCTGATCTCGTAGTTGCCGACGTTGTAGTAGTCGCGGCCCGCGGCGAGCGCGTTGACGTCGAGCAGCACCTGCTCGCCCTCGAAATCGCCCGCGTTATTGGCCTGCTGGATGGCCTCGGCGCTGATGCCATGCGCGTCGCGGCGGCGCGCGTGCACGGGATAGTCCTTGCCGGCCTCGAAGCGCGAGTAGTACCAGTACCCGCGCTCGCGGTAGGGCACCGAGCTGTCGTCCTGCTTGATGCGGCCGACGATCTCGTCGTAGAGGCGATCCTCCAGCGGCTTGAGGCGCGCCATCGCGGCGTCGACGTAGGCGTTCTCGGCATTGAGGTAGGCGAGCATCTCCGGGTTCTTGCGGCTGTCGTCGCGCAGCCAGTAGTACTCGTCGGGACGCTCGGCGCCATGCGGCGCGCGCACGGTATGCGGCTTCTTCGCGGCATCGGGCGGAGGCGGAAGGTCGGCGGCGTGCGTGGTCGAGGTCATGAGGATCGCGGCAGCGAGAAGGAGGCGTGGAAGCATCGATGGGGTCCGGAAGCCCGTGGCGCAAGGGTGCATGGTCGGGGGTTACGGCGGCGCGCGGATGGGCCGGAAGGCATGCGTCGCACGCGATAGAAGCTGCCGCGAAACGGAAACGGCCGCCCGGAGGCGGCCGTTTCGCGGCGTCAGGCAGGTATCACTTCCCGCCCAGGGTCTTCCAGAGGAACGTGAAGGCGAGCGCGTTCATGTGCGCGGCCTGCGCGTTGTTCGCCGCGCCGCCGTGGCCGCCTTCGATGTTCTCGTAGTAGCGAACGTCCTTGCCGGCCTCGGCCATCTTGGCGAACATCTTGCGCGCGTGGCCGGGGTGCACGCGGTCATCGCGCGTGGAGGTCATGAACAGCGCCGGCGGATAGTCCTTGTTCGCGTCGAACAGGTGGTAGGGCGAGAACGTCTGGATGAACGCCCACTCCTCCGGCTTGTCCGGATCGCCGTACTCGGCCATCCACGACGCGCCCGCCAGCAGCTTGTGGTAGCGCTGCATGTCCAGCAGCGGCACCTGCACCACGGCGGCGCCGATCAGCTCGGGGTACTGCATCAGCATGTTGCCGGTGAGCAGTCCGCCGTTGCTGCCGCCCTGCACGCCCAGGTGCTTCGGCGACGTGATCTTCTTCGCGACCAGGTCCTTGGCGACCGCCGCGAAATCCTCGTACGCACGGCCGCGGTTGGCCTTGAGCGCAGCCTGATGCCAACGCGGGCCGTACTCGCCGCCGCCGCGGATGTTGGCGACCGCGTA
>CAZNRZ010000202.1:0-2734 GCA_964575535.1 uncultured Lysobacter sp. | reverse complement strand
GCATTGACCTTGTTCACCGCGTCGTTGAACGCGGCCGCGATCAGGTCCTCGGTCATTTCCGGATCGGCGACGACGCTGGGATCGATGCGGACCTTGCGGCATTCCATGCGCCCGGTCAGCGTGACGCTGACCATGCCGGCGCCGGCGTTGCCGGTCACCTCGATCTTCGCGAGGTCTTCCTGCGCCTTCTGCAGGTTCTCCTGCATCTTCTGCGCCTGCTGCATCAGCTGTCCGATGTTTCCACGCATGGAACGTACTCCGGTGTCGGTTCGGGGGATGCGTCAGCCTTCGAGCGGACGCACGGATTCGGGAACGATGCGGCCGCCCGCGGCGACCAGGCGCTGCACGTCCGGATGCCGCTCGAAGGCGCCCATCGCGGCGGCCTGCTTCTCGTCGCGGGCGCGCTCGGTCTGCACGCGCAGCGACTGCACCTCGCCACTCGCCACCTCGAACTGCAGGCGCGGCTCGCGGCCGAAGCGCGGGGTCAGCGCGTCGACGAGCGTCCGGAGCACCGCGGGGGTGCGCAGCATCTCATCGGACGGATCCAGCGACAGGCGCAGCGTGTCGCCCGTGCAGCCGAGGAAGCCGACCACGGACGCGAGCTGCTTGGCCGCCCCGCGCAGGCTCTCTTCGACCCAGGCCTGCCAGGCCTCGGGGCCGTCGAAGCCCGCAGGCGCGAAGGACGCGATGCCATCGTTGGCCGCTGTGGATGTGCCGGCGTCGACATGCATGGCGGGCACGCCCGGCGCCGCGGCCGGGGTGGCCGCTTGCGCCGGCGATGCAAAGGACGCAGTCGCCGTGCCTGCATGTACCGGCGCGGCGGGCGTCGCATGGTGTGCGGATGCAGAGGCAGTTGCAGGTGCGCCCTTTGGCGACGAAGCGGCCTCGAGTTCCGCGCGTGCGGCTGCCGCGGCCGATCCGGATCGAGAAGGAGCACTGCCCTGCGACGCGGGGGCCCGCTCGTTCCGGCCGGCAGGCGGCGCGATCGCCGCGCCCTCGCCTCCCGCGGGGCGAAACGCGAGCATCCGCAGCATCGCCATCTCGAAGCCGGCGCGCGGGCTCGGCGCGAATGGCAGGTCGCGGCGTGCGGACAGCGCCATCTGGTACCAGAGCTGCACCAGCTCGGGTGCAAGCGCGGACGCAAGCGCGTCGACATCGACACCCTCGGCCTCGACCTCTGCGCCGGCCACCAGCTGCCGCACCTGCACGCCGTGCAGCGCGCCCGCGGTCGCGTCCAGCACGTCGTCCCAGTCGGGCGAGAATTCAGCGAGCCCGGCGACGCCTTCCATCAGCGCCGCGCCATCGCCGCGCAAGAGGGCATCGAGCAGCAGGCCGACGCGGCTGCGATCAACGGTGCCGAGCATCGCCGCGACACCGGCATCGGACAGCGTGCCGCCGGTGTAGGCGATTGCCTGGTCCAGCAGCGAGAGGCCGTCGCGCAGCGAGCCGTCGGCACCGCGCGCGAGCTGGCGGATCGCGCCGTCCTCGAAGGCGATGCCCTCGGCGTCGAGGATCCGGCGCATCTGTCCGGAGATCTGCTCTTCGTCCAGCCGCTTGAGGTTGAACTGCAGGCAGCGCGAGAGCACGGTGACCGGCAGCTTCTGCGGATCGGTGGTCGCCAGCAGGAACTTCACGTGGCCCGGCGGCTCCTCCAGCGTCTTGAGCAACGCGTTGAAGGCCGACTTCGACAGCATGTGCACTTCGTCGATCAGGTAGACCTTCACCCGGCCGCGCGAAGGCATGTACTGCGCGTTGTCGATGACCTCGCGCACGTCGTCGACGCCGGTGTTGCTGGCGGCGTCGATCTCGAGCAGGTCGATGAAGCGGCCGGCGTCGATGTCGCGGCAGGAATTGCACTCGCCGCAGGGGTCGGCCGAGGTACCGCGCTCGCAGTTGAGCGACTTGGCGAAGATGCGCGCGATGGTCGTCTTGCCCACGCCCCGCGTGCCGGTGAACAGGAACGCATGGTGAACGCGGCCGCTGTCCAGCGCATTGCTGAGCGCGCGCACGACGTGTTCCTGCCCGACCAGTTCGGCGAAGCGCTTCGGACGCCATTTGCGGGCGAGGACGAGGTAGGACATTCGGTTCCGGCGCGTGCTGCCGGCGTCTCCGGCGAAGACGGACGATTGTGCCAGAGCCCCGTCGCAGCCCGCGCGCGCCTTGTGGCTGCCGGGCGGCGCGGCGTAGAATCACCGGCCCTGAGCGCGGCCGGACGCCGTGCGCAGGCCCAGGTGCGGAGAGGTGTCCGAGTGGTTGAAGGAGCACGCCTGGAAAGTGTGTAAGCGTCTAAACCGCGCTTCGGGGGTTCGAATCCCCCTCTCTCCGCCATAAACGCAACGCCCCGAAAGGGGCGTTTCGCGTTTCTGGCGGAGAGAGCCGGATGAAGAACCGGCGCTGGGTTCGGCAGAAGTGCACGAAGAGCACTTTTGGACGAACGAATGTCGGCCCGCGTGACAAGCGCGGGCGAGGCCACGGATAGCCCCGAGATCATCCCGCACGCCGCCGCGATGCCACGTTGCCGCGAACCCACCCCACCAACCCTGCTAGAATCCCGCGCCCTGCACCGCTACACCGTGCAGACACCTATGGTGGCCCCGTCGGCCCCTCGCGACGCTAGGTCGAAAACCCCGCCAGGGCCGGAAGGCAGCAACGGTATCGACTGATGCGGGCGCCGAGGTCAGCCGGCGGGGTCATCGCCATTTCAGACTCCTGAAGCCTGCAAGCGGGTTACGCA
>CAZNRZ010000201.1:0-2766 GCA_964575535.1 uncultured Lysobacter sp. | reverse complement strand
TGTATTAGTTCCCCGTGGAACAATCACGCGCTCCAGCAACGCGATTGCCTCGCCGCGCCTCACCATGTCCTGCGTCACGCGGTACAGCTCCCAGCCTGCCTCTATCGCAGCGTTGTATTTGCGGGCGTCGTTCGTGTAGCCGGCCGGTCGCTGGTGCCTGCCACCCAGATGGGTCACCCCGTCCACTTCCATCGCCACCATCAGGTCGGGCCACGCGAAGTCGAATCGCCACATCCTCGTCGGGTGGAAGCGGTGCTCCTTCACCGGCTCGGGCAAATTGGCTGCGCGGATGTGCCACAGGAGGCGTGCGGCGGGCTTGCTGATCGGGGGGGCTACTTGGCCCAGCCGTTTGCGGGGGCGCGTGTCCTTGGCTCCCTTGGGGCGCCCTGGGGGCTTCCTGAGCATCACCCGCGGCTCTGGTGTTTTCGGGTCCGTGCTGTGGACCGTCACCGTGGCGGATGCGCGCAGCTTCGCCTCCACCTGCTCGCGCATGGCGGGGGGTAGGCTCTCGAGCGCGAAACGCAGGCTCACGCCACCATCTCCTCGCGCGTCTCCACGTCCTGCGCGGGCGGGTCGATGCGGATCACGCGGCTGCGTTCGACGTACCCCATGTCGCCATCCGGGCGTTCGGCGAGCAAGAAGTCGTCAACGTCCGCCGCCAATCGCCCGCAGTGACCGCAAACAACCCCGCGGTGCTCCGCACGCAACCCGATGCCTATCACCGTGGCAACCATACCGAGGGAATGCGTACCGCCGCAGCACGGCAGCGGCTTCACCACCACCACGAGGTCGCCGGGCTTGATCGGGGTCATGCGAACGCCCACCACAGGATCACCAGCACGATGACGGCAACCACCACCAGCGGGCCGTAGACGGCCAGCACGACGCGCTCCGCGGGGGGCCAGCCACCCATCAGGCCGCCCTCGCAACGGCATCGGGGAACTCCCGCACGCGCAGGTCCTCGGGCCACTCAGCGGGATCGGCGCCGGCGCGGTCGGCGAGCACTACCCTCCAATCGCCATCGCACTCCGGCATGCGCTCCATGCGGTGCGCGCCGAGTTGTTCTTGAAGAGCATCCTGGGCATCCCCGCTGACGCGCACGCGCGAGCCCATCTGCTTCACGAACACCGCCACGCCCGACGCGCGGCACTGGCGCACGGTGTCGCGCGCCCACTGGATGTCGAACGGCCGCGCCGGGTGGCCGGGCTGCGCGCTCTCGCCGCCGACGATGATCCAGTCGAGGCCGCTGCAGCCGGGCCACGAAACGCCGTCACACCGCGGGCAAGTCACGCCGCCGCCAGGGTGCGGCCCGGGCACGCTGCCGTTGTCGCATTGCAGGCCGAGGAACGGCCGCCAGTCCACCGGCCCCAGCGCCGGCTCGTAGCTGACGAACCGCTTGGCCGCTGGCGTCGCCAGCAGCTTCGGGATGTCGCGGTCGGCCTCCTCCTGATTGACGATGGTGGCGCCGAGCCAGACGTTCGGCGGCAGCGATCGACCGCCCTCGCCAGAGTCGCCTAGGATCATCATGTTCTTCACGTTGCCGACGCGCTTGGTGAGCAGGAGCCAGTCGAGAGCCGGAGTCGCGCGGATCAAGTCGAACAAGTCCCACCGCCAGATCGGATTCACCTCGTTGTCGAACACATCCGCCAGCGAGGCGCAGAACACGCGCGGCCTGCGCCCATTCGTCGGCGTCTTGCCATCCGGCAGCAAACCGCGCTCGGCGAGCTTCTGCCATCGCAGCGGCTTCTTCCAGTTCGCCTCGCTCGTCCTGCGCCGCGGCTGGCCGGCGCCCCACACCACGCCGAGCGAGCGCGCCGGGGTACTCACCGATGCGTAGCAATGGTCGCAGCCAGGGCCGACCTTCGTGCAGCCGATCCAGGGATTCCAAGTCGAATCGCACCACGCGATGCCAGTCGTCTCAGCCATCGCCGAACCTCCGCCTCGACGTCTTCTTCCTCGTGACAGAAACCCGGTGGTCTTCGGCGATCTCAAGGATGTGTTCGCGCACTGCCTTGATCGCCTGATCCCACGGATCGCCCTTTACCGCCGACATCCAGTAGAGCGTGTTCAGGTCGTGGCGCAGGTTGAGCAGCGCCACGCGGCGCGCTCTGCGGCTGATCGTCCGAACGATCAACCCACACAGCCAGTACGCCGCGATGACGAATGGAAGCGCGACGACGACGATCGTCACGGTCTCAGCCACGGTGGATCCTCCGCTGCTCGTCGCGCACCAGCCGGATCTCCGCGCGCAGCGACGCCAACTGCGCCTTGCGCTCCACCTGCTCGGCGTTCAGCCGGGCGAGTTCGGCGCGCGCGGCGTCTATCTCGCGCACGAGGTCGCGCTCGGCGTGGAGCATGGTGGAGAGGGATGCGGGGGTCACGCCACCGTCACCCATCCGCGCGTGAACCAGAGGTTCACGGTGAGCTTGTAAGCTCGGTCCCACATCGCGCGCTTGGCGTCCTTGGACAGACCCCCGGCACGCCCGTCTATCTGGTCGTGGCAGCCCCCGGGGTCGCCGCAGACGTATGCCACCATCCAATCCGGGGCCTTCCGGCCGATGCCCTTGAACAGGGAATCGTTGCAGTGCGCCGCCACGGTGTAGCCGTGCTTGTGGCAGAGTACGCACGGGTAGTCGCGGGCAGCCGAGATCAGCTTCGACGTGCGCTCAACGGTCGGCTGCTTCGGGATGGCGTGCCGCTCGGCTTCGCGGTGCGTCTGGTCTGCGGATCGGTGGATGCTCATGCCGCCAACGCCTCCGGCAAATA
>CAZNRZ010000200.1:1566-2782 GCA_964575535.1 uncultured Lysobacter sp. | reverse complement strand
CGCGACTTCGCCCCCGCTTCACCGTCATCCCATCGCCGCCCCGCGGCACGCGCGCATCGTCCGTGGCGACTTCCACGCGGCCGCCGCATGCACAGCCCATCGACTTCCACCGATGCCGACGTCGTCATTGTCGGCGCCAGTTTCGCCGGCGCGGCCTGCGCCATCGCCGCCGCGCAGCGCGGACTGCGCGTGGTGGTGCTGGAGCGCAAGCGCGACCCCGGCGAGAAGCTGCACACCACCGGCATCATCGTGAAGGAGGCCGCGGAGCAGACGCTGCTCAACCGGCTCCCCGCGCACATGACCCGCCGCATCGAGGAAGTGCGCCTGTACGCGCCGGGCCTGAAGCAGGTGGCGCTGGCGGCGCCGGGCTACTACTTCCTCACCACCGACACGCCCGCGGTCATGCGCTGGCTGGCGGAGCAGATGCGCGCCCACGGCGTCGACCTGCGGCTGGGCTGCGCGTTCACCGGCGCGCAGCGCCAGGGCGACGGATGGCAGGTCGACGGCGCGGGCAGCACGCGCTACCTCGTCGGCGCCGATGGCGCGCGCTCGCGCGTGGCGCGGCACTGCGGGCTCGGCGCGGTGCGGCAGTTCCTCTACGGCATCGAATACGACTTCCCCGGCGCCATGCTCGAGCGGCCCGGCGCCCTGCACTGCTTCATCAGCAAGCGCTATGCACCCGGCTACATCGGCTGGATCGCGCAGAGCCCGACCGGCGTGCAGGCCGGGCTCGCGCTGCGCCACGATCCCGCCAACGCCCGGGTGCCGGACATCGACGGCTTTCTGCTGCGCGTCGGCGCTGCAGGCGGCCTTCCGCGGCTGCTCAGGCCGGGGCATACGCGCGCGGGGCTGATTCCCTGCAGTGGCCCGGTCTTCGACATGGCGCGCGACCGCGCCATCCTCATCGGTGACGCCGCCGGCATCGTCTCGCCGGTCACCGCCGGCGGCATCCATTCGGCCTGGGAGCACGGCTGGGCCGTGGGGCGTGGCATCGCGTCCTCGCTGCGCGACGGCCATGCATCCGCACATGCCGCGCATGGCCCGGCGACGCCCGAGGAGCTCGCCGTCCACGCGGCGCCGCGCTTCCGCACCAAGCGCGCGTTGCGCTGGGCGTATGACCGCCTGCAGTTCGATTGGCCCTTCGACCTGCTGCTGCATTCGCCACCGCTGCGCTGGGCCGCGGAGCGTGTGTACTTCCACAAGCGCAGGAGCTAGC
>CAZNRZ010000200.1:0-1466 GCA_964575535.1 uncultured Lysobacter sp. | reverse complement strand
GCGGCCACTGCAACACTGCGTCACGGCCGGCGTGAGTTGCCTGTCACCGCGCCGGTCGCACCCTGTGGAAGTCTTCCACCGGATCCGCATCGATGACCGCAGCCGACCCCGCCGCGCCCTCCCTGTTCGAACCCGTGCGCATCGGCGCGATCGAGCTCGCCAACCGCATCGTGATGGCGCCGCTGACCCGCAGCCGCGCGGCCGAAGGCCTGGTGCCCTCGGCGATGGCCGCGGAGTACTACGGCCAGCGCGCGAGCGCCGGGCTGATCATCACCGAGGCCACGCAGGTCGGCCCGCTCGCGCAGGGCTACATCGCGACGCCCGGCCTGTACACGCCGGCGCAGGTGGAAGGCTGGCGGCGCGTCACCGACGAGGTGCACCGGCAGGGCGGACGCATCGTCGTGCAGCTCTGGCACGTCGGACGCGTGTCGCACACCAGCCTGCTGCCGCCCGGCGAAGTGCCGGTGGCGCCGAGCGCGATCCGCGCGGCCACCAAGACGTTCGCGCCGGAAGGCTATGTCGACGTGTCCACGCCGCGCGCGCTGGAACGCGACGAGATCCCGGGCATCGTCGAGGAATTCCGCCGCGCCGCGCGCAATGCGATCGAGGCCGGCTTCGACGGCGTGGAGGTGCACGGCGCCAACGGCTACCTCATCGACCAGTTCCTGCGCGATGGCAGCAACCGCCGCGACGACGACTACGGCGGGAGCATCGAGAACCGCACGCGGCTGCTGTTCGAAGTCGTGCAGGCGGTGTCCCGCGAAATCGGCCCCGAACGGACGGGCGTGCGCCTCGCGCCGGTGACACCGGCCAACGACATGCACGATTCGAATCCGCAGGCGCTGTTCGAACGCGCGATCGAACGGCTCGACGAGCTCGGCATCGCCTTCGTGCACGTGATCGAGGGCGCCACCGGCGGTGCCCGCGATCACCTGCCGTTCGACTATGCGGCGCTGCGCGCGAAGTTCCGCGGCGCGTGGATCGTCAACAACGGCTACGACCGCGACATGGCCGAGGCCGCGGTGCGCGAGGGGCGTGCGGATGCCGTCGCCTTCGGCACCGCCTTCATCGCCAACCCCGACCTCGTGCGCCGCCTGCGCGAGCACGCACCGCTCAATGCGCCCGACCGCGCGACGTTCTATGGCGGCGGCGCGGAAGGCTATATCGACTATCCGGCGCTCCAGCGCTGAATGCCGCGCGCGGGGCATGAGGCGGGCGTCATGTCGCCTGCGGAATCAGCGCGGTGGGTGCGGCCCGGCTATCGCCTGATCGGTGGAATGCCATGCGTGCGCGGGCGTTCGGTGTAGCGACGGCTGCGCGTTCGCAGGAAGCCGTACGCGTGCGCGCGGGTGACGGTTGCGACGCAGGCGGTGCATGCACGTGCGCCGCGTCTTCGTGGCGACGAACGGACCCGCGTCGTACGAACACTGTGCGGCGATCGACGGGTCGCAGGTACAAGCGCATCG
>CAZNRZ010000199.1:0-2834 GCA_964575535.1 uncultured Lysobacter sp. | reverse complement strand
GGCTGGATGCCCGCCTGCTCGCAGGCGAACAGCGTGCCGGTACGCCCGAAGCCCACCGCGATCTCGTCGGCGATGAGGAACACGCCGTGCGCATCGCAGAGCTCGCGTACGCGGCGCAGGTAGGCGGGATGGTGCATGCGCATGGCGCCGGCACACTGCACGAGCGGCTCGAGGATCAGCGCGCAGACCTCGCCTTCATGCGCGTCCAGCAGCGCGGCCAGCGCATCGGCGGCGCGCAGCGCGCAGGCCTCGGCATCCTCGCCATCGCGCGCGAGGAAGGCGTCGGGCGACGGCGCGAACAGCGCTTCGGCCAGCAACGGCGCATACACGCGCCGATACAGCGGGATGTCGCCCACCGCCAGCGCACCCAGCGTCTCGCCGTGATAGCCGTTCTCCAGCGCGACGAATTTCGTGCGCGCGTTGCCGCCGCGATTGCGGAACCAGTGGAAGGCCATCTTCAGCGCCACTTCCACACCGGCCGAGCCGTTGTCGGCATAGAACACCTTCGCCAGCGGCGCGCGACCGTCCTGCCGCGGCGCGACCGCCAGCAGTCGCTCGGCCAGCTCGACTGCAGGCGCGTGCGTGCAGCCGGCGAGGATCACGTGCTCAAGCGTCGCCGCCTGCCGCGCGATGGCGTCCGCGATGCGCGGCTCGGCATGGCCGTGGATGCAGGTCCACCAGCTCGACACCGCGTCGAGATAGCGCCGACCGTCCATGCCGACCAGCCATTCGCGCTCGCCGCGCGCCATCGGCACCAGCGGAAGCACGTCGGGATGCTCGCGCATCTGCGTGCAGGGATGCCACAGCACCGCGAGGTCGCGCCGGCGCCATGCGTCCGCGGTGCGTTCGCCGTGCTCTGCTAGCATCGGTGCATCGTGATCGAACCCGTTCATTCCCCCATTATCCCGCTTCGAACGCGCCTGCCGCGCGCGGGCGCCGCATGAAGACGCTGCCGACCATCCACGGCATCAGCGAGCACGATGCCGGCCCGTACCGGATGGAGCGGCTGGACCTCGAGTTCAGCAACGGCGAGCGCCGCCAGTTCGAGCGCCTGCACGGGCGCGGGCACGGCGCGGTGATCGTGGTGCCGATGCTTGATGCGGAAACCGTGCTGCTGGTGCGCGAATACGCGGCCGGTTTCCATCGTTATGAACTGGGCCTGGTGAAGGGCCGCATCGATGCCGGCGAAACGCCGGAACAGGCCGCCGACCGCGAGCTCAAGGAAGAGGCCGGCTATGGCGCGCGCTCGCTGCTGCGCCTGCGCGAACTCACGCTGGCGCCGACCTACATGAGCCATACCGCGCAGCTGGTGATCGCGCGCGATCTCTATCCCGAGCAGCTGCCCGGCGACGAGCCCGAGCCCCTCGATCTCGTGCCCTGGAAGCTGGATGCGCTGGACGCCCTGATCCTGCGCGAGGATTTCTCCGAAGGCCGTTCCATCGCGGCGCTGTTCATCGCCCGCGAATGGCTCAAGGCCCATTCCTGATCCGCACAAGGCCGCCATGATCGATCCCACCCTGCGCGAGGACGTGATCGCGCTCGCCTACCAGGCCGCGGCCGCCATCCTCGACGTCTACGACGGCGATTTCGGCGTCGCGCACAAGGGCGACGCCTCGCCGCTGACCGCGGCCGACCTCGCCTCGCACCACCGCATCATGGACGGGCTCTCGCGGCTCACGCCCGACATCCCCGTGCTGAGCGAGGAAGCCGAGCACAAGGTCGCGCCCGACATTCGCCGCAGCTGGCCGCGCCTGTGGATCGTCGATCCGCTCGACGGCACGCGCGAGTTCGTCAAGCGCAATGGCGAGTTCAGCGTGAACATCGCGCTCGTCGAGCATGGCGTGGCGGTCTACGGCGTCATCCAGGCGCCGGTGACGGGCGTGCTCTGGCACGGCGGGCCGGGCGCGGGCGCGTTCCGTCGCGAGGCGTTCGGTGCGGCGGATCGTTCCATCGCCATCCGCGACGCCCGCGCGCCGCTGCGGGTGGCAGCCAGCCGCTCGCATCGCGACGGCCGCAGCGAAGCGTTCATCGCGGCGATGCACGCGCATGCGGGCGACGTCGAGCAGCTCAACCTCGGTTCCTCGCTCAAGTTCTGCCGCCTCGCCGAGGGCGGGCTCGACATCTATCCGCGCTTCGGCCCCACCTGCGAATGGGATACGGCGGCGGGGCAGGCCATCCTCGAAGGCGCGGGCGGCGCGGTCGTCGATCCGCGTGGTCGGCCGCTGCGCTACAACCTGCGCGACACCCTGCTCAACGGCGACTTCGTCGCCATCGGCGATCCCGCGCAGCCGTGGCGCGACTGGGCCGCCGCCGCGGAGTCCGCGCGTGGCTGAGGCGGGCGAGCGCGACGTTCGACGCCTGCTCGACATCATGGCCCGCCTGCGCGACCCGCAGCGCGGCTGCCCCTGGGACGTGCAGCAGACGTTCGCGACCATCGCGCCGTACACGATCGAGGAAGCCTACGAGGTGGCCGACGCCATCGAGCGTGGCGACCTCGACGAACTGCGTGGGGAACTCGGCGACCTGCTGCTGCAGGTGGTCTTCCATGCGCAGATGGCCAGCGAACAGGGCGCCTTCGATTTCGGCGACGTGGTGGCGGCGATCAGCGACAAGATGCAGCGCCGGCATCCGCATGTCTTCGGCGATGCGTCCATCGCTGATGCAGATGCGCAGAGCGCGAGCTGGGAAGCGATCAAGCGGGCAGAGCGCCAAGCCAACGGCGAGGCCGACAGTTCGGTGCTGGCGGGCATCGCGCGCGGACTGCCGGAATGGCAGCGCGCGGTGAAGCTGCAGAAGCGTGCGGCGACGATCGGCTTCGACTGGCCCGGCCCGGC
>CAZNRZ010000198.1:0-2845 GCA_964575535.1 uncultured Lysobacter sp. | reverse complement strand
TCACCTCGCTGACGTTGAGCGAGGGCGCCACGCGCGCCGAGTTTCCCGTCAGCGGCCTCTGAGCCGCGCCCTGCAACGGAGCCCCTCATGATCCGCAACATCCTCATCGCCGCCCTGCTGGGCGGCGCAGCGATCGGCACGACCGCGCCGGCCCAGCAGATTCCCGTCGTCCAGGCCGGCGCGGGCGGGCGCTACGAGACGCAACTCGATGCCAAGACCCGCGTGCCGGGATTCAGCGCCGCACAGGTCGCCGCGTTCCGCCCGAGCGTCGACCGGCTCGCCGCCACGTTCGCCGCGATGCCGCAGGTCACCGCGCCCCCGGCACCCGTCTGCCACCGGCTCGAGTCGTGGGTGGAGCTCAATCCCGAGCACGGCGTGCTCGCCGCCGCGGTGAGCGTGATGTCGCCGATATCGTTCGACGGCAGCCGCTGCCACCGCATGACGGGCACCGGCGTGTTCGCACGCATCAACGGCCTGTCGCAGCTCGTGGATCCGCAGGAAGCGGTCGTGCGCATCAACGGCGGCAGCTCCGACTGGTTCCTGCTGCCGCATGCGACCGCCGTCGCCCGCGTGGTCAGGGTTCGCGACGCGATCGCGTTCACGCATGGGCGGGCGCCGCTGTTCCGGCCGGTGTCGGCCGAGCGCTACCTGCGCGAGATGCTCGGACGCCATCCTGCCGATCCCGTAGGCGGCGACGCCGGCGAGCTCGCGCGCTGGCTGGCGGAAGGCAAGCCGCGGATGCTGGCCGAGAACGCGCAGAAGCTGCGCGAGATGTCCGCTTTCCTCAAGCCGGCCGACATGCCACGCATGGCGCAGGCGCTGCAGGTGGTGGTGGACAGCACCGAGGAGCAGCTGAGGCGCTCGGCCTCGACCGATCGCGGCCCCAGCGCGCGCCAGCAGCTGGAAGCCCGACTCGCCTCGCTGGACGCCACCGCGCGCGGTGCGCCCGCCTGTTTCCCCAGCGCCGCGGGCGAGCTCGACACCACGCCGGGCTGCCCGACCGGCTACATCCTCGTCGAGCTCAACCCCGCCTACTTCGACAGGAGCCGGCCCGATGCCGTGCAGCTTCTCGTGATCGCCACGCCCGAGGGCCGCACCCATGGCGAGAACGATGCGCGGCTCGCGGCCCGCAAGGCGGTCTGGGACGCGCTGGACCACGGACGCCTGGCCGCGCTCGTGCAGTGAGCACATGCGCGAACGCTACCGACGCCGATTGACCCGCACCGGGAAATCCACCATGACGCCTTGCCGCATCGCCGTTCTTCTCGCGCTCGCCGTCGCGCTGCCCGCGCTGGCGCAGCCGACGCCTGCACCGTTGGCGCCGGGCCTCGTGTCCGGGCCGAAGAACGACTACAACCTCAGCGTCTCGGACGACGGGCGCACGAGGGTCTTCGCGCGCTCGGACGCCGACTTCGCGCACGCGAAGATCATGCTGAGCGAGCGCGATGCGCGTGGCGGCTGGACCGCGCCGCGAGCCATCGCCTTTTCCGACGATCGCTGGCGCGATTCCGATCCGTGGCTCACGCCCGACGGCACGACGCTCTACTTCGTCTCCGACCGCCCCGCGCCGGGCCGCGTCGACCGGCACGACCTCGACATCTGGCGCGCGGTGAAGCGTGACGGCCAGTGGCAGGCGCCCGAACACCTGGGCGACCGCGTCAACGGCCGTGGCGAGGAACTCGGTCCCGAGCTGCACGACGGGGTCCTCTACTTCGCCACGGCGCGCAGGAGCGGCATGGGCGGTCTCGACGTGTACGCGGCGAAGGCGACGGCCAACGGCTTTGCGGCACCGGAGCTGCTGCCCGCACCCATCAACTCGGCCGCGAGCGAAAGCGACTTCACCCTTTCGCGCGACGGCGCCACCGCACTGTTCTGGCGTCAGGTCGACGGCCGCGGCCTGCTGCATGTCAGCCGTCGCACACCGGAGGGCACGTGGTCGCCCGCGGAGCCGCTGCCCGACGACATCAACATCGGCCCGTTCAACTTCACGCCGGCGATCAGCCCGGATGCAAGGTGCATCACGTTCGCGAGTACGCGGGCCCGCGACGGACAACAGCCCGGCATGGCCGACATCTACGCAAAGGCGCTGGAGGGTGGCGTCGTGGACGGATGCGATCAGCATCGAGTCGGCGGCTAACGCCGTCTGTCGTTGCGGCGGGGGTGAGCTGCCTCGCCGGCCCGATCAGATCACCGCCTCGCACGCCTGTGCACGCGCGCGCGCATCGAGCGAGCGCACCAGCGCATCGAAGCCGCGCTCGGGATCGGGCATGCAGATGTCGCCGGTGGGCGTGCAGTCGCGCATGCGGTCGAGGCGGAACTGGCGGAAGTCGCCGCGCAGGCGGCACCAGCCGGCCAGCGTCCACGAGCCGCCCCAGAACAGCACGCAGAGCGGTTCGATGTCGCGCTCGCTTTCGACGCCTTCGGCATCGGCATAGCGCAGGCGCAGCAGCCGGCGCCCGGCGATGGCGAGGTTCAGTGCGTCGAGGCGATCGCCGAATTCGCTGCTGCGCTCGCCGCGGCCACCGGGCGCGAGGATGGCGACGCCGCTCGCGCGCGTGTAGACGTCGGGCGGCACCACCGCTTCGATCTTCAGCAGCGCGCGCATCGACGCGCCGCCCAGGCGGGTTCCGGCGAACGCGCGCGCGAAGCGCAGGCCGACGATCAGCGCTTCGAGTTCGTCGGCGTCGAAGGCCAGTGGCGGCAGGTCGGCGCCCTTGCGCAGCATGTAGCCGACGCCGGGCTCGCCTTCGATCGGAATGCCCGAGCCCTGCAGGTCCGCGACGTCACGGTAGACGGTGCGCAGCGAGACGCCGAGATCGTCCGCCAGCACGCGCGCGGGGACGGC
>CAZNRZ010000197.1:0-2873 GCA_964575535.1 uncultured Lysobacter sp. | reverse complement strand
GCTGTTCCGCGACGTGCAGAAGGTCACCGGCATCGGCGCGAAGATCGCGCTGGCGATCCTTTCCGCCGTCAGCGTCGACGACTTCGCGCGGCTGGTGCAGGCTGGCGACGTTACCGCGCTCACGCGCATTCCCGGCATCGGCAAGAAGACCGCCGAGCGCATCGTCGTCGAACTGCGCGACCGCGCGGCGGACCTCGCCGGCGTCGGCGCGACGCTCGGCGTCAATGCGGGTGCGCCCGCGGATCCGCAGACCGAAGCCACCGTGGCGCTGCAGCAGCTGGGCTACAAGCCGGCGGAAGCGCAGCGCATGGCCAGGGACGCCACCGAAGCCGGCGACGACACGGCGACCATCATCCGCAAGGCGCTAAAGTCCGCGCTCCGTTGAGTCCGGCTTCCGCCGATCCAGGCATTCCATCGATGGCCAGCGCGCCGAACCAGCAGTCCCACGCTCCGCACGGGCAGATCGGCCTCGCCGGCGTCATCGCCGGCGCGATCGGCGTGGTGTTCGGCGACATCGGCACCAGCCCGCTGTACACGCTGCGCGAGGCGTTCTCGCCGCATTACGGGCTCACCGCCAACCACGACACCGTGCTCGGCATCCTCTCGCTGGTGTTCTGGGCGCTGATGATCGTGGTGACGCTCAAGTACGTCACCATCATCATGCGCGCCGACAACGACGGCGAGGGCGGCATCATGGCGCTGATGGCGCTGGCCCAGCGCGCGCTGCCGAAGAATTCCCGCTCGGCCTATGCGGTCGGCATCCTCGGCATCTTCGGCGCCTCGCTGTTCTTCGGCGACGGCGTGATCACGCCGGCGATCTCGGTGCTCTCGGCGGTGGAAGGCCTGGAAATCGTCGCGCCGGAGCTGCACGACTGGATCGTGCCGATCACCGTGGTCGTGCTCGCGCTGCTGTTCGCCACGCAGCGCTTCGGCACCGAGAAGGTGGGCCGCGTGTTCGCGCCGATCACCATCGTCTGGTTCGCGGCGCTCGCGGTGCTGGGCGTGGTCAACATCCTGCACGAGCCCGAGGTGCTGCAGGCGGTGAACCCGCTGTGGGCCGCGCGCTTCTTCATGGAGCACAGCTTCGGCGGCGTGTTCATCCTCGGTGCGGTGGTGCTGGCGGTGACCGGCGGCGAAGCGATCTATACCGACATGGGCCACTTCGGCGCGCGTCCGATCCGGCTCGGCTGGTACTGGTTCGTGCTGCCGTCGCTGATGCTGAACTACCTGGGGCAGGGCGCGCTGGTGCTCGAGGATCCGGCGGCGATCCGTAATCCGTTCTACGTCGGCGTGCCGCAGTGGGCGCGCTACCCGATGATCGCGCTGGCCACCGCGGCCACGGTGATCGCCTCGCAGGCGGTCATCACCGGCGGCTTCTCGGTCGCGCGCCAGGCGATGCAGCTGGGTTACATCCCGCGCATGCGCATCCAGCACACCTCGCGCGAAACCATCGGGCAGATCTACATCCCCGCGATCAACTGGTCGATGGCGGTGGTCGTGCTGCTGCTGGTGCTGAGCTTCCGCTCGTCGAGCGCGCTGGCCACGGCCTATGGCATCTCGGTGTCGGCCACCATGCTCATCGACACGCTGCTGCTGGCCATCGTCGCGCGCGCGCTGTGGCCGCGCTGGCGCCTGTGGGTGCTGCCGCTGTGCGCGTTCTTCCTCGTCATCGACGTCGCGTTCGTCGTCGCCAACGGCGCGAAGATCCTGCAGGGCGGCTGGTTCCCCGTGGTCGTCGGCATCGTGCTGTTCACGCTGCTGCGCACGTGGCGGCGCGGGCGCCAGCTGCTGCGCGACGAGGTGCAGAAAGAGGGCATTCGCCTCGACACCTTCCTGCCGGGCCTGATGCTTGCTCCGCCCGTGCGCGTGCCGGGCACCGCGGTCTTCCTCACCGCCGACAAGGGCGTGGTGCCGCAGGCCTTCCTGCACAACCTCAAGCACAACAAGGTGCTGCACGAGCGCAATGTCTTCCTGACGGTCGAGACGCTGACGGTGCCGGTGGCGCCGGCCGAGAAGAAGCTGCGGATCGAGGCCATCGGCGAGGACTTCCACCGCGTCACCATCAAGTACGGCTTCATGGAGACGCCGGACGTTCCGCTCGCGCTGATGCGCTCCTGCGACCAGGGCGGTATCCACTTCGACCCGATGGAGACTACGTATTTCGCCAGCCGCGAGACCATCGTCGCCAGCGGGCGCCGCGGCATGCCGGTGTGGCGCGACAAGCTGTTCGCGGTGATGCACCGCAACGCCGCGCCGGCGACGGGCTTCTTCCGCATTCCCGGCAACCGGCTCGTGGAGCTGGGTGCGCAGGTGGAGATTTGATGAGCGTGGTTGGTGATTGGTGATTCGCAAAAGCGCATGCGTAGCGATTGGCGTTCTGCGCGTCGCAGCCCCGGCGACCCGGTGGAGTAGGCTTCCACCAATCACGCATCGCCCATCGCCAATCACGTCCCCATGACCGACCGCCTCATCGCCGCCGGCGCGACCACCGAAGACGCCGTCGCCGAAGCCTCCATCCGCCCGAAACGCCTGGACGAATACCTCGGCCAGGTGCCGGTGCGCGAGCAGATGAAGATCTACATCGAGGCCGCGAAGGGTCGCGGCGAGGCGCTCGACCACGTGCTGATCTTCGGCCCGCCCGGCCTCGGCAAGACCACGCTGAGCCAGGTCATCGCCAACGAGCTCGGCGTGAGCCTGCGCCAGACGTCCGGCCCGGTGATCGAGAAGGCGGGCGACCTCGCCGCGCTGCTGACCAACCTGCAGCCGCACGACGTGCTGTTCGTCGACGAGATCCACCGGCTTTCGCCGATCGTCGAGGAAGTGCTGTACCCGGCGATGGAGGATTTCCAGCTCGACATCATGATCGGCGAGGG
>CAZNRZ010000196.1:0-2925 GCA_964575535.1 uncultured Lysobacter sp. | reverse complement strand
CAGCGCTCGGAACGCCTTTGACGTTGTCGCACCCCCAAGGCTTCGCCTCGTCCGGCACCCGGCGACGCGATAGGACGAGCCTGGGCCGTCCCCCCTGAACAGCCCACCCAGCCGCCGCTGGCACACCCCTTGCCTAGCTCCCTCCGACATCCCGCCCCCGGAGGGGCAATGGCCAACGAATCCTTCCTCGGCATCCACGGCACTGCGCTGGCCCTGCGCGAGCAGCGGCTGCAGGTGCTCGCCGCCAACATCGCCAATGCCGACACCCCCGGCTTCCGCGCGCAGGACCTCGACTTCACGCAGGCCCTGACCGCGGCGATGGCGCCGGGCGCGGCCATCGGCGGCGCCGACCCCATCCGCGGCGCGGCCACCGCGGCCCGCTTCGACGCGCCTTCCTCACAGCCCAGCCTCGACGGCAACACCGTCGACGGCGAGCGCGCCAAGGCCGCGTTCGCGCAGGCGTCGATGGAGTACCAGGCCTCGATGCGCTTCGTCGAATCCAAGGTGCGCACCATGCTCACCGCGATCACGGGGCAGTAAGGCATGGCCAACCTGCCCATCTTCGACGTGGCCGGCAGCGCGATGACCGCGCAGCAGGTGCGCCTGTCGACCGTCGCCTCCAACCTCGCCAACGCCGATTCGATCTCCGGCAATCCCGAGGAAACCTTCCGCGCCAAGCTGCCCGTCTTCGAGGCCACGCCGGTCGAAGGCAACCCCGCGCTGTCGGGCGTCAAGGTGCAGGCCGTCACCGAATCGAACGCCGCGCCGATCAAGCGCTACGAGCCGGGCAATCCGCTCGCCGATGGGCAGGGCTACGTCTACGCGCCCGATGTCGATCCGGTGGCGCAGATGGTCGACATGATCTCCGCCTCGCGCAGCTACCAGGCGAACGTCGAGGTCTTCAACACGGCCAAGGAACTCGCACTGGCCACGCTCAACATGGGCCGCTGACGATGAGCACGATCACGGGCAACAGCACCGACACCAGCTTCGCGCAGTACGGCCTCGCGGGCACGCAGACCGCGCGCAAGACCGAACTCGGGCAGGCGGACTTCCTCCGCCTGATGACCGAGCAGCTCAAGAACCAGGATCCGCTCAAGCCGTTGCAGGGTGCGGAGATGCTGGGCCAGCTGGCGCAGTTCTCCACCGTGCAGGGCATCGAGAACATGCAGAACGCGCTGGGCGCGGTCGCCAGCGTGATGGAGTCCGACCAGACGCTGCGCGCGGCGTCGCTCGTCGGCCACGACGCGCTGGTCGAAGCCAGCCAGGTCGACCTGCAGGCCGGCAGCGGGCTCAAGGGCGAAGTCGTCGCCACGGGCGCCGGCCCGATCCAGATCGAGATCCTCGACGCCAGCGGCCAGGTCGTGCGGCGCATGCCCGCCGAGGCCGGCGCCGCGGGCGCGGTCGCGTATGCCTGGGACGGCAAGAACGCCTCCGGCGCGATGGCGCCGGCGGGCCGCTACACCGTGCGCGCGACGTCCACGGGCGCCGGCGCCGAAGCGCTCGCCGTGCGCGTGGCCGCGCGCGTGGACAGCGTCTCCATCGAAGCCAGCGGCCTGACGCTCAACCTCGCCGGCCTCGGCAGCCATCCCCTCTCGGCCGTGCGACGCATCGGCTGATTCCTTCCACGCGTCGCATCCACTTCCACCGGAGCAGAGCATGAGCTTCCGCATCGCACTCAGCGGCATGAACGCGGCCTCGGCCGATCTCAACATCACCTCGAACAACATCGCCAACTCGAACACGACGGGCTTCAAGCAGTCGCGCGGCGAGTTCGCCGACGTGTTCCAGACCTCGGCCTACGGCCTGTCGCGCAACGCGATCGGCGCCGGCGTGCGCCTGCAGCAGGTGGCGCAGCAGTTCGGCCAGGGCACGGTGGAGAACACCGGCAAGGCACTGGACCTCGCGATCAACGGCCAGGGTTTCTTCACCCTATCCAGCGGCGGATCGCACGTGTATTCGCGCGCCGGCAACTTCGGCACCGACCGCGACGGCTTCGTCGTCAATCCCTCGGGCCATCGCCTGCAGGTCTTCCTGCCGAACGCGAGCGGCACCGGCTTCGACACCGGCCGCATGAGCGACCTGCAGCTCTCGACCGCCGACGCCCCGCCGCGCGCGACCACGCGCACCACCATCGGCACCAACCTGCCCGGTGACGCGAGCGCGCCGGCCACCGCCGCCTTCGACCCGGCCGACCCGACCTCGTACAACTACACGACGTCGCTCACCACCTACGACTCGCTGGGCGCCTCGCACAGCCAGTCTATGTACTTCGTCAAGACCGCGAACCCGAACGAGTGGCAAGTGCACACCTACGTCGACGGCAACGCCGTCGGCGGGCCGACCACGCTGCAGTACTCGAACATGGGCGCGCTGGTCGCGCCGGCCACCGGCGACATCGTGCTGCCGCCCTACACGCCGGCCAGCGGTGCCGCGCCGATGGACATCACGCTCGACCTCTCGGACTCGACGCAGTTCGGCAACGACTTCAGCGTGTCGGCGCTGTCCCAGGACGGCCATGCGACCGGCCGCCTCTCGGGCATCGAGGTGTCGCCGGAAGGCGTGGTGCAGGCGCGCTTCACCAACGGCGTGTCGACGCCGCTGGGCCAGGTGGTGCTGACCAACTTCGCCAATCCGCAGGGCATGCAGCCGCTGGGCGACAACGCCTGGGCCGAGACCTTCGAATCCGGCCAGCCGCGGCGCGGTTCGGGCGGCTCGTCGGAGTTCGGCCTCGTGCAGGGTGGCGCGCTGGAGGCGTCGAACGTCGACCTGACCGAGCAGCTGGTGAACATGATCACCGCGCAGCGCAACTTCCAGGCGAACGCGCAGATGATTTCGACGCAGGACCAGATCACGCAGACGGTGATCAACATCCGCTAAGCGTCACACGGACTCCTGTGGGGGAGTTGGGGCCGCCTCTTCCGG
>CAZNRZ010000195.1:0-2927 GCA_964575535.1 uncultured Lysobacter sp. | reverse complement strand
TCGCGCTCGATGAAGCACATGCCCATCGCCTTCGCATACCAGCCCACGAACGGCACGCGCGTCATCTCGTGCTTGAGCATGAAGCGCAGCGGCACCGGGGTTGCGCGGAACAGCGCGCAGATGTCGATGATCGAGGCATGCGTGGCGACCAGCACGTAGGGCTTCGACCAGTCCACGCGCTCCGCGCCTTCGACGATCACCTTCGCGCCCGCACCGCCGAGCAGCCCCGGCGCCCACAGCGTGGCCGCCATGCGCAGCGGCAGGCGCGCATCGCCCAGCACCGCCCGCACGGCGAGCGCGAGCGTGATGCAGCCGGCGGTCCACGCCAGCGTGAAAAGCAGCTGGGCCGTGTTGACGACGGTCCAGGCCATGCGCAGCGGCAACGGCTCGGACAGCGAGAGGTGTTCGGAGGGAGCGGACATGTCTTCCTTGCAGTCAGCGCATCACGTCGCGCCAGAACGCGGGGCCCAGCGCGCCCAGGCGCCGGGCGAATTCGGGGAACGTGCGATAGGGCCGGTCGGGAAACAGGCGCCCGCGCACCAGGTATTCGACGACGAACAGCAGCCCGGCGATGCCGTAGTCGACCAGATTCGCGAACCACGACCACGCCGCCTGCGACACCGTCACCACCGGCGCATGGCCGAGCTGCACCAGCAGCCCGTCAGGCACCGCGATCAGGCCGAGCCCGAGGTTGGCCATGCCGATGCCCGCCAGCACCGCCGCCCACACCCCCGTGAGCCTGCGGGCGTAGCGCTGCAGCGGCGGCGCGAGATCGGCCGCCGGGCACTGCTCCATCGCGCTGACGATGCGGGTGATCAGCGGCACGCGGCCGTCGCGCAGCGTGCGTGCGAAGAACCAGGCCACCAGCCACGGGAACAGCACCGGCGGCAGCAGCAGGAGCACGTTCAGGCGCGCCGAATCCTGCACCGCCCACAGCGAGGCGGCCGCCACCACCACCAGCGCCCAGGCCCAGCTCCGCCCGCGCAGCAGCGGCACCACCAGCAGGATCAGCAGGATGTCCAGCAGCGCCAGCGCGGCCAGCTTCGGCTCGCGCAGGGTGCTCGCGGCGTGCGCCAGGAACGGGTAGGCCGCGCTCAGCAGCAGGCGAGCGAGCGCGGCATTCATGCTCAGGCGGCCCGGTGGGCCTGCACGTGATCGCTCAGCGCGCGCAGCGAGGCGAAGATGCGACGGTTCTCGTCGCTGTCGCTGCGCAGCTGGAAGCCGTACTTCTTGCTGATGGCCAGCGCCAGCTCGAGCGCGTCGATCGAATCCAGCCCCAGGCCCTCGCCGAACAGCGGCGCCTCGGGGTCGATGTCGGCGGCGGCCACGCCTTCGAGGTTCAGGCTCTCGACGAGCAGTTCGGCGAGTTCGGTTTCGGGGGCGGTCTGGGTCGACATCGGGTTTCCAGCAGGACGGAGGCGGGCGCGTCGCGCGGCCGCAGGCGGTTTCAACGGGGTGCCCACGCGGCCGGCCGGTATCATCGGCCCCATGAGCGATATGCGAAATTCTGCCACCTCGGCGCCGGAGGCGTGTTATCCGCCGCCCGACGGCAGCCCCGGCCGCGACCACGCGCGCCCCTTGGCCCCGATCCACCGCCGCGCCGACGCGGCGCGCCCGCCGCGGTCCGCGCGGTGACTGCGCCCCCGGATTCGCGCCCGCCGCGGCTGCGGCAGGGCTATTCGCACGCGCCCGTCGACACGCTACTGGCCGATCCGACGGTGCTGGCGGTGATCGGCTTCGGCGCCGGCGCGCCGGCCAGCGACGATCCGCGCGTGCTGCGCGTCGCGCTGGAGCCGTACGGGCCCGCGCCGCTCGAGGTCTGGCACGCCGCCGCGCCGGTGCAGTCGGGGCGCGCGGGCGGCCTGGCCTTCGCCCACGACGGCGCGCTGCTGTTCGCGGCCATGGAGGTCGACGAGCGCCACGGCGACGTGCAGGCCGCAGCCGCCGAGGCCTACGCCGCCCTGCGCGAACGCACCCGCGCCCTTGGCTACCCGCACCTGCTGCGCATCTGGAACTACCTCGACGACATCACCGCCGGCGAGGGCGACGCCGAGCGCTACAAGCGCTTCTGCGTGGGGCGCGTGCGCGGGCTCGGCGAGGACTTCGCCGTCGGCCTGCTGCCCGCCGCCACCGCGATCGGTCGTGCGATCCCCACCGGGCGCCTGCAGGTCTACTGGCTGGCCGCGCGCGCACCGGGCCGCCCGCTGGAGAATCCGCGCCAGATCAGCGCCTACCACTACCCGCGCCAGTACGGCCCGCAGCCGCCGAGCTTCGCCCGCGCGATGCTGGCCGGCGGCGACACGCCGCTGCTGCTCTCGGGTACCGCGGCCATCCGCGGCCACGAGTCGCTGCACGCCGCCTGCATCGAAGCGCAGCTCGACGAGACGCTGGCCAACATCGGCAGCCTGGTGGAGGTCGCGCGTGGCCATCGGCCCGAACTGCCTGCGGCGCCGGGGCCCGGCTCGCATCTCAAGGCCTACGTGCGCGAGCGCGACGAGCTCGCGTGCGTCGACGCCGCCCTCGCCGCGCGACTGCCGACGGTGCCGCGGCTGGTGCTGCAGGCCCGGGTCTGCCGGCGCGAGCTGCGCCTGGAGATCGACGGTGCGCATGCCTGATCGCCCTTGCGCCCGGCCGCGCCGCGCGCGATGGTCGGGCCCTCGTCGGGTGGAGAACGCGTCATGGGTCTGATCAGCCTCGTCTGGGGTGTCGTCGCACTGCTGTGGATGCTGCTGGCCCTGATCCCCTTGCTGGGCTGGGGCAACTGGCTGGTGATTCCCTTCGCCGGCATCGGCGCGCTGATCGCCGTGATCGGCATCGCCCTGACCGCCCGCGAGAACCGCGGCCGCGCCAAGGCCGGGCTGCTGCTCAACTGCGTGGTGATGGTGGTGGGCGCGATCCGGCTGAGCCTGGGCGGCGGGATCATCTGA
>CAZNRZ010000194.1:0-2967 GCA_964575535.1 uncultured Lysobacter sp. | reverse complement strand
GCGCCGCAAGGCGTGCGGGTTCGAGTCCCGCCTTTCGCACCACGCCAGGTTGATATAGGGCAACAGCGCAGGAACAACGCGTCGTCACGCGTAGCGTCACCCGCTTGTGAGCTGTTTGATAGCGGGTCATGCCGCCCAAAGCCGCGACGCCCTCCTGACGCTGCGATGCCCGCTTGCCTGCCTCCCGACTTCACGCTACCCATCTTCACGACCGTCACACGCGGGCAGCCGTGTCCGTGCCTACGGTCGACGCGCCCGGCCGCCGAAGGGGTCCGCGTCGCAGACCGCCGCGGTGGCCCGTGCCATCCGACCCGCAGCTCGACCGCCCGCGTGATCTCCCACCGCCTCTCCCGACATCTCCGGCCCCAACTGGCGCCCCCTCGCCGTATCCGCCAAACTATCCCGTTCCTTACAACGGGGCGTGGCCGGTGGCCGCCCCGAACCGTCAGCCAGATACGTGCCGCGGCGATGCCGCGGTTCCAGGAGTGGATATGCAAGTTTCGGTCGAATCCGTCGGCAATCTCGAGCGCCGCATGACCCTGAGCCTCCCGGCCAACCAGCTGGAGTCGGCCGTTTCGACCCGCCTCCGCGAGATGGCGCGCGGCGCCAAGCTCAAGGGCTTCCGCCCGGGCAAGGTGCCGGCGAAGGTCATCGAGCAGCGCTACGGCCAGCAGGTGCGCGGCGAGATCCTCGACCAGATGCTCGGCGACAGCTTCCGCAACGCGATCCGCGAGAACTCGCTGCAGCTCGCCGGCAGCCCGCAGATCCAGCCCACGCAGGGCGACGACGGCCAGATCGCCTTCCTCGCCAGCTTCGAGGTGGTGCCCGATTTCGGCGACATCGACGTCGGCGCGCTCAAGGTCGTGCGCCACGCCGCCGAGGTGACCGATGCCGACATCGACACGATGATCGACAACCTGCGCCAGCAGCGCCGCAGCTGGACGGCCGTCGAGCGCGGTGCCGCGCGCGGCGACATGGTGGAGTTCGAAACCTGGTCGCAGGCCGGCGAGCAGCGCGTGCCTGCCGAAGGCGTCGAGCGCGGCGCGGACGTGATCGGTTCGGGAATGATGCTCGAAGCCATCGAGCAGGCGCTCGTCGGCATGGCAGCGGGCGAGAGCAAGCAGTTCGACGCCGACTTCCCGGCGGACTGGCGCGTGTCCGAGTTCGCCGGCAAGACCGTGCAGGTCAACATCAGCGTGACCCGCGTCGCCGAGCCGGTCGAGCCGGAAGTCGATGCCGACTTCATCAGGAGCTTCGGCGTGAAGAGCGGGGACATGGAGCAGTTCCGCGCCGACATCCGCAGCAACCTCGAGCGCGAGCTCAAGGGCGCGCTCATGAACCGCCTGCGCCGCGAGGTCGGCGAGCAGCTGATCGCGAAGTACGAGCATGTCGAGCTGCCGGCGAAGCTGGTCGAGAACGAGGCGCGCTCGATGGCCATGCAGGCGCTGGAGCAGGCACGTCGCCAGGGCCATCAGGGCGGGTTGCCGGAGAACGCGCACGAGACGTTCATGGAGCCGGCGCGCAAGCGCGTGCTGGTCGGCCTGCTGGTGGGCGAGGTCGCGCGCCGCAACGAGCTGCGCCTGGACCCGCGCCGCGTCAACGAGACCCTGCGCCTGATCGCCTCGACCTACGAGGAGCCGCAGCAGGTCATCGAGCTCTACCGCAACGACCAGAACCTCATGCAGGGTCTGCAGGGCCGCGTGATGGAGGAGCAGGTGATCGACTGGATCGCCGAGCGCGCCGAGCACACCGAACAGCAGCTGACCTTCGCCGAGGCGATCCGCCAGTAAGCGGCGAAAGCCACTTGCACCACGGTCCGGCCGGCCCCACGTTGGCCGGACCGCAGAACGAAATCCAGGGGAACCCCCGCACCATGGACAACCGCATCCAGGCTCTCAATCTCGTACCGATGGTGGTCGAACAGACCAGCCGCGGCGAGCGCGCGTACGACATCTACTCGCGCCTGCTCAAGGAGCGCGTGATCTTCCTGGTCGGGCCGATCGACGACCACATGGCGAACGTCATCGTCGCCCAGATGCTGTTCCTCGAGGCCGAGAATCCCGAGAAGGACATCAACCTCTACATCAACTCGCCGGGCGGCGTGGTCACCGCCGGCATGGCGATCTACGACACCATGCAGTACATCCGCCCGGACGTGAGCACCATCTGCGTGGGCCAGGCGGCTTCGATGGGCGCGCTGCTGCTGGCGTCGGGTGCCCAAGGCAAGCGTTACGCACTGCCCAACTCGCGCGTGATGATCCACCAGCCGCTGGGCGGCTTCCAGGGCCAGGCGTCGGACATCGACATCCACGCCCGCGAGATCCTGACCATGCGCCAGCGCCTGAACGAGATCCTCGCCAAGCACACCGGGCAGGCCATCGAGACCATCGCCCGCGACACCGAGCGCGACAACTTCAAGTCCGCCACCGCGTCCAAGGAGTACGGGCTGGTCGACCAGGTGCTCGAGCGCCGTCCGGACGAGTCGATCCAGGCGAGCTGAACCGGCGCTTCCGGAAGCGTCCGGACCGCCTTCACATAAGCCGGAAACCGCGATCCGGAGCCCCGAGGGCTCCGGAGACGCGTGCTATTCTCGGGCCGTCCCACCGGAGCGCGAGCCTGCGCCCGCATACACAGGCAGAACATGAGCGACGACCGACAGGGCCGCACGGGCGAAAGCAGCAAGATCCTCTACTGCTCTTTCTGTGGAAAGAGCCAGCACGAGGTGCGCAAGCTCATCGCCGGCCCCAGCGTGTTCATCTGCGATGAATGCGTCGAACTGTGCAACGACATCATCCGCGAGGAACTCCAGGAGAAGGCGCAGTCCACCCGCAGCCATCTCCCGAAGCCGAAGGAGATCCTCGAGGTCCTCGACCAGTACGTCATCGGCCAGCAGCGCGCCAAGCGCACGCTCGCCGTGGCCGTCTACAACCACTACAAGCGCATCGAGAGCCGCCAGCGCAACGACGA
>CAZNRZ010000193.1:0-2985 GCA_964575535.1 uncultured Lysobacter sp. | reverse complement strand
GCCGCCGCGCCAAGGACCAGGGCGCCATCGAAGCCTTCATGCGCCAGTACGACCTTGGCAGCGAGGAGGGCGTGCTGCTGATGTGCGTGGCCGAGGCGCTGCTGCGCATTCCCGACGCCGAAACCGCCGATCGCCTGATCCGCGACAAGCTCGGCGAAGCCGACTGGCGCCGGCACATGGGCCAGTCGCCCTCCGTGCTGGTCAATGCGTCCACCTGGGGCCTGATGCTGACCGGCCACCTCGTCGACCTCGGCGACGAAACCAAGCGCGACGTACACGGCGCCTTCAAGCGGCTGGTCGGGCGCGTGGGCGAGCCGGTGATCCGCCTCGCCGTGCGCCAGGCCATGCGCATCATGGGCCACCAGTTCGTGATGGGCCGCACCATCGGCGAGGCGCTCGCACGCTCGCGCAAGGGAGCGAATGCGGCCTACCGCTACTCCTTCGACATGCTCGGCGAGGCCGCCCTCACCGCCGCCGACGCCGCGCGCTACCTGCAGGCCTATCGCGACGCCATCCACGCGATCGGGCGCAGCGGCGCGTTCGCAGGCCGGGACGTGTTCGCCACGCCGTCGATCTCGGTGAAGCTCTCCGCGCTGCATCCGCGCTACGAGCATGCCAAGCGTGCGCGGGTGCTGGCGGAGCTGACGCCGCGCGTACTCGAGCTCGCGCAGCTGGCCAAGTCGTATGCGATCGGCTTCACCGTCGACGCGGAAGAAGCCGACCGCCTGGAGCTTTCGCTCGACGTGATCGAAGGCGCGTATTCGGATGTGTCACTCGACGGCTGGGAAGGCTTCGGCCTCGCCATCCAGGCGTATTCGAAGCGCGCGCCGGAGGCGATCGACTTCATCGCCGACCTCGCCCGCCGCCGCCGCCGTCGCATTCCGGTGCGACTGGTCAAGGGCGCGTACTGGGACGCCGAGGTCAAGCGCGCGCAGGTCGACGGCCAGCCGGGCTATCCGGTGTTCACGCGCAAGCCCAATACCGATGTCAGCTATCTCGCCAACGCGCGGCGCATGCTCGACGCGAGCGATGCGATCTATCCCATGTTCGCCACCCACAACGCGCAGACGATCGCCGCCGTGCACCGCATGGCCGCCGGCCGCGCGTTCGAGTTCCAGAAGCTGCACGGCATGGGCGACGACCTCTACGCCGAGGTGATCCCGGCCGACCGCTTGAACGTGCCCTGTCGCGTGTACGCGCCCGTGGGCTCGCACGAGGACCTGCTGCCCTACCTCGTGCGCCGGCTGCTCGAGAACGGCGCCAACTCGAGCTTCGTCAACCGCATCACCGACGAGTCGATCGCGATCGACGAGCTGATCCGCGATCCGGTCGAGGTGGTCGCGCAGTTCGATTCGATCCCGCATCCCCGCATTCCGCTGCCGGTCGACCTGTACCGCAGCTACGGTCATTCCAGGAGCAATTCGATGGGCCTGAACCTCGCCAACGACGACCAGCTGCGCACGCTCGCGGAAGCGGTCAATGCCGCCGCCGCGCAGGACTGGCTCGCCGAGCCGCTGGTGGCCGGCGCCAGGGCGTCGGGTGAGCGCATCGCGGTGACGAACCCGGCCGATCGCCGCGAGGTCGTCGGCCACTGGATCGCCGCCGACGAAGCGCTGGTCGAACGCGCGCTCGCCAACGCGGCGTCCGCGCACGATGCCTGGAATGCGACGCCCGCCGCCAGCCGCGCGGCGATCCTCGAGCACGCGGCGAACCTGCTCGAGCAGCGCATGCCCGCCTATCTGGCGATGTGCACTAAGGAAGCCGGCAAGACCATTCCCGACGGCGTCGCCGAGGTGCGCGAGGCGGTCGACTTCCTGCGCTACTACGCCGAGCAGGCGCGCGCGCTGTTCAAGCCCGAGGCGCTGCCGGGCCCGACCGGCGAATCGAACACGCTGCAGCTTTCCGGGCGCGGCACCTTCGTCTGCATCAGCCCGTGGAACTTTCCGCTCGCGATCTTCCTCGGCCAGGTCAGCGCCGCGCTCGCCGCCGGCAACTGCGTGATCGCCAAGCCCGCCGAGCAGACCAACCTCGTCGGGTTCGCCGCGGTGAAGCTGCTGCACGAGGCCGGCGTACCGGAAGCCGTGCTGCAGTTCCTGCCCGGCGACGGCGCGACGGTGGGCGCGAGGCTCACCCGCGACGACCGCATCGCCGGCGTCGCCTTCACGGGCTCCACCGACACGGCACGCGCGATCAACCGCGCGCTCGCCGCGCGCGAGAACGCCGCGATCGGCGTGCTGATTGCCGAAACCGGCGGGCAGAACGCGCTGATCGCCGATTCGTCCTCGCTGCCCGAGCAGGTGGTGAAGGATGCGATCGGCTCGGCGTTCACCAGCGCCGGCCAGCGCTGCTCCGCCGCGCGCGTGCTGTTCGTGCAGGAAGACATCGCCGACAAGGTGGTGACCATGCTCGCCGGCGCGATGGCCGAGCTGAGCGTCGGCGATCCGGGCCTGCTGTCGACCGACGTCGGCCCGGTGATCGACGCGGACGCGCTGCAGGTGCTCGTCGAGCATGCCGAGCGCATGGATCGCGAGGCAACGAAGATCGCCGAGGTCGCGCTGGGCGCGAACGCCGCGAACGGCAGCTTCTTCGGCCCGCGTGCCTACGAGCTGCGCTCGCTGTCGCAGCTGCATCGCGAGGTGTTCGGCCCGGTGCTGCACGTGATCCGCTGGAAGGCCGACCAGCTCGACGCGGTCATCGAGGCGATCAACGCGACCGGCTACGGGCTCACGCTCGGCATCCATTCGCGCATCGACGCGACGATCGAAAAAATCGCCTCGCGTATCAAGGTCGGCAACTGCTACGTCAACCGCAACCAGATCGGCGCGGTGGTCGGCGTGCAGCCCTTCGGTGGGCAGAACCTGTCCGGCACCGGCCCCAAGGCGGGCGGCCCGCACTACCTGCCGCGTTTCACCACCGAGAAGACGATCACCGTCAACACGACGGCCGCGGGCGGCAATGCATCGCTGCTGACGCTGGGGGACTGAG
>CAZNRZ010000192.1:0-2992 GCA_964575535.1 uncultured Lysobacter sp. | reverse complement strand
GGCGCGCGTGCGAGCACGAATACCGGCGTCGACGCTGCGAGGCCTTGGCGCAGCGCGGGGTCGATGTCGACACGCACGGTGATTCGGCCGGTCGTGGCCGCGCCGGCAGACGCCTCCGACGACAACGGCGGCAGGCCCGCGTCGGCGCGCGCCGCCTGGATCTGCGCACGCAGGGCGGTCGCCGTCGAGGTGTCCACGCGCGCGAGCAATGCTTCCCACGTGCGCGCGGCCTCGGCGGGCTTGCCGGCCTGCCGCTGGGCGACGCCGAGGAACCAGCCCGCGCGCTGATGTGCGGGGTCGATCTCGAGCGCGCGCGCGAGCAGGGCCAGGGCCTGTGCGTCGAAGCGGCGCTCCGGGTCGGCGAGGGCGCGCGCCTCGGCCGCCTGCGCGAGCAGGTCCGGGTCCTTCGGCTGCAGCTCGACCGCGCGCGCGAATGCGTTGGAGGCATCGGCGAAGCGCGACTGCGCGCGATACGCGTCCGCCAGCAGGCGCCAGCCTTCGGCTTGCGAAGGATCGCGCTGCATTTCCTTCTCGAGCCGGCCGACGGCGTCGGCCAGCGTCCGGGGTGCGGTCCGGTTTTCGGGATCGAGTGCGGCGGGCGTGCCGACCAGCGCGTAAAGGCCGCCGGTGATGGCCAGGCCCGCGACGACCAGCGCGACGCCGGTGCCGCGGTGCCGGCGCAGCAGCGGCGCGAACGCGAGCACGAGCGTGGCCAGGGCGAACACCAGTGCGATGACGACGAAGACGCTCAAGTCACCACTCCGGGGGATCACTGGGGGATGGCGCCGCGGCGGAGGCGCGCTCGCGGGTGATGCGCCAGACCATCCAGCCGCCGGCCAGCAGCACCAGCAGCGGGCCGAACCACAGCAGGATCGTCGCGGGCGACACGCCCGGCCGGTACAGCACGAATTCGCCGTAGCGGTCGACCAGGAAATCGCGGATCTCCTGGTCGCTGCGGCCGTCGCGGATCAGTTGCAGGATCTCGCGGCGCAGGTCCACCGCGATCTGCGCATCGGAATCGGCCAGCGACTGGTTCTGGCACATCACGCAGCGCAGCTCGTCGGTGAGCGAGCGGAAGCGCTTCTCCTCGAGCGCGCTCTCGAACTGCAGCGGGCGGCGGTCGGCAACCTGCGCGACTGCCGACATCGAGAACGCCAGCAGGAGCGCGAGCAGGAACGTCCTCATGACGACCTGCCGAGCTGGTCGACGAGCGGCACGAGTTCGTCGCGGATGATGGCGTCGGTGAGCGGGCCGACATGCTTCCAGCGCACGCGTCCGTTCGCGTCGATCAGGAAGGTTTCGGGCGCACCGTAGATGCCGAAGTCGATCGCGCTGCCGCCTTCCTCGTCGGCCAGCACCAGCCAGTACGGGTTGCCGTACTGCTCGAGCCAGCGCAGCGCGTCGGGGCGCGCGTCCTTCCAGTTGTAACCGACCACGCGGACGCGGCGCGTCTCCGCGAAACGCGTGAGCACGGGATGCTCGTCGCGGCAGCCGGGGCACCAGCTGCCCCAGACGTTCAGCAGGTAGGGCGCGCCGCGCAGGTCGGACGAGCGCACGATGCGATCGGGCTGGTGCAGCACGGGCAGCGCGAACTCCGGCGCAGGCTTGCCGACCAGCGGCGACGGCAGCGCGTCGCGGTCGGGGCGGCGGCTCATCCACACGCCGGCGGCCAGCAACAGCGCCAGCAGCGCGAACACGGCGAGGGGAATCCAGCGGGAACGGTTCATGCGGTCGCACCTTCTACGGCGTCGCCGGAACGCCGGCGCGGCGGTTGGGCGCGGAAGCGGCGATCGAACGCGGTGACGAGCCCGCCCAGCGCCATCAGCAGCGCGCCGGCCCAGATCCAGCGCACGAACGGCTTGACGTGCACGCGCACGGCCCAGGCGCCGTCGCCCAGCGATTCGCCGAGCGCGACGTAGAGATCGCGGGTGGCGCCGCGCTCGATCGCGGCTTCCGTCATCACCTGCCCGCCGCTGGCGTAGGCGCGTTTCTCCGGATGCAGCACGGCGACCACGCGGTCATCGCGCAGCAACGTGATCCGGCCACGGTCGGACACGAAGTTCGGGCCGGGCGTCTCGGTGACGCCGTCGAAACGGAACGAATGCCCCGCGACGTCGATCGACTGCCCGGGCCGCAGCGCGACCTCGCGCTGCACGTCGAGGCCCTCCACCAGCAGCGCGCCGACCAGGAACACCGCCACGCCGCCATGCGCCAGCACCATGCCGACCATCTCGGCGGTGAAGCGCCCGCCGCCGTCGCGCATGCGGCGCCAGACGAAGCGCAGCGTACCGGCCGCCACCCAGATCGCGGCGGCGATGCCGACCGGCGCCTGCCAGCCGTGGTCCGGCAGGAAGAAGAACGCCAGCAGGCCGGCAACGAGCGCGAGCACGGCCCACGGCGCGAGCATGCGCAGCGGGAGGCGGGGCTCCTCGCGCTGCCAGCGCGTGAGCGGGCCGAAGGGCAGCAGCACGATCATCGGCGCCATCAGCACCACGAACATCAGCGCGAAGTAGGGCGGGCCGACGGAAATCTTGCCCAGCTCCAGCGCGTCGGCCAGCAAGGGGTAAAGCGTGCCCAGCAGCACCATCGCGCAGGCGGTGGTGAGCAGCAGGTTGTTGGCCAGCAGCAGCGTCTCGCGAGAGAACAGCGCGAAGTAGCGCGGCTGCGTAGGCTCGCGCGGCGCGCGCAGGGCGTAGAGCAGCAGCGAGCCGCCGATGACGATGCCGAGGAAGATCAGGATGAACGTGCCGCGCGATGGGTCGGCCGCGAACGCATGCACGCTGGTCAGCACGCCCGAGCGCACCAGGAACGTGCCCAGCAGCGACAGCGAGAACGCGGCGATCGCCAGCAGCAGCGTCCAGCCGTAGAAGCCGCCGCGCTTTTCGGTGACCGCCTGCGAATGCAGCAGCGCCGCGCCCGCGAGCCACGGCATGAACGACGCGTTCTCGACCGGATCCCAGAACCACCAGCCGCCCCAGCCCAGCTCGTAGTA
>CAZNRZ010000191.1:0-3013 GCA_964575535.1 uncultured Lysobacter sp. | reverse complement strand
CAACAGCTCCATCGCCATCACCAGCGCGTCCTCGCGCCCGTCGCGCGCGGGGTAGTAGCGCGGGCGCCGGCCGATCTCGTTGAAGCCTTCGCGGTCGTAGAGCGCGATGGCGCCGCCGTTCGACGGCCGCACCTCGAGGAAGACCCGCTGCGCGCCGCGTGCGCGCGCCAGGTGCACGAGCGAGCGCAGCAGGCGCCGGCCATGCCCGCGCCCCTGCTGTTCCGGCGCGACCGCGATGTTGAGCACGTGCGCCTCGCCGGCGGCCAGGCTCATCAGGAAGTAGCCGAGGACCGCGCCGTCGCGCTCGAGCACCCAGGCCAGGTAATCGGCACGCAGGCAGTCGCGGAAGATGCCGGCCGTCCACGGGAATTCGTAGGCGCGGCATTCGAGGGCGTGCACGGCGTCGACATCGGCCTCGCGCATGGGCCGCAGCGCGGCGGCGTCGCGGCCGGCCTGCAGCGCGGCGTTCAAGGCCGGCGCGCCGCCTTGCGCAGCGGCCGCAGGGCGCGCCAGAACGCGCGACGGGCCGCCGGGTCGCGGGGAAGGCCGGCACGGGCGAGCAGCGGACCCGGGTCGATACCGCGCGCGACGCGCTGCAGCCATCGCGGCAGGCCCACGGGCGCGACGTCGTGGCCTCGCGTCGGCGCCTGCGCATCGCGACGGGGCGCCTCGTGCGCCGCCGCGACCTCGATGTCGGTCGTGCCTGCGGCCGGATCATCCGCCGCACGCCGGGTCAGCACGTCGAAGCCCATTTCGCGCAGCCACTCACGCTGCTGCGCCGACCACGGCAGGCTCATGCCGGCACGTCCTGCTGCCGGCGGATGCGCCGCCACGTCCAGTAGACCGGCCCGGACAGCGCATAGAGCGCGGTGATCGCCAGCAGCACGGTGGGCGGATCGATCGCGATGGCGACCAGCACCACCACCACGACCACCAGCGCCAGGAACGGCACGCGGTCGTTGCGCGGGCCGCCGCCCTTGAAGCTGAAGTAGCGCAGGCGGCTGACCATCATCAGCGCGGCGGCCACCGTCACCGCCAGCGCCGGATAGCGCAGGGCGTCGCCGGTGAGCTCGAAGGCCGTGCAGGTCCAGACGAAGCTGGCGACCAGCCCCGCGGCGGCCGGGCTGGCCAGCCCGATGAACCAGCGCTTGTCGACCTGCCCGACCTGCGAATTGAAGCGCGCCAGCCGCAACGCGGCGCAGGCGGCGTAGAGGAAGGCGGCGATCCAGCCGATCTTGCCGGGCGTCGCACCGTCCAGCCGCATGCCGGCCAGCGCCCAGTGGTACATGAGCATCGAGGGCGCCAGCCCGAAGCTGATCAGGTCGGCCAGCGAGTCGTACTGCACGCCGAACTCGCTCTGGGTATTGGTCAGCCGCGCGACCCGGCCGTCGAGGCCGTCGAGGATGGCCGCCACGAAGATCGCGATGCAGGCGTCGGCGTAATGGCCCTGCGAGGCGGCGATGATCGCGTAGAAGCCGGCGAACAGGCCGCCGGTGGTGAACAGGTTGGGCAGCAGGTAGATGCCGCGGGCGCGGGGCCGGGCGTCGGCTACCGGGGGCGTTGATTCCATTTCGGCAGTGTATCGCTTGCCCCGCGGGCGGCGCGGTGCTGCAATCGGCGCGTCCCCCGCCCGTACCCGGAACCCGCCATGCGCCGGCCCGCCCGCACCGCCCTTCGCCTCCTGCCGCTCGCGCTGTTCCTGCTCTCGCCCGCGCTGGCCGCCGGCGAGGTCTATACGTGGAAGGACGCCAAGGGCGTCACGCACTATTCCGATTCCCCGCCGCCCGGGGGCAAGGCGACCTCGCGCGCCATGTCGCAGCGCGGCGTCGCGCCGGCCGCGCCGGTCGCCAAGCCCGTCGTCAATGCCGACTGCAGCAACGCCCGCGGCAATCTCTCGATGCTGCAGGGCACGGGCAAGGTGGGCGTGGACGAGGACAAGGATGGCAAGCCCGACCGCGAACTCACCGCCGGCGAGCGCGCCAGCCGCCTGAAGCTGGCCGAGGCGCAGATCGAGACCTATTGCGACGCGCCCGCAGCCAACGCGGCCGCCACTCCGCGCGCCTGACGGGCGAAAGCCGCGGCCGCCCGGCGGGGCGGCCCGCGCATGGCAGAATGGCCGTTTTCCGCGCCTGAAAACCCGCCGATGCGCCTGTCGCAGTTCCACCTCCGCACCACCAAGGAAACCCCCGCCGACGCCGAAGTCGTCAGCCACCAGCTGATGCTGCGCGCGGGCATGGTCCGCAAGCTCGCCGCCGGCGTGTACACGTGGAGCCCGCTGGGCCTGCGCGTGCTGCGCAAGGTCGAGCGCATCGTCCGCGAAGAGATGACGGATGCGGGCGCGATCGAGGTGCTGATGCCGTCGATCCAGCCGCGCGAGCTGTGGGAGGAGACGGGCCGCTGGGAGAAGTTCGGCGGCCAGCTGCTGAAGATCAAGGACCGCAAGGACAGCTGGTACGCCTACGGCCCCACGCACGAGGAAGTCATCACCGACTTCGCGCGGCAGGAGCTGGCCAGCTACAAGCAGCTGCCGGTCACCTTCTTCCAGATCCAGACCAAGTTCCGCGACGAGATCCGCCCGCGCTTCGGCGTGATGCGCGCGCGCGAGTTCCTGATGAAGGACGCCTACTCGTTCCATACCACGGACGAGGACCTCGCCCGCGAATACCGCAACATGTACGACGCCTACGGCCGCATCTTCACGCGCCTGGGCCTGAAGTTCCGCGCGGTGTTCGCCGACACCGGCGCGATCGGCGGCAGCGCCTCGCACGAGTTCCACGTGCTGGCCGACTCGGGCGAGGACGCGATCGCGTGGTCCGACGGCTCGGATTACGCGGCCAACGTGGAGCTGGCCGAAGCCGTGTCGCCGGGCGAGCGACCCGCCGCGACGGAGGCGATGCGCCGCATCGACACGCCCACGCAGAAGACCTGCGAGGACGTCGCGGCGCTGATGGGCATCGACCTGACGCGAACCGTGAAGTCGGTGGCCGTGATGGGTGTCGACCCGGAAAACAAC
>CAZNRZ010000190.1:0-3136 GCA_964575535.1 uncultured Lysobacter sp. | reverse complement strand
CCCACGCCCACCGGCGCGCCGTCCTGCAGGTTGACGATCGAGCGCGGCGGCAGCATGTACTGCGCCGGCAGGTCGGTGCCCGGGATCTGCAGGTCCTTGCCGTTCGCATCGACGATGCGGACGATCGGGCGCAGGTCCTTGGCCTGGGTGCCGCGGCGCTTCGGATCGGTGATCTCGCGCGAGGCGAGGCCGGTCAGCTCGTCGGTCTTCTCGATGACGGTGACGCCGTCGATGAAGTCGATGAAGCGCATGAAGCCGGCCACTTCCGACATGATCGGGTGGTTATGCGGATCCCAGTTGGCGACCTGCTGGCCCGCGCGGACTTCCGCACCGTCACGCACCGTGATCGTCGCGCCGTAGGGCAGCTTGTAGCGCTCGCGCTCGCGGCCGTGGTTGTCCAGCACCGACAGCTCGCCCGAACGCGACACCGCGACCAGGTGGCCGTTGGCGTGCTCGACGTGCTTGAGGTTGTTGAACTTCACCGAGCCGGTCGTCTTGACCGTGATGTTGTCGATCGCCGCCGCACGCGATGCCGCGCCACCGATGTGGAACGTACGCATGGTGAGCTGCGTGCCCGGCTCGCCGATCGACTGCGCGGCGACGACGCCGACCGCTTCGCCGTGGTTGACCAGGTGGCCGCGGCCGAGGTCGCGGCCGTAGCACGACGCGCAGACGCCGAACGGGGTTTCGCAGGTGATCGTCGAACGCACCTTGATCGACTGCACGCTCGCCTCTTCGAGGCGCGCGACCCAGGCCTCGTCGAGCAGCGTGTTGCGGGTGACGATCGGATCCTCGTCGTTGCCCGGCAGGAACACGTCCTCGGCCACCATGCGGCCCAGCACGCGCTCGCGCAGCGGCTCGACCACATCGCCGCCTTCGACGATCGGGGTCATCATCAGACCCTCGAGCGTGCCGCAGTCGGTCTCGGTGATCACCACGTCCTGCGCGACGTCGACGAGACGACGGGTCAGGTAACCCGAGTTCGCCGTCTTCAGCGCGGTATCCGCGAGGCCCTTGCGGGCGCCGTGGGTCGAGATGAAGTACTGCAGGACGTTCAGGCCTTCGCGGAAGTTCGCGGTGATCGGCGTCTCGATGATCGAGCCGTCGGGCTTGGCCATCAGGCCGCGCATGCCGGCCAGCTGGCGGATCTGCGCCTGCGAACCACGCGCGCCGGAGTCGGCCATGATGTAGATCGAGTTCATCGACTTCTGGTCGATCGTCTCGCCCTTGGCGTTCTCCACCTTCTCCGTGCCGATCGCGTCCATCATCGCCTTGGCCACGCGCTCGTTCGTGCGCGACCAGATGTCGACGACCTTGTTGTAGCGCTCGCCGGCGGTGACCAGGCCCGACTGGTACTGCTCCTGGATCTCCAGAACCTCGGCTTCCGCCTCGTCCAGGATGCCCTTCTTCTCGGTCGGGATGATCATGTCGTCGATGCCGATCGACACGCCCGCGCGCGTGGCGTAGGCGAAGCCGGTGTACATCAGCTGGTCGGCGAAGATCACCGTATCCTTGAGGCCCAGCTGGCGGTAGCAGCTGTTGATCAGGCGCGAGATGTTCTTCTTGGTCAGCTCGACGTTGGCCAGCTCGTAGGACAGGCCCTCGGGCAGGATTTCCTGCAGCAGCGCGCGGCCGACGGTGGTGTCGACGATCGACGTGCGGCGCGAACGCTCGCCGTCCTCGCCGATCACGACCTCACTGATGCGCACCTTGACCTTGGCGTGCAGCTCGACGACGCGGTTGTCGTACGCGCGCTTGACCTCGGCGACGTTCGCGAACGCCATGCCCTCGCCCTTCTTGTTCTCGAGGGCGCGGGTCATGTAGTAGAGGCCGAGCACGACGTCCTGCGACGGCACGATGATCGGCTCGCCGTTGGCCGGCGACAGGATGTTGTTCGACGCCATCATCAGCGCGCGCGCTTCCAGCTGGGCTTCCAGCGAGAGCGGCACGTGCACGGCCATCTGGTCACCGTCGAAGTCGGCGTTGAAGGCCGTACACACGAGCGGGTGCAGCTGGATCGCCTTGCCTTCGATGAGGACGGGCTCGAACGCCTGGATGCCGAGGCGGTGCAGCGTCGGCGCGCGGTTGAGCAGCACCGGGTGCTCGCGGATCACCTCTTCGAGGATGTCCCACACCTGCGCTTCTTCGCGCTCGACGAGCTTCTTGGCCGCCTTGATCGTCGTGGCGAGACCACGGCGCTGCAGCTTGGCGAAGATGAAGGGCTTGAACAGCTCCAGCGCCATCTTCTTCGGCAGGCCGCACTCGTGCAGGCGCAGCGTCGGGCCGACCACGATGACCGAGCGGCCCGAGTAGTCGACGCGCTTGCCGAGCAGGTTCTGGCGGAACCGGCCCTGCTTGCCCTTGATCATGTCGGCGAGCGACTTGAGCGGGCGCTTGTTGGTACCGGTGATGGCGCGACCGCGGCGGCCGTTGTCCATCAGGGCGTCGACCGACTCCTGCAGCATGCGCTTCTCGTTGCGCACGATGATCTCGGGCGCGTTGAGTTCGAGCAGGCGACGCAGGCGGTTGTTGCGGTTGATGACGCGGCGGTAGAGGTCGTTGAGATCCGACGTGGCGAAGCGGCCGCCGTCCAGCGGGACCAGCGGACGCAGGTCCGGCGGAAGCACCGGCAGCACGGTCATGACCATCCACTCGGGGCGGTTGCCCGACTCGATGAAGGCCTCGATCAGCTTGATGCGCTTGGTGAGGCGCTTGAGCTTGGTCTCCGAACCCGTGCTGGCGATGTCCTCGCGCAGCTGCACCATCTCGGTCTGCAGGTCGATCGTGCGCAGCAGGTCGTAGACGGCCTCGGCGCCCATCGCGGCTTCGAAGTCGTCGCCGTGCTCCTGGCGCGCCTGCATGAACTGCTCTTCGTTGAGCAGCTGGCCACGCTCCATCGGCGTCAGGCCCGGCTCCGTCACCACGAAGGCTTCGAAGTACAGGATGCGCTCGATGTCACGCAGGGTCATGTCGAGCATCAGGCCGATGCGCGAGGGCAGCGACTTGAGGAACCAGATGTGGGCGACGGGCGAGGCGAGGTCGATGTGGCCCATGCGCTCGCGGCGCACCTTGGCCAGCGTGACTTCGGTGCCGCACTTCTCGCAGACCACGCCGCGGTGCTTCATGCGCTTGTACT
>CAZNRZ010000189.1:0-3158 GCA_964575535.1 uncultured Lysobacter sp. | reverse complement strand
CTGGCGCAGCGCCTCCTCGTGCGCGGCGACCTGCGCCGCGTTATCGGTGCTCGGCGTCAGCGCCTTCTGCCACGCGGCCTTGGCGGCGGTCAGCGCCGCGTTGAGTGGCGTGCCGTCCAGCGACGCCTTCTGCCAGGCATCGACCTTGCCGAACGCTTCGTCGACGGTGGCGCGCATCGCGGTGGTGGCGCCCGCGCCGATCGGGGCCTTGTAGAACTCGCGCGTCACCAGGCCGCGGTGCTGCTGCATCGCGAACATCGCCTCGTGCAGCGCTTCCAGCGGTTCCGCGGCCGAGCCGGCGCGCTGAGCGGCCGACACTTCGCGATGCGTGCTGATGGCGACGAAAGCGGTGAGCACGCCGCAGGTGACGAGGAACGATGCACCGATGACGACGGCCTTGTTGAAAAACCGCAGCCGCGCCATCAGGCGGGTTGCCGGCGCCAGCAGCCGATCGAGAAGCGACGAGTTCTTGGGATGTTGCATGACAGCCTCGGACGAGGACCCTTCATGGGTCGACTGGTTCCGTCATCGGCGCAGGGGGGCGGAACTTTAGGTGGCGCAAGGGGTGACGCAGTGCGCGGAACCCGGATGCGCCAAGGCGCGGCCGGCACCGCGTGCCGTCGCGGGCGGTGCACGGCGCACGCCGGAAGTGCGACTGGGGTCATGAACGGCGACTTCCGCCGCGTCCGCAGCCGTCACAGGGTTAAAGAACCCGCGGCCACCGCCGATGCCGGAAGTACGGCGCCGCTGGGGTGCCGCGATACCGTTTTCCAGGAGAGTCCCCATGTCCCGTTCCCTCGTGTTCGCGATCGCCGTGGCGATGGCCGCCGCCATGCCGGCGCAGGCCGCCGACCTCAAGCCGGTCAAGCGCGTGGAACCGCAGTACCCGGCGGAAGCCGCGCGCGCCGGCACCACCGGCTTCGTCGAAGTCGAGTTCACCGTCGACCCGGCGGGCAAGGTCGCCAGCGTCTCGGTGGTCAACGCCAAGCCCAGCCGCACCTTCGAGCAGGCCGCCGTGCGCGCAGTCAAGCAGTGGCAGTTCGAGCCGGGCGGTGGCAAGGGCAAGGTCCGCCTGAACTTCTCGCTGTAAGCGTCCGCTCGCGACAAAGCTCCCGCCCTTGCAGGCGGGAGCCGGGGGTGGGTGTCATCGACAAGCCGCGAAAGCGGCTTGTCTCGTTTCCGCCGCTACCCGGCCGCACGGGCCGGGCGACGGCAGGAATCACGGGGACCGCGGTGCGTGGCCGCGCTTCCCGTGGATGTCAGCGGCGCGGCGCGCCGGGCTGCATCGGGCCCTTGTTGCGCTGCGCCGCCTGCTGCGCGGTGAGCTGCTCGATGTCCACGTCGCTGCGGCGCACGGTGTCCTCGATCGTCTCCGTATGGCCGGTGACTTCCTTGCCCACGCGCACTTCCTCGACCACGCGCGCGGTCTTGCCGACCACCGCCTGCTCGGCGCGCTCGCGGATCTCGAGTTCGCGGTCCTGCATCGACAGCGCATCGATTTCGCCCGGGGATGCGACACGGTCCACCGGACGGCGCTCGACGATCGCATGCTCCTCGCAAAGCCTGATCTGTTCCTGCACCGGGCGCTCGGTGACGTGCTGGCGGATGCGCACACCGCCGGTCTCGACCGTGCGCTTGCCGACCTGCAGCTCTTCCTCCATCACCTTCAGCGTTTCGCCGCTGGCGCCGCGCGACTGCATGCCGGCCTGCGTGCGCTGCGACGAGTCGCGTTCGTTGATCGTGTCCGCGCCGGCCTTCGCCATCAGGGTCTCGACGCGCCGCGCCTCGGCGTCGTTCTCCACCGTCACCGTCAGCAGGGCCGAGCCGTTGCGCATGGCCTGCGAATACTCGTCGGCCTGCGAGTCGCTCTCGCCGAGGCCGAACAGGCGCGCGAAGAAGCCGCGGTGCTCGCCCTCGCTGCTGCCGCTGCGCGAGGTCATGGACTGGTTGTCGGTGACATGGACCGCATTGCGCGGCAGGCCTTCCTTCAGCAGGTAGTCGCGGGCGCGGCTGGCGTCGCTGGCGGAATCGAAAATGCCGACCAGGGTGGTGGCCATGGGTACTCTCCTTCGTGGTGGGGGAACGAATTCAGTGGCTGGTGCCCGGCGCGTCGCCGGGCGTCGGGTCACGCAGCACCTCGACGTCCTGCGTACGCAGGGCGACGTGGCGGGTTTCGAGGGCTTCGTGCACGCGGCGGCGGATGTGCAGTTCCTCCTTGAGCACGAGCCGGCGGCTCACCACGATCTCTTCGGCATGCACCGGCACGATCGTGACGTCGCCTTCCTGCCGCACCTCGACGGGCGCATCGACCGCCCGGTCGATCGCCACGCGCTCGACGCTGAACTCCTCGCGGCTGAGCGGCAGCTCCACCGCCTCCTGCCGCTCGGTGACATGCGTGCGGATGCGCAGGCGGCCGGTTTCGACCACCTGCTTCGTGACATCGAGCTCTTCGCGGATCACCGGGATGCGCAGGTCGGTAGTGCGTTCTTCCATTTCTTGCAGGCCTCCGTGGACCGATGCGTAGCGCCGTATTCCGGGGGGCGCCATTGCAACGTTTTGGAGGTTATGCAGCGGCGAAGCCCGCGTTAGCGCCGGCGGTGATCGCAGTCGATGTTCAGTGGCATCGCCTGTGGATGAAGGCGGCGGTGCGGGCTCGCGCGATCGTCGTGGCGATGCGCATGCGCGAAGCCAAGTGGCAGCTGGAACGCAATTCGACCCGTGCGTGACGTGCGCGCGCATCGCATGTGCGCCGGTCGCGGCTCGCGTCCCCCGGATTCTGTATGGGGCAAAAAAATCGCCGGCGCAGGGCCGGCGATCGGGGTGCCGCTGTCGCAGGGATCAGAACTCCTGCCAGTGCTGCTCGTTGGCGGTCGCGCGCGGCTTGCGGCTGGAGATCGCGACGGGTGCCGCCGCTGCGGCCACCGGCGCACGGTGTGCCGAGGCCTTCGGCGCAGCGGCTCGCGCGAGCGCGGCGCTGACTTCGGCCTGCGCCCGGTCGAGCTGGAATGCCGCCACGGTGTCCACCAGCTCGATCGCCTGCTGCTCCAGCGAACGCGCCGCGGCCGACGCTTCCTCCACCAGCGCGGCGTTCTGCTGCGTGCCTTCGTCCATGTGCAGGATGGCCTGGTTGACCTGCTCGATGCCGCTGCTCTGTTCCT
>CAZNRZ010000188.1:0-3192 GCA_964575535.1 uncultured Lysobacter sp. | reverse complement strand
GGATCGCCGCCGTCCTGCGCCTCGGCCCAGGCCAGCGTGGCCGGCGCGTCGCTGCGCCAGTCGATGCGGCGCACGCCGGTGGTCACCGCGTCGTTGCCGGTGGGCAGGCCTTCGAACAGCGGCAGCTTCGCGACGGTGTGCAAGCGCTTGCCGGCGAGGTCGAGCACCTCGATGCGGCGCGGGAAGTAGCTCAGCGGGACGATGTAGGAATACGGACGCTCGACGACCTGCGCGAGCAGGTGGCGGCCATCGGGCGACGGCGCGAGGCCGAGGTAGCGCTGCGGCGCGCCGATGGTCGCGACCTTGCCGTCCACCGAAACGAATGCCGGCTGCACGGTGAGGTAGTGGTCGAGCACGCGTGCGTCCTGCTCGCTGCGCAGCATGTCCTGGTAGGTGCGCAGCTGGCGCACGCTGCCGCCGCCCTGCGTTTCCTGGATGTTGGGGCCGCTGGGCGTGCCGTCGAGCGCGGGCGCGTCGCCCTGCCCCTGCGGGCGCAGGTTGACCAGCAGGCGGCGCGAATCGGGCATCCAGCGCGGCGCGCCGACCACGGTGTTCAGGCCGCTGGCGACACGACGCGCGCGGCGCGCGGCCACGTCGACGATCCACAGCTCGTTGGCGCCGCTCACCGGATCCTGCTGGTTGAGCGCGAGGTATTTCTGGTCGGGCGACCACACCACGCCGGCCAGCGACAGCGGCTTCGGCAGGCCGTCGATGCGGCTGTCCTTGCCCGTCGCGACGTCCATCAGCCACAGGTCGCTGCCGAAGGAGAAGCGGCTCGATGCATGGGCGCGCGGGTTCAGGCGCAGGCCGGCGAGCCTGAGCTCGGGCTGGGCGACGAGATCGATCGACGGCAGCGGCGGCACCTGCATCATCGCGGCGATGTCGCGCTTCGGGCCGAGCATCAGCTGCGGCGCGCGCGGCGCGTCGACGATGGCCTGCAGCTCGGCGGCGGGCACGCGGTAGCCGGCGTCGGCCGCGTTCGCGGGCGCCTGCTGGGCGGCGACGATGCCGGTGCAGGCCAGCGACAGCAGGCCCGGCAGGAGTACGCGGCGGATCATGGGCGCGACATTCGGCACGATGCTTCCCGGTTCGATGAGGGCCCCCGATCCTTCGGGAACCGCCGCTTGCCGTCAATGCGCGGAGGGCACGACGCGCGGGCGGGTGTCGCAGTTCGGGCATCGCGTGCACGCGATGCGGGCGGCGCGCGCCGAGGGATGCGAAAATGCGGCCCGCGCTGGCCGCGCCGCGCGACGCGGCCGCCCGCCACGCATCGCTTCCCGACCGGCCTGACCATGACCCCCAGCCCCGCGGCCGCCCCCGGCCCCGAAAACGACGCCTGCGCCACCGCCCTGCTCGACCGCGTGCGCGAGGCGAACGCCCTGCTCGCGCAGGTCGCCGCCGACCGCACCGTGCTCGACGCCGTCCCCGCCGAGGACCGCGCGCGGCTGCATGCACTCGTCGCCGAGGTCTACCACCCGGACCCGCGCGCGCGCCGGCAGCGCCTCAAGGCGCGCGAGCGCGAGCGCAATGCCGAGAACATCCGCCGCAGCGAGGCGTTGCTCGAATCCACCGGCATCCGCGAGTTGCGCCGCAAGCCGGTGTTCACCACGCCGAACTACTTCCCGCCGAGCGCGCCGGGCCAGCCGATGCTGGAAGCGCCCGCAGCGCACGTCGCAACCCCGGAGCGCGAGTCGCCCGAGCTGCTGCACTGCTACGTCTGCAAGCAGAAGTACACGCAGGTCCATCACTTCTACGACCAGATGTGCCCCGCCTGCGCGGACTTCAATTTCTTCAAGCGCACCGAACTCGCCGACCTGACGGGCCGCGTCGCGCTGCTCACCGGTGGCCGCGTCAAGATCGGCTACCAGGCCGGCCTGAAGCTGCTGCGCGCCGGCGCGCGGCTGATCGTCACCACCCGCTTTCCGCGCGATTCGGCCATGCGCTATGCGCAGGAACCCGACTTCGGCGACTGGGGCCACCGCCTCGAAGTGTTCGGGCTCGACCTGCGCCACACGCCCAGCGTGGAGGCCTTCTGCAGCGAACTGCTGCGCACGCACGACCGCCTCGACTTCATCATCAACAACGCCTGCCAGACCGTGCGCCGCCCGCCCGAGTTCTATGCGCACATGATGGAAGGCGAGACCGCCGCGCTGCAGGAGGCGCCGGAGCAGATCCGCCGCCTGATCGGCCGCTACGAGGGCCTGCGCAGCTACACGATGCTGCCCGAGGGGGATGCCGCGCAGGCGCTGCTGTCGTCCGATGGCGGGCCGCTGCGCGACGCCGCCGGCCTCACGCGTGCCGCCGAACTGTCGCAGGTGCCGCTGCTGGCCGAGGAACTGCTGGGCCAGAAGCACCTGTTCCCCGAAGGCCGCCTCGACGCCGACCTGCAGCAGGTCGACCTGCGCGGGCGCAATTCATGGCGCCTGCTGATGCACGAGGTGCCGGCGGTCGAGCTGCTGGAAACGCAGCTGGTCAACGCGGTCGCGCCCTTCATCATCAACGCGCGGCTGAAGCCGCTGATGCTGCGCACGCCGGAGCGCGACAAGCACATCGTCAACGTCTCGGCGGTCGAGGGGCAGTTCTACCGCAACTTCAAGACCACCCGGCATCCGCATACCAACATGGCCAAGGCCGCGCTGAACATGATGACGCGCACCGCGGCGGCCGATTACCAGGCCGACGGCATCCATATGAACTCGGTCGATACCGGCTGGGTGACCGACGAGGATCCGGTGGAGATCGCCGCGCGCAAGGTGGTCGAAGAGCGCTTCCACCCGCCGCTGGACATCGTCGACGGCGCGGCGCGCATCGTCGATCCGATCATCCACGGGCTCAACACCGGCGAGCACGTCTGGGGCCAGTTCCTCAAGGATTACCGGCCGACCGACTGGTAAACCTTCGCCTCGGCGCGTTCAGCCGCCGCGGCGGGCCACGCCTGCGCCGCGATACAATCGCCGCGCGCCACCGAGGGGCGCTGCGACCGTCGCGCGGAATTCCGCGCCGAGCCTTCATCGAAGGCGATGACGGCCAGGCTCGGCGGCGATCCATCCAACGGCGCCCGTGCAGGAACCGCGACACGCGCCGGTTCCCCACGACCACGGAGCAACCAATGAACGCACAACCGAAGACCTTCTCGACCGAAGGCGATTACAAGGTCGCCGACATCTCGCTGGCCGACTGGGGCCGCAAGGA
>CAZNRZ010000187.1:0-3228 GCA_964575535.1 uncultured Lysobacter sp. | reverse complement strand
GACAAGGCCTGGGGCCTGCGCCAGGGCGCGAAGGACTACATCGTCAAGCCGCCGCGCGAGGACGAGCTGATCTCGCGCATCAACGAACTGCTGGGCGCCTGAGATGGACGGCGCAACGAGCCCGTTCGACGTTCTCGCCGACTACGAGCAGCGTTCGCTGGCGCACGTCGCGGGCCTGCCCGAGCAGCTCGACGCGCCCGGCCTGTGGCGCGGCGTCGGCTACCGCATCGGTGCGCGCCGCCTCGCCTCCGAGTTCGGCGAGGTGCGCGAAATCCTGACCGTGCCGCAGATCACGCCCGTTCCCGGCACGCAGCCGTGGATGCTGGGCGTGGCCAACGTGCGCGGCGGCCTGCTTCCCATCGTCGACATGAAGCAGTTCCTCGAGGGCGAGCGCACGGTGCTGCACGAGAGCCTGCGCGTGTTGCTGGTGCGCCAGCCCGGCGGCGACGTCGCCGTGCTGGTCGACGAACTGTTCGGCCAGCGCAGCTTCACCGAGCAGAACCAGCTCACCGAGGACGACGAGATCGCCGAGCAGCTCGCGCAGGGCCGCTACGCGCACTTCATCGACCGCTCCTACCGGCTGGGCGAGCACGTCTGGGGCGTCTTCAGCCTCGACCGCCTCGCCCGCACTCCCGAATTCCGACAGGCCGCCGTCTGACGGCCCTTTAGAAGCAACAGACCGAGGTTCCAACCATGAGCAGCGTTATGGACTCCGTCGCCGGCAAGGGACGCAATATCGGCGTCAACACCTGGCTGACCGTGCTGGGCGTGTCGGTTCTCGTGTTCGCGGCCAATACCGGCTACGCGACATGGAAGGCCGGACGCCTCGGCGGCGCCAGCGCGGCGGCCTCGGACCTCCAGGTGCTCTCGCAGACGCTCGCGGTGCAGGGCCAGCAGGCGGTCGGCGGCGACGCGCAGGCGTTCGCGCAGTTCCGCGACGCGAAGACGCAGATCGACGCCAACATCCAGCAGCTGAACTCGAACTTCGGCAGCACTGCCGGCGTAGCCGGCCCGATCGAGCAGGTGACGCAGACCTGGGCGCCGCTCGGCCGCAGCGCGCAGCAGGTGCTCGAGAGCGAGCAGGCGATCGTGCAGCTCGCCGGCCGCGCCGACAGCTTCACGCAGAAGGTGCCGGCCCTGCAGGCCACGCTCGACGAACTCGTGCGCGCCATGTCGGCCTCGGGCTCGCCCGCCTCGCAGGTCTACATCGCGCTGCGCCAGGTGGTGGCGACGGGCAACATGGCCCGCCGCATCGCCGAAATCCGCGCAGGCGGCCCGGGCGCGCAGGTCGCCGCGCAGGCGCTGGGCCGCGACGCCAACGGCCTGACCAACGTCCTCAACGGCCTGCGTCGCGGCCAGGAAGGCAGCATCACCGCGCTGACCAACGGCGGCGCACTCGCCCAGCTCAACGTGGCCGACCGCCAGTGGGCGGAAATGCGCAAGGACGTCGACGCCATCACCGCATCGGCGGCCAACCTGATCGGCGCGCAGACCGCCGCCGCCGCCATCACCGGCAACTCCAACGAGCTGCTGGCCGATTCGAAGGACGTCTTCGCGGCCTTCACCTCGACGGGCTCGCTGACCGACACCAGCATCCTCGGCAACGTCTGGATCTCGATCCTGTCCGGCCTCGTGGCCGTGCTCTCGATCCTCGGCCTGCTCTGGTCGCTCAACAAGCAGCAGCAGCGCCGCTACCAGACCACCAAGGAACTCAACGACCGTAACCAGGAGGCCATCATGCGCCTGCTGGACGAGATGGGTTCGCTCGCAGAAGGCGACCTCACGGTGAAGGCGACGGTCACGGAAGACATGACCGGCGCGATCGCGGACTCGATCAACTTCGCCGTCGAGCAGCTGCGCAGCCTCGTGCAGACGATCACCGACACCTCGGTGCAGGTGGCGGCCAGCGCGCAGGAGACGCAGGCCACCGCCATGCAGCTCGCGGAAGCCGCCGAGCACCAGGCGCAGGAGATCGGCTCGGCCTCCGAGCGAATCAACGAGATGGCGCTCTCGATCGACCAGGTGTCGAAGAACTCCGCGGAGTCCGCGGAAGTGGCGCAGCGCTCGGTGCAGATCGCCGCGAAGGGCGCGGGCGTGGTGCGCCAGACGATCCAGGGCATGGACTCGATCCGCGACCAGATCCAGGAAACCTCGAAGCGAATCAAGCGCCTCGGCGAGTCGTCGCAGGAAATCGGCTCGATCGTTGAGCTCATCAACGACATCTCGGAACAGACGAACATCCTCGCGCTGAACGCGGCCATTCAGGCCGCCTCGGCGGGTGAGGCGGGCCGCGGGTTCGCGGTCGTGGCCGACGAAGTGCAGCGACTCGCGGAGCGCGCGTCCAACGCGACCAAGCGAATCGAAACGCTGGTGCAGACGATTCAGAGCGATACCAACGAAGCCGTCAGCTCGATGGAGCAGACGACCTCCGAGGTGGTCTCCGGTGCGCGCCTGGCCGAGGACGCGGGTACCGCGCTGGGCGAGATCGAAAAGGTCTCGACCGACCTTTCGAGCCTCATTCAGGGCATCTCGCAGGCCGCGCAGCAGCAGACCCACGCGGCGTCGAACATCACCCAGACGATGTCCACGATTCAGGCGATTACCGCGCAGACGTCGCAGGGCGCGAGCCAGACGGCGGCCTCGATCGGAAACCTCGCGCAGCTCGCCGCCGACCTGCGCCGCTCGGTCGCCGACTTCAAGCTGCCCGCCTGATCGCGAACGGACACTGACGAAATGACTTGGCACGCACCTGGCCGATCCCGCGCGGTGATCGCGCCTTCCCCTGAGGAAGGCGCGTGGCGCAGGCTCGACAAGGCGCGAGGTGCACGATGATCGCGATGCGCGAAGTGATCGATACAACCACGCTCGGCTGGATCAAGCCGGAGATCGACGAAACCCTGCGCCAGGCGCGGCAGGAGATCGAGACCTTCCTCGACGATCCCACCGACGGCTCGCGCATGCGCGCCTGTGCGGCGCTGCTGCACCAGGTGCACGGCACGCTGACGATGATCGAACTCGATGCGCCAGCGATGGTCGCGTCGGAAATGGAGCGCCTGGCCGAGGTGCTGCAGCAGGGCGGCGCGCCCGATCGCGACGAAGCCTGCGCGGCGCTGCTGCGCGGCGTGGTGCAGCTGCCTGATTATCTGGAGCGCCTGCAGGGCGGCCATCGCGACATCCCGATCGTGCTGCTGCCGCTGCTCAACGAGCTGCGCGCGGCGCGCGGCGAGG
>CAZNRZ010000186.1:0-3288 GCA_964575535.1 uncultured Lysobacter sp. | reverse complement strand
TGGAGAAAAGGCTACGCACCTCGAGCGGCCGCCGACCTGATTTGGATCAAGTCCGACGCATCGTTCTCAAAAGGAATGCGCAGACGCGCAGAACAGGTGCCGCAGGCCCTTCAAAACGGGCGAAAAGCGCCCGGCGATCAGGGCCCTAGCGTGCGGCGGACCGCGGCCACGAACTCCGGATCCGCACGCGTGCCCATCTGCTCGGTGCGGGCCACGATGCGCCCGTCGGCATCGAGCAGGACAAGCGCGCTGGTGTGGTTGAACTCACCGTCGTCCAGCGCGCGGTAGCGGACGCCGAGCACGCCGGCCACGGTACGCACGTCGTCGGCCCGGGGCGCGGCCAGCGACCAGCGATCGGCGGGAAGCCCGCGCCGCGTCGCGACGGTGCCCAGCGCGGCGGGCGTGTCGCGCGCGGGATCCATGCTGATCAGCAGCACGCCAAGCCGCGCCTTCTGCGCCGGCGTCAGCGCCTTTTCGACGGCCAGCCCGCTGTCGATGATGAGCGGGCAGATGTATTGGCAGGACGTGTAGAACATCGACACGAGTTGCGGCTGGCCGCGGCGGCTGCGCCAATCGAACTGCCTGCCGGACTGGTCGACCAGGGGCAGGGCGAGCTGGTAGACGGAATCACCCGGCAGCGCCTGCGCGGCGGCGGAGACCGGCTTCGCGGCCACCTGCGCGTCGGCCCCGGCACCGCCGGCGGGCGTGCAGGCGACGAGAGCGAACACCCAGGTGGCGACAGCGCAAACGGAGAGACGGTTCATCGCACGTTCCTCGCGCAGCGGAAACCCAGGTTCGCGGTGGCGTCCACGCCGTCAAGCGAGGACAGCATCGCCACGCGCATCAGCACTGCGTAGTTCTCGCGATCGCTCATCGACAGCCCGCCCGCGCCGCAGAAACGCGCGGTGTCGGCGTCGCCCTGCTTGCGGTTGTCGGGATCGACGAGCAAGGCGGAGTAGTCGTCGGTCCATTCCCAGACCAGGCCGTGCAGGTCCTGCACGCCGTAGGCGTTGGGCGCCTGCAGGCCGGCGCGCGGCAGCGCGCGGTTGGACGGCCGCGAGTACCAGGCGAGGATGCGCTCACGCCAGGCCGGGTCTTTGCGTGCGTCACGGCGCGTCTCGTCCGCGGCGGCCGCGTACTCCCATTCCGACCACGTCGGCAGGCGCGCGCCCTGCGCCTCGCAGTAGGCGCTCGCCGCGAACCAGCTCACCCATGTCACCGGTTGATCGGGCCGCGCGTTCGGTCCGAACTCGACAGGGGATTTCCAGTGCGAGATATAACGCGGCTCGGCGAACACCTTCGCCGCGCGATCGCGCCTCCACTGCGGATGCGACTTCACGAATGCCAGGAAATCTGCATTAGTGACCGGCTTTTTCATCATCTCGAAAGGCGCGATCCGCAGGCCGTTTCCGCCGCCCTTGTCCTCATAGCGCAGCGCGGACTTGAACGCGCCGCCGGGAAGGCGCGCATAGTCCGCCGCCACCGCGCCGCCGGCCGCGAGGCCGACGACGGGTAGCAGCAGCGCGAGTCCAGACAGGCCGATGCGCACGGCTCAGTGGCCCTCGGAAGCGTTCGCCGGCTTGGCCTTGCGGATCGCCGCGGCTTCGGCCTTGGTGATTCGCCCGCCCGGATTGCCCCAGCTGTTGAGCACGTAGGTGGAGATGTTGGCGACTTCGTCGTCGGTGAGCTGGTTCATCGGCGGCATGTTCGAGTTGTAGTCCTGCCCGTTGACCGTCACCGGGCCGACCAGTCCGTGCAGGATCACGCTCGGCACGCGCTTGGGATCGGCCTTGATGTAGTCGGCCGCCGCCAGCGGCGGGAACACGCCCGGCATGCCCTTGCCCTCGGGGCCGTGGCAGGTCGAGCAGGTGCCGGCGAACAGCGCCTTGCCCGCGGCGACCTGTTCGTCGACCGACAGTTCGCCCGCCTGCGCGGATGCCGCCGCGGTCGCCACCGCCTTCATGTTCGGCTGTGCGCGGTCGCCGAGGTAGACGTAGTCGATCTCCTTGCCCGAGTAGATCGCCTTGTTCTCCGGGCCATCGGCCTTGAGGATGCCCAGCGCGCCCTTGTTGAATGCGCGGAACAGGCTGTGGTCGACCAGCACGTAGCTGCCGGGCACTTCCATGTGGAAGTCCATGATCGCGGCGCCGCCGGCGGGGATCAGCGTGGTCTGCACGTTCTCCTGGAAGTTGGTGCCGCCCTCGTACCAGACCTTGTCGAAGATCTCGCCGATGACGTGGAAGCTCGACACCAGATTCGGGCCGCCGTTGCCCACGTACAGGCGCACGGTCTCGCCCACGTTCGCCGTCAGCGACCTGTCGCCGGTCAGCGCGCCTTCCGCGCCGTTGAACAGCACATAGGTCGGGTTCTCGTCGATCGCGCGCTCCATGTCGAAGGGCGCATGGCCCTTCTCGCGATACTTGGTCGTCGTGTAGAAATCGCCCTGCATGACGTAGTACTCGCGGTCCACCTTCGGCATGCCTTCCGGCGGCTCGACTAGGATCAACCCGTACATGCCATTGGCGACGTGCATGCCCACCGGCGCGGTGGCGCAGTGGTAGACGTAGAGGCCGGCGTTGAGCGCCTTGAAGGTGAAGCGCGAGGAATGCCCTGGCGCGGTAAAGGTCGACGACGCGCCGCCGCCGGGGCCGGTGACGCCGTGCAGGTCGATGTTATGGGGCATCTTGCTGTCGGGCATGTTGCGCAGGTGGAACTCCACCGTGTCGCCCTGTCGCACGCGGATGAAGCTGCCCGGCACGGTGCCGCCGAACGTCCAGAAGGTGTAGGTGACGCCTTCGGAGATCGGCATCTCCTTCTCGATCACGTCGAGCTCGACGATGACCTTCGCCGGCGCCGTGCGGCCGGTCGCCGGCGGTACCATCGGCGGCGCGGTGAGCACGGCCCTGATCGGCTTGCCCTGCGGTGGGCCGAAATCGCCCTTGGCCGAGCCGCCTGTCTTGCCTGTGTCTTCAGAGTCGGTGCCCGCGACCGGGCGCTCGTCGCCGTTGCATGCCGCCAGCGCCAGTGTCATCGTGGCGACGATCGCCAGGGTCCAGCTCGTGCGTTTCATCGGCATGCGTCCTCTTTCTTGTCGGCACGGTGGCCGGATCGGGTAATCACCGGACCCGCCGGTGCACGGATACGGGGCGCGCCGCGCGACGACTGCGCGCGTTGACCTGCATCAATGTGAGCCAGGAACCAGCATGTGACGCTTTCGCGCATCTTCGGAGAACCCGCGATGCGCCCACCACTCACCATGTTTCCGCCGCTCCTCGCCTGTCTTGGCGC
>CAZNRZ010000185.1:0-3315 GCA_964575535.1 uncultured Lysobacter sp. | reverse complement strand
CGCACCTGCTCGCGGGCGAGCGCGCGCACCGTCCACAGGCCGGCGAACCCGCCACCGACGACCACGACATGGGGCTTGTGCACCCGCGCTCTCCTCGATGCCTGCGCCTATGGTCGCGCATGTGGTGATGCGGGTGGTACGCGCATGGACAAGCGAGCTGGGGCGCCGACCGTCGTGGCATTCGCACCAGGTCGCCTCGGGTCGCGCCGTGTCTTCGACTTCGCGTCGCTCCGGATCCCGAAGTGGGGCCGGTACGCAACTCCTCGCCACTCAGGGCTGCGAACGGCGCGATGCGCGGCGATGGGCTCCGACGCAGCCCGGGCTTTGCAGGCACACGTGGTGCGCTATCCGCGAACACTGCCGCCGACCGCAGCTCGGAATCACCGGCCTGTGACGCCTGCGCGCGAAAGATGGCGCGGCTCACGGCGCCCCGGTGGCCATCCCCGTGAGTCCTGCTGCTTCAGCGCCATGCGCAATGCCGTCCGGTCACGCCACGCACCAGGAGAACAGCGATGAAGGTCCCGCGCTTGCTGCCACGTCTCGTACCCGTTCCGCTCGTCCTCGCGCTGGCCGCATGCGTGCAGACCGGCGGGGTCCGCCCCGGCGATTCGGTGCTGAGCGACTGGCGGGCCGATGCGCCGGGCCACGTGCTGCACATCCGCCCGGCGGACGTGCCGCCGCCCGAGATCGGCAATGACCCGGAGAAGTCGATCGCCGGCAACGTGAGGGTGGTCGCGCCGCCCGCGGGCGCGCTGCCGAAAGTGCCCGACGGCTTCGCCGCGCAGGTCTTCGCCACCGGCTTCAAGCAGCCGCGCACGCTGCGCACCGCGCCGAACGGCGACGTCTTCCTCTCCGAGAGCGGCACCGGCCGCGTGCTGGTGTTTCCTGCCGGCGCGAGCGGCCCGGCGGCCACGCCGCACGTATTCGCCGAGGGCCTCGACCGCCCCTACGGCATCGCCTTCGTGCCCGCCGTCGATCCGCAGTGGGTCTATGTCGCGGCGGCGAATCAGGTGGTCCGCTATCCGTATCGCAGCGGGCAGGCCAGGGCCGCGGGCGCCGCCGAAGTGATCGTCGCGGGCATTCCCACCAAGCGGCACTGGACGCGCGACCTGGCGCTGTCTCGCGATGGCCGGCGCATGTTCCTGTCCATCGGTTCGGCGTCGAACCTCGGCGTGGCGGGCATGCCCGACATGACGCCCGAGCAGATCCGCGCGCATGAGGCGACCCATGGCCGCGGCGCCGCCTGGGGCGAGGAGGAGAACCGCGCCGTCGTGCGCGTGATGGACCTCGATGGCCGCAACATCCGCAACTACGCGACCGGCCTGCGCAACTGCTCGGGCCTGGCGATGCAGCCCGGCACCGACTCCCTCTGGTGCGTCGTCAACGAGCGCGACCACCTCGGCCCCTACGTGACGCCCGACTTCATGGCGCGCATCGAGGACGGCGCCTTCTACGGCTGGCCCTGGTACTACCTCGGCGGGCGCGAGGATCCGGCGCTCGCCGGCAAGCGCCCCGACCTGGACACGCACGTGCGCATGCCCGAGGTGCTGTTCCAGGCGCATTCCTCGGCGCTCAGCGCGGTGTTCTACGACCACGACGCCTTCCCCGCCGACTACCGCGGCGATGCGTTCGTCGCGCTGCACGGCTCGCACAGCCGGCCCGAGATGACCGGCTACAAGGTGGTCCGCGTGCCGATGGAAGGCGGCCGGCCGACCGGCGCGTACGAGGACTTCATGACCGGCTTCGTGATCGCGAACGGCAGTGTCTGGGGGCGCCCGGCCGGCGTGACGGTGACCCGCGACGGCGCGCTGCTCGTCAGCGACGACGCGAATGGCACGATCTTCAGGGTGACGCGCAGGTAGCGCATCGCGACGGATGCATCGGCCTGTCGTCGGCCGGTGCGTCGTCGATCGTCATCCGATATGCCCACGACCGTCACCACGCTCCGCACGACGACAAGGACCGACGCCATGCATCCGATCCGACCTTCGCTGCTGCTGGCCATCGCCGCCGCGTCCTTCGCACTCCCCGCGCAGGCGCAGGTGAAGCTCGGCACGGTGCTGGGCATGGACATCACCACCGACGGCATGCTGCAGGTGGACGGCAACTGGTACGACAACGATGTCGCCGACCTCGATGGCCGCGACGACGGCCGCGACCGCGCGACCGGCATCCGCCGCAGCGAATTCGGCATCAGGGGCAAGGCGCCGGGCGGTTTCGACTGGGTGGTCGCCTACGACTTCGAGGCCGAGAAATTCCTCGACACGAACATCGGCTTCAGCTTTCCGGCGCGGGCCGATGGCAGCACTCACCGGCTGCAGCTCGGCCAGTTCAAGCAGCCCCACAGCCTGGAGGAGCTGTCGTCGTCGAAGAACAACGACTTCATCGCCAAGGCCGCGGCGACCGCGACGTTCGCCACCGGTCGTCGCCTCGGCGTCGGCTACGCGTACGAGGCGCGTGACCTGGGTGCATCGCTGAGCTGGTTCGGCCGCGAACTCACCGACGGCCAGGCCGAAGGCGCGGGCTTCGCCGCGCGCGGCTACTGGGCACCGGTCAATGCCGAAGGCAACGTGCTGCACCTGGGCCTCTCTCGCGTCGACCGCGACACCGCCGACGACAGCCTGCGCCTGCGTGCGCGCCCGAATGCGGACTTCTCAGCCGTGCGCGTGGTCGACACCGGTGGCTTCACCGATGCCGACCGCATCGCGACTACAGGCCTGGAGGCGATGTGGATCCGCGGCCCGATCAAGCTGCAGGGCGAGGTCCACCACGTCGACGTCGAGCGCCTCGTCACGGGCAACTACAGCGGCAGCGGCGGCTATGCCAGCGCGGTCTGGAACGTCGGCGGCGAAACCTGGGGCTACCGCGGCGGCCTGCCGCGCACCGCGTCGCCCGGCGAGGATCGTTTCGGGATGTGGCAGCTGGGCCTGCGCTACGACCGCCTGGATCTCGACGACGGCGGTGTTGCCGGTGGCCGGATGGACGCCTGGACCGTCGGTGCGAACTGGTACTGGCGCAAGCACCTCAAGCTGATGCTCAACTACGTGCGTGTGGACAGCGAGCGTGCGGGCGTCGCCGATGATCCGGACATCGTCGAGGCGCGGGTGCAGGTGCACTGGTAGGGATTGCCCGGGGCCTCGTCGAGTCGGCGGGTGCGGCGGCTGCAGCGGGCGCGTCGCGACACCGGACGTCCATGGCCTGTTCGCTGCGTCGATGCAAGGCCGGCTTCGGGCATCTGTCGAGCGCCACGCGACGCGCGTGCATCGGCGGATCACAGCATGGCGCTGCGCCAGAACGCACGACCGTCCGCGGGCG
>CAZNRZ010000184.1:0-3338 GCA_964575535.1 uncultured Lysobacter sp. | reverse complement strand
CGACGAGATCAACACCTGCATCGCCTGCAACCAGGCCTGCCTCGACCACATCTTCGCGAACCGCCGCGCGACCTGCCTGGTCAATCCGCGCGCCTGCTACGAGACCGAGCTCGTCTACACGCCGACGCGGGCGCCGAAGCGCGTGGCCGTAGTCGGCGCGGGCGTCGCGGGCCTTGCATGCGCGACGGTCGCCGCACAGCGCGGGCATGCGGTGACCCTGTTCGAAGCCGGCGACGACATCGGCGGGCAGTTCAACCTCGCACGCCGCATTCCCGGCAAGGAAGAGTTCGACGAGACGATCCGCTATTACCGCCGCCGCATCGAACTCGACCGCATCGACCTGCGGCTGCGCACGCGCGTCGGCAATGAGGAACTCGCGGCATTCGACGAGATCGTGCTTGCCACCGGTGTCGTGCCGCGCGCCGTGCGCTTCGAAGGCAGCGACGATCCGCGCGTGCTGCGTTACGACGACGTGCTCGCCGGCCGCGCGCAGGTGGGCGACCGCGTGGCCATCGTCGGCGCCGGCGGCATCGGCTTCGACGTGGCCGAATTCCTCGTGCACGAAGGTGTTTCGCCCTCGCTGGACGTCGATGCATGGCGGCGGGAATGGGGCGTCGACGTGAACTACGCGGACGCGCGCGGCGGCCTCGCGCCACCGCAGCAGCCACCGCACGCACGCGAGATCTGGCTGCTGCAGCGCACGCCCGGCCGGCCGGGCGCGCGCCTGGGCAAGACCACCGGCTGGATCCACCGCGCCAGCCTCAAGGCGCGTGGCGTGCACGCACTCGGCGCGGTGGAGTACGTGCGCTTCGACAACGACGGCTTCCACGTGCGTGTCGACGGCGAAGCGCGCGTGCTCGATGTCGAGCATGTCGTGATCTGCGCGGGGCAGGAATCGTGCAATCCGCTCGAAGCGGCGCTGCGTGCAGCGGGTCGCGCACCGCATGTGATCGGCGGTGCGGATGTCGCGGCGGAGCTCGATGCGAAGCGTGCTATCGCACAGGGCAGCCGCGTCGCCGCGATGCTTTGATCGCTCCCACGGCGCACCAGGTGTTCACGCGACGTTTATAAAAGCGAAGGTACCGTGCGCGCCGACCTCACCGCCGACCGATCTTCCGGCGGTACCGGCACGACCCGAATCCCCGGGATCGCGCCCGGGCATTGCGGGCCGTCGCGGCTTCATCTGCCGCGCAATGGATTGCGGCCGCCGCCCTCCTTAAGTAACGCCATGCCGATGCGAATCGACGACGCAGCCTGCGTCCGTCGTCTCCATCCGGCGCAACGGAGCAAGGAGTACGACGATGAAACTGGCCTGGATCATGTGGATGGCCTCCGTTCTACCGCCGCAGGCAGCCGATTCGCTGTGCCTGAGCACCACCGTCTATCTGGAAGCGCGCGATCAGTCGGTGCGCGGACAGAAGGCGGTGGCGGAAGTCGCCCTGCGTCGCCGCGACAGCGGCCTCTGGGGCGAGACCGTGTGCGACGTGGTCACGGCGCGCAAGCAGTTCGCACCCACGATCGTGCCGGCCGGTACGCGCCTGTCGAACACCGAAGCCTGGGCGCAGTCGGTCACCATCGCGCTCGAGGCCGAGCGCAACTGGTCGCTGCCGCATGGCGAGCGCGAGGAAATCGTGCCGGGCGCGAGCCACTTCGCAGCGCACGCCATCGCGTCCCCCAGCTGGCGCACGGCGTACCAGGTCGCGCGCATCGGCGATCACACCTTCTATCGCGTGCAGTCGCTGCGCCCGCGCGGCGCCTGATCGCGTCACTGCGTCCCGCATGCGTCGTTGAGCGCATGCGCGCTGCCGCGGCATAGTGCCGGCTCCTTTCCGGAGATCCGCATGAAGCTCTATACCCTGCCCGGCGCGTGCTCCACCGCATGCCATATCAGCCTCAGGTGGTCCGGCCTGCCCTTCGAGGCGCGCGTGCTTTCGCGCGACGAACTCAAGGCGCCGGCCTTCCTCGCCGTGAATCCGTCGGGCTCGGTGCCGGCGCTGGTCGATGGCGACTTCGTGCTGACGCAGAACGCGGCGATCCTCGGCTACGTGGCCGATCTCGCGCCCGGCGCAGGCCTCGCCGGTGACGGCAGCCCGCGCCAGCGCGCCGAAGCCAATCGCTGGCTGGCCTTCGCCAATGCCGACCTGCACCCGGCCTTCCACCCGCTGTTCGGACCGGCGCGCTTCCTGGCCGACGAAAGCCGCCACGACGCGCTCAAGGACGCCGCCCGCACGCGCCTGCGCGGGCTGTTCGAGCGCGCGGACGCACAGCTCGATGGCCGCGAATGGATCGCGGGCTTTCGCAGCTACGCCGATCCGTATCTCTACATCACGCTGCGCTGGGCCGGCCGCATGGGTGTCGACCTGTCCGGCCTCCAGCGTCTCGCCGCCTTCCGCGAGCGCATGGAGTCCGACGCGGGCGTACGCGCCGCGCTCGCGGCGGAGGGACTGGACTGAGCCACGCCGCTCACACGTACATCCAGAACGCGAAAGGGCCGGTCGATCGACCGGCCCTTTCTTCATCCGCATGCCGCAGGCCGGGCTCCGGCGCTGCGTAATGCGAGGTCACGTTCAGCGGCGATCGATCGCCACGTACTCGCGATCTTCCGGGCCCGTGTAATTCGCGCTGGGGCGGATGATCTTGCCGTCCTCGCGCTGCTCGATCACGTGCGCGCTCCAGCCCGTGGTGCGCGCGATCACGAACAGCGGCGTGAACATCGGCGTCGGGATGCCCATCATGTGGTACGCCGATGCGCTGTACCAATCGAGGTTCGGGAACATCTTCTTGGTGTCCATCATCAGGTTCTCGATGCGCTCGGACACGTCGAACAGCACCTGGTTTCCGCCCTCGTGGCAGAGCCGGCGCGAGAGTTCCTTGATGATCGGATTGCGCGGATCACCGACCGTGTACACGGGGTGCCCGAAGCCGATCACGATCTCCTTGCGTTCCATGCGCGCGCGGATGTCGGCTTCCGCCTCGTCGGCCGTCGAGTAGCGGCTGATGATGTCCATCGCCACTTCGTTCGCGCCGCCGTGCTTCGGGCCGCGCAGTGCGCCGATCGCGCCGGTGATGCAGGAATGCAGGTCCGATCCGGTGCCGGCGATCACGCGCGCGGTGAACGTCGAGGCGTTGAACTCGTGCTCGGCGTAGAGGATCAGCGACTTGTCCAGCGCGTCGGCATGCAGTGAGGACGGGCGCTCGCCGTGCAGCAGGTGCAGGAAGTGCGCGGCGACGGAATCGTCGTCGGTCTGCACCTCGATGCGATCGCCGTTGCGGGTGAAGTGCCACCAGTACAGCAGCATCGAGCCGAAGCTGGCGATCAGCTTGTCGGCGATGTCGCG
>CAZNRZ010000183.1:0-3353 GCA_964575535.1 uncultured Lysobacter sp. | reverse complement strand
GCGCCGCGTCGCCGACGAGCAGCATGCGGCCCTGCGCCATCGACGCCGCGAGCTGTCGCCGCAACGGAAACGCGACTCGCGCCGACGCCAACCGCAGGTCGCCCAGGCGGCCTTCGAACGCGGCGGCGAGCTCGTTCTCGAATGCGTCCTGCGCCATCGCGACGCGTGCGGCAGCGAGATCCGTCGGCAGCGTCCAGACGATCGAGCTGCGCCCGTCGGCAAAGGGCAGGAACGCCAGGGGACCGGTGGGCAGGAAGCGCTGGTAGGCGGTGGCCGCGTGCGGGAGCTGCGTGTTGATGAACGCGACCAGCCCCGATTGCCCGTAGTCGTGCGCGGATGCGTCGATGCCGGCCATCGTGCGCAGCGGCGAGGCCGCGCCGTCGGCCGCGACGACCAGGCGCGCGCGAACGCGGCGGCTGTCGTCCAGGCGCAACACGTCATGGTCCTCGCCGGTCTCGCGGGCCTCGACGGCGGCCGGCGCGTGCATGGCGACCCCCGCACGCGGCAGCGCCTGCCAGAGGCGGTCGACGATGAGCCCGTTCTCGACGATCCAGCCGAGCTCGCGGCGTCCGAAGCGGTCGGCGTCGAATTCGAGGCGATGCGCGCTGCCGGCATCCCAGACCTCCATGCGGCGATACGCCTGCGCGCGGCGCGCGCGGATCTCCGCGCCCACGTCGAGCGAATCGAGCAGCGCCATGCAATCGGGTGCGATGGCGAACACGCGCAGGTCCGCCGACTCCTCGCGCCATGGCGCCGGCGTGCGCGCCTCGATCAGCGCGACGCTCCAGCCGTCGCGCGCAAAGGCCAGCGCAGCGGCCGCACCGACGACGCCGCCGCCGACAACGGCGATGTCCACCACCGCCCGCGCGCTCATGCGCGCTGCCCGGCCGCGACGGCGCGGCAGAGTGCCGGCACATCGCCGCGATAGCCCATCGCGCCGCCGACCAGCGAGGCCTGCAGCGACGACGGATGATCCAGCACCATCAGCGCCAGGCTGCGCAGCGGTCCGGCCCACGGCGCGCGCCGCATGCCGATGCGCAGCAGGCGATCGGAGAAAGCGAGCGTGCGCTCGCGGTCGTCCACGCGCCGCGCGACATGGCGCGCGAGCATGGCGGCGTCGCCCAGGCGTGCGCGGCCGGCGGCGGCGATCTCCTCGGCCAGCGTGAGTACGTCGCGCAGGCCGAGGTTGAAGCCCTGCGCGCCCAGCGGATGCAGCGTCTGCGCGGCATTGCCGACGAGTACCGCATGCGGCGCGGTGGTTTCGCGCGCCACCACGCGGCGCACGTCGTAGCGGCTGCGCGCGCCGCAGTCGAGCACGCGTCCGTGCCGCCAGCCGATCACCTGCTGGATGCGTTCGGCGAACGCGGCATCGTCCAGCGCCTGCACTGCATCGACTTCGTCAAAGGCCACGCCGTGCACCAGCCCGTAATGGCGATCGGCACGCGGCAGCAATGCGGTCGGGCCATCATCGGTGAGCCGCTCGAAGGCGGTGCCGTCGGGCGCGCGCGCGGTGCGCAGGCGCGCGACGAACAGCGCATGGCCGTAATCGCGGCCATCGACGTCGATGCCCAGCGCGTCGCGCACCGAGCTGGCGGTGCCGTCGGCGCCGACCAGCAGCGACGTGCGCAGCACGTGGGTCGTGCCCTGCGCATGCAGCCGCAGGATGCGCGCGGCGCCTTCAAGCGAGGTTCCGTCGAAGCGTGCGGGGCGGTAGCGGGTGAGGCCGGCGACTTCGCCGAGTCGCGCATCCAGTGCCTCGCCGAAATCGCGCGCCACCACCACCTGCCCGAAGGCCTCGCGGCCGTAGCGCGTGGCTTCGAGGCGTGCACGGCCGAACTCGCCCGCGCGGGTGATCTCGATACGCCGGATCGGGCCGCCGCCCGCACGCAGCCGCGGCATCACGCCGAGTGCGTCGAGCGCGTTCACGGTGGTCTCGGCGAAGCTGAGGCTGCGCTCGTCGAACACCGGCGGCATCGCGCCGGTGGGCGCGGCCTCCACCAGCGCGACGTCGAGGCCCAGGCCGTCCAGCGCGATGGCCAGGCTGGCGCCCACCAGCCCGCCGCCGACGATGACGATGTCGTGATGGCGCGCGGCGGTCGTTTCCATGCGCCGATGATACGGCCTGCCCCGGCGCCCTCGGCTAGAATGCGGCGTCGGCCGACGTCCCGCGGCCCCGTTTTTCCGGAGTCTCCCGTGAGCCCCAAGACCCAGCGCAGCCTCGTGCTCGTCCTTCTCGCCGTGCTCATGGCCGGCACCCGCGCCGACCACTTCGGCCCGCTGCCGGATGCCTCGTGGGCGGTGTTCTTCGTCGGCGGCTTCGCGCTGTCGAACTGGTCGCGCTGGGCCTTCCCGCTGCTGATGGCGCTGGCCGTAGCGATCGACTACGCGGTGATCACCCGCAGCGGCGCGAGCTTCTGGACGCATTACTGCGTGTCCCCGGCCTACTGGTGCCTGATCCCGGCGTATTTCTCGATGTGGGCCGGCGGCATGTGGCTGCAGCGCCGCGGCGTAGGCGCCGACCTCCGCTCGCTCGGGCTGCTGGCCGCGAGCCTCGTCGCGTCGGTGGTGGTCTGCCAGCTCATCGCGCAGGGCAGCTTCTACTGGATCTCCAGCGCGGTGGCCGAGCCGACGCTCGCCGGCTGGTGGCAGAACTACGTGACGTACCTGTTCCCGTACATGGCGACCTCCGCCAAGTACGTGGCGATCGCCGCCGGCGTGTACGCGGTGGCGCTGCAGCTCTCGCGCGGCGGCACGTCCACGCTCGCCACGCGCTGATGGGCAACCGGCTCTCGAAGATCTACACGCGCACCGGCGACGACGGCTCCACCGGCCTCGGCGACGGTACGCGCACCGGCAAGGATTCGGCGCGCGTCGACGCCTACGGCACGGTCGACGAGGCCAATTCCTGCATCGGGCTGGTGCTCGCCAGCCCGCAGCTCCCGGACGACGTGGCCACGCTGCTGACGTCGATCCAGCACCAGCTGTTCGATCTCGGCGGCGAGCTGTGCATCCCCGGGCACGCGGCGATCTTCGATGCCGACATCGAGCGCCTCGAACGCCAGCTCGACGCGTTCAACGAACCGCTGCCGCCGCTGAAGGATTTCATCCTGCCCGGCGGCGGCGAGGCCGCCGCGCGCTGCCACATCGCGCGCACCGTGGTGCGCCGCGCCGAGCGCGAATGCGTGGCGCTGTCGCGCTGCGAAGCGGTGCGGCCCGAGGCGATCCGCTACCTCAACCGGCTGTCCGATCTCCTCTTCGTTCTCGCCCGCGTGCTCGCGCGCGCCAGCGGGCACGGCGAGGTGATCTGGGAGCACGAGCGGCGGCATTCGTGATTCGTGATTCGTGATTCGTGA
>CAZNRZ010000182.1:0-3366 GCA_964575535.1 uncultured Lysobacter sp. | reverse complement strand
AATACGCCTTCCAGCTCAGCCGCCACGAGCTCAACCAGAAGAACCAGTCGATCGAACTCCTGCGCAACCAGAACCAGGTGCTGCGTCTGCAGCAGGAGGTCGCGCAGCGTTCGGCCTGGAACTTCCGCCTCGCCATCGCGCTGCTGCTGGTGATCACCGCCTCCGCCGCCTACTGGGGCTGGCGCGCGCGGCGCATGCACCGCAGCCTGCATCAGCTCGCCAATACCGACGGCCTTACCGGCCTGAGCAACCGCCGCCATTTCCGCGCACGCTCCGAATCGGTGCTGGCGCAGTGCGAACAGCGCGGGCGGCCGGTCAGCGTGCTGCTGTTCGACCTCGACCACTTCAAGCAGATCAACGACCAGTGCGGCCATTCCTCGGGCGACTGGGTGCTGCGCGAGGTCGCGAAGGTGGGCCGGCGGCACTGCCGCGAGGGCGACCTCTACGGCCGCATCGGCGGCGAGGAGTTCGCGATGACGCTGGTGGACTGCGACATGGAGGCCGCCCTGCGCATCGCCGAGCAGTGCCGGCGTTCGATCGACGCCATCGACGCGCAGCAGGGCACCGGCTGCCCGCTGGGCGTGGCGGCGAGCATCGGCGTGGTCAGCACCTCGATCTCGGGCTACCACTACGAGACGCTGATCGCGCATGCGGACGCCGCGATGTACCGCTCCAAGGTCGCCGGCCGCAATCGCGTCTCGCTGTACCAGCCGCCGCCGGTCCCGGAGAACGGGCAGCCCGTGGTGCTCGACGGCCGCAACGCCGCCGCGATGCTGCGCGAGTACTGATCCGGCCGTCTACACGGCGCGCCCACGCGCACGCGCTAGCGTCTGTCCAGGCCTGCCGAGGTGAGCCATGGACGAGAACCGCCGCATTTCCGATTACCTGCGCTCGCCCGGCGATCTGGCCGAATACTTCCGGACCTGCCGCGCCACGGGCGACCTCGGCCTGGTCGAGAGCGCGCTACGCGACGTGCCGGACTGGGCGACCTTCCACGATGTGCGCAGCGCGCTGGCCGCGGCGGGCCTGTGCGTCTCGGTGCGCGCCGCCGGCCGCGACGACGTGCGTTCGCCCGGCCATGTCGAACGCCGCCGCGGGCCGCGGACGCACTGACCGACGCGCAAAGAAAAAGCCCGCCAAGCGGCGGGCTTTTCCGGAAGGCTCGCGCGCGTCCTACGACGCGCCGCGGATCACTTGATCTTGCCTTCCTTGTACGGCACGTGCTTGCGCACCACCGGGTCGTACTTCTTGATTTCCATCTTGCCGGGCGTGTTCTTCTTGTTCTTGTCGGTCGTGTAGAAATGACCGGTGCCGGCAGAAGAAATCAGGCGGATCTTGTCGCGCTTGGAAGCCATCGTCCGTTACTCCTCAGATCTTTTCGCCGCGGGCGCGAAGATCGGCGAGCACGGCGTCGATGCCGTTCTTGTCGATGGTGCGCAGGGCATTGGCGGAAATACGCAGCTTGATCCAGCGGTTCTCCGAAGCGACCCAGAAGCGGCGCTCGTGGAGGTTGGGCATGAAGCGGCGGCGGGTCTTGTTGTTGGCGTGGGAGACGTTGTTACCCGTCACCGTACGCTTGCCGGTTACCTGGCAGACTTTTGACATTGCGCACCTCGAAAGGCTGTTGTGCTTCCCTTGGCCAGGGAGGCGGCGGCCCCGACGCTCCCGGAACTCCGGGACCATCACGCGATACGGGCGGGACCTGCGCGGGGCAGGCGATTCACTGGACGCGGAAAACGCGCTTTCCGGTCGACGCCCATGCCGTGGACGGCAGGCAGGCGCAGCGAGCCGCGCATTATGGCGAGCAATCCGTTTGCCGGCAAGCACTTACGTGCGCGGGACTCGCTTCAGCCCGCGGTCGCCTGTTCAGGTGGACGCGATCGCCCGCAGGTGCCGCATGTCGGGCCGGACTTCGCCATCCCGCGCGTCGCGGACGACGCCCGGTCGGCGCGGTGCTACGCGTCGGGCCATTGGACGCAGGCAGCGGGGAGCTACGCGCTGCAGCCCTGTTCGGCCGTCCCGATCACGAACACCCGTAGCCCGGGTAAGCGAAGCGCACCCCGGGGCGCGATTCCGCCACCGACCCGGCTGCGGCCTGCGACCTGACCCGGGCTACGAGCGCGGGGCGTCAATGCTCCGCGCGATCCCGCTTCCAGCCGCGGTGGCGGATGTCCAGATACAGCGAGTACACCGCGGTGAACGCCGGAAACAGGTTCTGCACGATGCCCACCGCGTCCTGCTTGCGGGAGAACAGGAAGTAGCTGAGCGTCATCAGGCTGCCGACCACGCTCATGTACCAGAACAGGCGCGGGATCACCGGCTTGCCGGCGCGTCGCGAGGCGACGAACTGCACCAGCCAGCGCGCACCGAACATGAGCGCCCCGGCCAGCCCGATCAGCTTCCACGGCGAGGTGTGCACGCCCGTCCATTCGAGCCACGCGATGGGCGTGTTCATGAAGTCGGCGCCCATGCTCAGAGTTCCTCGACCGCGGTGCGGCGCGAGCGCGCGATCAGCCAGGCGACCCCGCGCAGGTCGCGGATGCCGACCAGCGCGCGGCCGAGGTTGGTGTACTTGCTCACGCCCGTACCGCGCGGGCGATGGTTGACCGGCACGCTCGCCGTCCGCCAGCCGGCACGCTGCATCAGCGCAGGCAGGTAGCGGTGCATGTGGTCGAAATAGGGCAGCTCGAGAAAGGCCTCGCGCTCGAACAGCTTGATGCCGCAGCCGGTATCGGGGGTGTCGTCGCGCAGCATCGCCGCGCGGATCGCGTTCGCCCATTTCGACGCCCAGCGCTTGCTGCCGCTGTCCCTGCGCTCGACGCGCCAGCCGGCGAACATCTTCACGTCGGAAGGCGCCCCATCGCGCTTTTCGAGCAGTTTCGGGATGTCGCCCGGATCGTTCTGGCCATCGCCGTCGAGCATGGCGATCCATGCGCCGCGCGCGGCTTTCACGCCGTTGCGGATGGCGGTGCTCTGTCCCGCATTGCGGACGTGCCGGACGACGCGCAGCTCCGGCACGTCGGCCTTCAGCGCCTGCAACACGGGCAGCGTGCCATCGGTGGAGCAGTCGTCGACGATGACGATCTCGAAGTCGATGACGCCGCGCAGCGCGGCGGTGATCTCGTGCACGAGCGGGGCGGCGTTGCCCGCCTCGTTGAACATCGGGACGACGACGGACAGGGCGGGCGCTTCGGGCATGGACGTCAGGATCTGGAGGGAGGGGCCGCGGGCGCGGTGCGCTCGTCCATGCGCGTCGCCCGATCAGACCACGACGGCCGTGCGGAGTTCGTCAGTCGCGCGATCCGCGCAGGCGCTCGAGCACGCCGTCCAGCGATTCGAGGTCGCTGTAGTGGATGACCAGCCGGC
>CAZNRZ010000181.1:0-3404 GCA_964575535.1 uncultured Lysobacter sp. | reverse complement strand
GCGGCGGCTTGACGATGTAGTCCTTCGCGCCCTGGCGCAGGCCCCAGGCCTTGTCCGTGTCCATGCCCTTGGTGCTGACGATCAGCACCGGGATGGCCTTGGTGTCCGCGTCGCGCGAGAGCGCACGCGTGGCCTGGAAGCCGTTCATGCCCGGCAGCACCACGTCCATCAGGACGAGGTCCGGCCGCTCGCGGCGGCAGGCCTCGATGCCGTCCTCGGCGCTGCCCGAAGTCAGCACCTGGTGGCCGTTGCGCTCGAGCAGCTGGGTCATGACCGCCGACTCGGTCGGCGAGTCCTCGATCAGAAGAATGCGTGCCATGTGCCCTTCCCCCCGGTCAGGCGGTGACGTGCTTGCGGATCGCGTCGAGGAGTTCCTCGCGCGTGAATGGCTTGGTGAGGTACTGCTCGGAGCCGACGATGCGGCCGCGCGCCTTGTCGAACAGGCCGTCCTTGGACGACAGCATGATCACCGGCGTCGAGCGGAACGTCTGGTTGTTCTTGATGAGCGCGCAGGTCTGGTAGCCATCCAGGCGCGGCATCATCACGTCCACGAAGATGATCTGTGGCTGCTGGTCAGCGATCTTGGCCAGTGCCTCGAAGCCGTCCGAGGCCGTGACCACGTCGCAGCCTTCTCGCTTGAGCAGTGTCTCGGCCGTGCGGCGGATGGTCTTCGAATCGTCGATGACCATGACCTTGAGGCCGCCCAGACTGCCGGTGCGGGCGTCGTCCTGCATTCCGATTTCCCCATGCGCCACGGAACCGGTGGCGCGCCGAGCCTTTATTCCAAGCCCCGAGGGGGCTGTCAAGCAGGCATTTTTCGTCACGTGCGGCCGGGGCGGTGGCAATTTGCGTCAGGTGCGTGGACCCCGCTGATACCATCGGGCCACCCTGCCCGCCGCCCGGATCATGCGCCTGGACATCGTCGTGGTGATGGACCCCATCGGGGCCATCAAAATCGCCAAGGATTCGACATTCGCCATGCTGCTGGAAGCACAGCGGCGCGGGCATGCGCTGTGGTACGTGACGCCGGGCGGCTTGGGCGTGCGCGATGGCCGCGCCACCGCGCGCATGGCGCCGCTGACCGTCGCCGACGATCCGCGTGGATGGTTCGAACTGGGCGCTGCGTCACAGGCCGAGCTCGATGCGCGGCACGTGGTGCTCATGCGCACGGATCCGCCGGTCGACGACCAGTACATGCACGACACCCAGATCCTGTCGCTGGCGCAGCGCGCCGGCGCGCTGATCGTGAACGACCCGCAGGGCCTGCGCGACTACAACGAGAAGCTGGCCGCCCTGCTCTTCCCGCAGTGCTGCCCGCCCACGCTGGTCAGCCGCGACGCCGCCGAGCTCAAGGCCTTCGTCGCCGAGCACGGGCAGGCGGTGCTCAAGCCGCTGGACGGCATGGGCGGGCGCTCGATCTTCCGCGCGGCCGATCGCGAGCCCAACCTCAACGTGATCCTGGAGACGCTCACCGATGGCGGCCTGCGCCAGACCATGGCCCAGCGCTTCCTGCCGGCGATCGTCGACGGCGACAAGCGCATCCTGCTGGTCGACGGCGAGCCCATCGACTACTGCCTCGCGCGCATTCCGCAGGGCGACGAATTCCGCGGCAACCTCGCCGCCGGCGGCCGCGGCGAGGGCCGCCCGCTGAGCGATCGCGACCGCTGGATCGCCGCGCAGGTCGGGCCGGAGATGAAGGCGCGCGGGATGATCTTCGTGGGCCTGGACGTGATCGGCGAGCACCTCACCGAGGTCAACGTGACCAGCCCGACCTGCATCCGCGAGCTCGACGCACAGTTCGGCCTGAATATCGCCGGCCGGCTGTTCGACGCGATCGAAGCGCGCGCGCGGAGCCGCTGAGCGGGCGCGATGGCCACCGTGGAGCCCGCGCGGACGATCAGCGACGCCGGCCGCCGCCGGCTGTCGTCCGCGCTCGCGTTCTCCGTCGCGCTGCATGCGGCGCTGCTGCTCACGGTGGGTTTCGCACCCGAGCCGGCGGCGCCGGTGGTGCCGACGCTCGACGTCATCTTCAGCGAGACGCAGTCGAAGCTGACGCCCAAGCAGGCCGACTTCCTCGCCCAGGCCAGCAACCAGGGCGGCGGCGAGCACGAGAAGACCACGCGGCCGCGCGAGGCGCAGAGCGGCACGTCGCCGCAGCCCGAGCCGGGCGTGGCGCCGCGCGAGCTGCGCGCGCAGTCGCCCGCTCCAGCCGCGCCGCCGCGCGAGCGCGTGGCGAGTTCCGCACGTGGGGAAACGTCGGTCGCGCGGCCCGAATCCACACCGGCGCCGACGCAGCGCCCCCTGCCCGTCGGCGACGAGAAGATCGAGCGCGACATGCGCATGGCACGCCTGGCCGCGGAGATCCACCTGCGCTCGGAACGCTATGCCAAGCGGCCCAAGCGCAAGTTCGTGTCGGCGAGCACGCAGGAATACGTCTGGGCGGGCTACCTGCGCGAATGGGTCGACCGCGTGGAGCGCGTCGGCAATCTCAACTATCCCGACGAGGCGCGGCGCCGCCGGCTCGGCGGGCAGGTCGTCATCACGATCGCGATCCGTCGCAACGGCACGGTCGAACGCGCGGACATCGTGCAGTCCAGCGGCGTGCCGCTGCTGGACGAATCCGCGCTGCGCATCGCGCGGCTGGCCGAGCCCTATGCCGCGCTGCCGCGCACCAGCGAGGATCCCGACATCCTGCACGTGACGCGCACGTGGCAGTTCCGGCCGGAAGGCGAGCTGGTCGACAGGTGATCGCCGGCGCCGTGGCGCCGGTCGAGCACTGGTTCAGGAGGCGCGCGACGCGCGCAGCGCCTGCTGCTCCACCAGGGTGAGCGCGACGTTGTTGCGCAGGTAGGCCGGTTCCACTCGCTCGGGTGCGATGGCGCCGCCGCGCGTGTACTCGACCGCGGCGATGTGCGCGACATCCGCGGCATGCGGCAGCGCGGTGGCGTCGACATGATCGAACGCGGCCGCCAGACGTTGCGCGAGCAGGCCGTCCTGCGCGGCGAAGCCGGTGCCGACACCGCGCCAGCCTGCGCTGTCGACGCCGACATCCGCGGGAGCGAGCAGCGCTTCGGGTCCAAGCGCTTCGAGCGTGTCGTCGAACGCGCGATAGCGGCCGACATAGACCTCACCCATGCGCGCATCGATCGCGGCCAGCACCCGCGCATCCGGGTTCGCCCGCGCGACCGGCAGTGCGAGCGCGGCGAGCGTCGAGACCGGCACGATCGGCCGGTCGAGCCCGAGCGCGACGCCCTGCGCGATCGCGATCGCCAGGCGCACGCCGGTGAACGCGCCCGGTCCGCGGCCGACGGCGATGGCATCCAGCGCGCTGCGCGCGACGCCGGCTTCGGCGAGCAGCGCATCGGCCCAGGGCAGCGCGAGCTCCGCGTGGCGGCGCGGGGCGA
>CAZNRZ010000180.1:0-3445 GCA_964575535.1 uncultured Lysobacter sp. | reverse complement strand
GATCAGCTGCAGGACGGTGCGCACCGGCACATCCTGGAAGTTGAAGGTCACCGGCTTGCCGGCGTAGCGCACCGCGGCGTTGGCGGCGCCGACCTGCGCCGCCGCCGTCTGCACCGCGCCGGTCGCGCCCATCGCGCGCGTGGCGGGCGCCGCCTTGGGCACGATCTCGACGATGTACTCGCGGCCGGTCTGGTAGGCCATCGAGTCGAAGGCCCCCGTGGTATCGAGCACGAGCTGCGTGCCGGTCCCGGACGCGCGCGGACTCACGCGCCGCACGGGCGTGGCGAAATCGGTGACGTCGAGCGTCTTGCCGAGGTTGGCCGGCAGGCTGGCGTTGCCGACGTCGACCACCACCGTCGATCCCTGCTTGCGCAGGTCCGGAGCGGCGCCTTCCCCGTTGAAGCGCAGGATCAGGCGGCCGGAGCCGTCCTCGCCACGCTTGAAGTCGATCGCGTCGACCGCGACCGTGCCCGGAAGCTGCTTGCCCGGATCGAGATTCGGGACGGGTGCGACCGTCGATGCGGGAGCCTGCTGCGGCGCCGCGTGGAGGCCACTCATGGCAGCGAGCAGGCCGACGGCCAGCCCTGCCGTACGGGCTCCCAGCGACGAGGGGCGTGCCGTCCTTCCGGTCCTGGCGTTGAATGCGGTCATCTTGCTCTTCCCCTCAGCTTATTGGTCGTCGAGTGCCACGGTCGCAGGGCGTTCCAGCCAGCCGCCTGCCCCGTCGGGCACCAGCTCCACGATTTCGATGCGATCCTCGGAGATCGCGGTGACGCGTCCATCCGACTGGCCCAGGTAGGCGCCGGGCCGGATGCGATAGGTGACCTTGTCCGGCGCCATGACCAGCGCGACCAGGCCGGCGCCCTTGCCGAGCGTGCCGACCATGTCGAGGCTGTCCAGCGGGAAGGCCTCGAGCGGCTGCTTGCGACGCGCGGAATCCGGGCGCAGGCCCGAGCTGCCGTCGTCGGTGAAGCTGCGGTTGAACGGATCGCGCAGTCCCTGTGCCGCGTATTCGAAGGTTTCGAACTGCTGCATCACGGGCAGCGGCTCGAGCGGCGGCGCCGGCTTGGCGCGCACCTCCGCGACCCACTGCTCCAGGTTCGGCGCGTCACCGGGCTTGCTGGTGACGCCGCGCGCGCAGCCTGCGAGCACCAGTGCGCCGGCGCAGACGAGCATCGGAATGCGATATGCCATGCGTGTCATCTCACGCACCTCCCTGCGCGGCCGGGCCGGTCGCGCCTTCCGGCGATGCGGCCTTCTGCTGCTCGGCGACTTCTTCCTCGTCGAGGTAGCGGTACGTCTTCACCGTGCCCGACAGCTCCAGCGCGCTGGTGTCGGCGGTGATCGCCGGCGGCGGGCCGCCAGCCGCGGAGCCCTTGGGCTTCAGCGAGATGTCGTGCATGGTCATGATGACCACGCGCGGCAGCGAAGCCACGCCGCTGACGAACGCACCGAACTGGTGGTAGGAACCCACCATGCGCAGCGCGATCGGCTTCTCGGCGTAGAAGTCCTTGGGCTGCTCGGGGCCGGGCTGGAAGAGCTCGTTGGTGATGCCCGTGGCGAGCGCGGTCTGCGAGATATCGACGATCAGGTCGGGCATCTCGTTCTTGCTCGGCAGCTGGCGAAGCATCTGCTGCAGCTGCGCTTCCATCTGCACGAGCTGCTGCTTGAGCGCGCCGAGGTTGGCGGCCTGTCCCTGCTTCTCTTCGAAGGTGCGGCGCAGCTCGCTCTCGCGCTGCTCCAGCGTCTCGAGTTCGGCGGTCTTGTCACTGATGAACAGATACCAGCCCAGCCCGACGATCAGCAGGGCGACGACCGCGCAGAACACGATCTTGGCCTGCTGCGGCCACGAGCCGATGTTGTTGAAATCCAGGTTCTTGAAGTCGACCTTGGTGCTCACGAGGCGGCTCCTTGCGCGGCGGGCGCAGCCGGCGTAGCGGCGGGCGATGCGGGCGTGGCCGGTGCGACAGCAGGTGTTGCCGGCGCGGCTTCAGCGCCGGCCGCCGGGGCGTCGGGCACGCCGTCGCCGTCGGTGTCACGCGGTGCGTTCGGATTGGCCAGGGTCACCTGCAGCCTGAACTCGTAGGGCAGGCCCTTGTCCTCGCCCTTGGCCTCGATGACCGACAGCTCGGGGTTCGACATCCAGCCCGAGCCTTCCAGGTTGCGCATGTACGAGCTCACGCGCGCGTTCGACTGCGAGCGGCCCTCGAGGGTGAGGAGCTGGTCGTCCTGCTTGATCGACGTCAGCACCACGCCATCGGGAATCGTGCGAACCAGCGAATCGAACAGGTGGACCATCTGCGAGCGGCTGGCCTGCAGCTTCTCGATGACTTCCTTGCGCGCCAGCAGGCGCGACTTGGTGCGGTTGAGCTCCTCGATCTCCTTGATCTGGGTCTCGACCTTGGCGATCTCGCCCTCCACGAAGGCGTTGCGCTCGTTCTGCCCGTCGATCTGCAGGCCGTAGTAGTAGCTGATGCCGAAGGCGAGCAGCACCGCGCCCAGCGCGGTGGCGCCCAGCATCAGCGTGAACTCCTTCTGGCGCTGCTTGCGGCGCTCGACGCGCCACGGGAGGAGGTTGATCCGTGCCATCAGTCGAAGCTCCTCAGCGCCAGGCCGCAGGCGATCATCAGCGACGGCGCGTCCTGCGCGAGGGCATGCGGCTGCACGCGCGGACCGAGCGTCATGTTGGCGAGCGGGTTGGCGACCATGGTCGGGATGCCGAGCTGCTCCTCGAGCATGCGGTCGATGCCGGCGATGGAAGCGCCACCCCCGGCGATGACCAGCTGGTCGACGCGGTTGAACTCGCTGCCCGCGTAGAAGAACTGCAGCAGGCGGCTGATCTGCTGGACCATCGCCTCCTTGAACGGCTCCAGCACTTCGCCCTGGTAGCCCTCGGGCAGCCCGCCCTGGCGCTTGGCCTGGCCGGCTTCCTCGTAGGACAGCCCGTAGCGGCGCATGACCTCGTCGGTGAGCTGCTTGCCGCCGAAGACCTGCTCGCGCGAATACAGCGTGCGCCCGTTGCGCAACACGTACAGCGTGGTCATGGTCGCGCCGGAATCGACGAGCGCGACCAGCCCGTCCTTCGGCGTCTTGAGCTGCTCGGCGAGCAGCGTGAAGGCGTTCTCGATGGCGAAGCTCTCGACGTCCATCACCTTCGGCGTCAGCCCGCCCATCTCCAGCGCCGAGGCGCGGATCTCGACGTTCTCCGAGCGCGAGGCCGCCAGCAGCACCTGCACGGTGTCGGGCGTGTTCGGCATCGGGCCGAGCACCTCGAAATCGAGGTTCACTTCGTCGATGGGATACGGCACGTAGTTCGCCGCCTCGAGCTCGACCTGCGCCTCCAGCTCGTCGACGTCGAGGTCCGCCGGCATCGGGATCACCTTGGTGATGACCGCCGAGCCCGCGACCGCCGCGGAGGCGTGCCGCGCGCGGGTGCCCGAACGTG
>CAZNRZ010000179.1:0-3472 GCA_964575535.1 uncultured Lysobacter sp. | reverse complement strand
ATGGACGAGGCGACGTTCGAATACGACGAGGCACGCGCATCGCGCCTGCAGCCGCTGCTGCGGCGCCTGCTCGAAGCCGCCTGCGGATGAGCGCGGCCCGGCACACGGCCAGCGTCGCGACGTGCGTCGTCGTGGCTGGCGCCGCCGCTGTGCAGGCGCACGCGGCGGCGGTCCACGCAGCGGATTTCGCGTCCGGTAGCGCGGAACTCGACACGGTGACATACGCCCGCATTGCCGACGCGGCTGCGGTGCTTGCCCGCTACCCCGCCTGAAAGCTGTGCGTGGAAGCCCCGATGGACACGGCCGAGCCGCGCGTGGCACCGCACTCGATCGCCTGCGCGCGACGGCGGTGCGCGAAGCACTGCGGGCACGGCGCGTCGCGGAAGTCTCGCTCGGCTAAGCCGTCGCACCGACGGCCGGCCCGATGATCAGACCTCGAGCGTCGCCAGATCGCCCTTGCTTTCCAGCCACGCCTTGCGATCCGGTGCGCGCTTCTTCGCCAGCAGCATGTCCATGAGCGCCAGCGTCGCGTCCTGGTCGTCGACCGTGAGCTGCACGAGGCGGCGCGTGTCCGGATGCATCGCCGACTCGCGCAGCTGGTCGGGATTCATTTCGCCCAGCCCCTTGAAGCGGGTGACGTTGATCGCACCCGTCGGCGCGCCCTTCTTCTTCTGCGCGCGGTCGCGTTCGATGCGGTCGAGCAGGATGCGTTTCTCTTCTTCATCCAGCGCGTAGAACACCTGCTTGCCCACGTCGATGCGGAACAGCGGCGGCATCGCGACGAACACGTGGCCGGCGGCGACGAGCGCCGGGAAATGTCGCAGGAACAGCGCCGAAAGAAGCGTCGCGATGTGCAGGCCGTCGGAATCGGCGTCCGCCAGCACGATGACCTTGCCGTAGCGCAGGCCGCTGATGTCGTCCTTGCCCGGATCGCAGCCGATCGCCACGGCGAGGTCGTGCACTTCCTGCGACGCGAGCACGCTGCCGGAAGCGACTTCCCACGTATTGAGGATCTTGCCGCGCAGCGGAAGGATGGCCTGGAAGTCCTTCTCGCGCGCCTGCCGCGCGCTGCCACCGGCCGAGTCGCCCTCCACCAGAAACAGCTCGGTACGCGAGAGGTCTTGCGAGGCGCAGTCGGCCAGCTTGCCGGGCAAGGCGGGGCCCTGCACCACCTTCTTGCGCACCACGAGCTTCTCGGTCTTCAGGCGCGCCGCGGCGCGCTCGATGGCGAGCTGTGCGATGCGCATGCCGAGTTCGACGTGCTGGTTGAGCCACAGCGAGAACGCGTCGTGCGCCGCCGATTCCACGAAGCCCGCCGCCTGGCGCGAGGACAGGCGCTCCTTCGTCTGCCCGGAGAACTGCGGGTCGGTCATCTTGATCGACAGCACGAAGGCGACGCGGTCCCAGACGTCCTCGGGCGCCAGCTTCACGCCGCGCGGCAGCAGGTTGCGGAAGTCGCAGAACTCGCGCAACGCATCGGTGAAGCCGGTGCGCAGGCCGTTGACGTGGGTGCCGTGCTGCGCGGTCGGGATCAGGTTGACGTAGCTCTCCTGCACGAGCTCGCCCTCGGGCACCCAGGCGGCCGCCCAGTCGACGACCTCGGTTTCCTTGGCGAGATGGCCGACGAAGAGCTGCTGCGGCAGCAGCTCGCGCTCGCCCAGCTCGCCGGCGAGGTAGTCGCGCAGCCCGTTCTCGAAGTACCACTCGTCGCGCTCGCCGGTGGCCTCGTCGATCAGCCGCACGGTCAGGCCGGGGCAGAGCACGGCCTTGGCGCGCAACAGGTGGCGCAGCGCGCGCGGGTTGAACTTCGGCGTGTCGAAATACTTCGCATCGGGCCAGAAATGCACGCGGGTGCCGGTGTTCTTCTTCCCCACGCTGCCGATGACGTCGAGAGGCGAATCGCGGAAGCCGTCCGCGAAGGTCATCCGGTACTCGTTGCCGTCGCGCTTTATGCGCACGTCCACGCGCGTGGACAGCGCGTTGACCACGCTGACGCCCACGCCGTGCAGGCCGCCCGAGAACGTGTAGTTGTTGCCGCTGAACTTTCCGCCCGCGTGCAGGCGGGTGAGGATCAGCTCGACGCCCGGGATCTTCTCCTCGGGATGGATGTCGACGGGCATGCCGCGGCCGTCGTCGGACACCGAGCAGGAGCCGTCGGCGTGCAGCGTGACCTCGATGGTCTTCGCGTGGCCGCCGAGGGCTTCGTCGACGGAGTTGTCGATGACCTCCTGCGCGAGGTGGTTGGGGCGGGCGGTGTCCGTGTACATGCCCGGGCGGCGCTTGACCGGGTCCAGCCCGGACAGCACCTCGATGTCGGCGGCGTTGTATCGCTTGTTCATTAGTCGGAATGCTAACAGAGGGCGTCGCAGGGGCTGGGACGATGTGCAACGGCGGCGCCGGTGTAAAGGCCGCGTTATTCACGGAATGCGTACGCCGACGGCCCGTACGGTGCGGCGCGTGCCGGCCGGTGGAGACCGAAACCCGCACGTCCCTCCCAATCCCCCAGGAGCGTTTCATGAAGAACCGCATTCTCGCCGTGTCCGCCCTCGCCGCCGCCCTCGCCATGCCCGCCGCCTTCGCGCAGGTAGCGGTTGGCGGCCAGGCCGGCGCCACCATCGGTACCCCCGTCGCCGGCACGGTGACCGACGCCACCCGCACCGCCACCACCGCGGTCGACACGACCACCCGCTCGGCCACCACTGCCGCAGACAATGGTGCGCAGGCGGCCGAGAAGGCCAGCGACAGGGCGGTCGAAGCGGTCTCCAGCTCCCCCACGGCCGCCGCGAACGCGGCGGTTACTGCCGATACCACGACCGTCGCGCCGGTCGCTTCGACCGACGCCACGACGGGCGTAGCCGTCGGCGCCGGGACCACCGGCGCCGCGGTTCGGGCCGACGCGCGCGTCGACGCGCAGGGCGGCGTCAACGCATCGACGCAGGCCACCGACGCGGTTGCCGGCAATGCGGGCGCCGCTGCCAACTCGGCCATCGCCGCGGACGCGACGGCCGATGCACTCGCCGGCACCGGCCAGGCCATGAGCGAGGAGGAAGCCAAGCAGATCCGCATGGACGAGGCCGCGGCCCGCAAGGCCAAGCGCGACTCCCGCAAGAAACACAAGTGATCGCGGCGCGCGCGTAGCTCAGGCGCCCCGGCCGTGCCGGGGCGTCTTCGTTGCGGGCGGCGGCACGCGCCGGTCGCACCCCGTCGGTGCGCCCTGTAAACTACGGGTTTCCTGCGACCCCGATCCCATGACTTCCGCAAGCCATGTAACGCCGCTCGTGTTCGTCACCGGCGGCGTGGTGTCCTCGCTCGGCAAGGGCATCGCGGCGGCCTCGCTGGCGGCCATCCTCGAAGCGCGCGGCCTGCGCGTGACGATGATGAAGCTCGATCCGTACATCAACGTCGATCCGGGCACCATGAGCCCGTTCCAGCACGGCGAGGTCTACGTCACCGACGACGGCGCCGAGACCGA
>CAZNRZ010000178.1:0-3478 GCA_964575535.1 uncultured Lysobacter sp. | reverse complement strand
CCGCCAGGCCATGACCGACGCGATCTCCTCCGTCCTTGCACAGATCCGCGCCCACGAGATGCGAACGCGGGGCGTGGGCGATGCGGTGGCCGGGAGCGCCATCAATCCGGCGGCCGGTGGCGTACAGCCGGGCACCGCGGCTCCGCAAGGCGGCTTCTCGGCCACGCTGTCCCGGGCGATCGACAACGTCAGCCGCGTGCAGGCCGAGTCCGGCGAGTTGCAGCGGGCGTTCGAGATGGGCGATCCGCGGGCCGACCTGGCCCGGGTGATGGTCTCGATGCAGCAGTCGCAGGTGGCTTTCAAGGCGACGGTCGAGGTCCGCAACCGGCTGGTCCAGGCCTACCAGGACGTCATGAACATGCCGGTCTAAGACGGGCCGACCCGACGCCCGCCCCCGCTGACCCGCCGCCCCGCATCGAACCGAGACCTGCTCCATGGCCGTGATCGCACTTCCCAAATCCGCCGAGAACCTGCAGAAGCTCGGGCGCCTGCAGGACATCCCGGCGGTACGCCAGCTGGGCATGATCGGACTGGTGGCCGCCGCGATCGCGGTGGGCCTGTGGCTGTTCTTCTGGACGCAGAAGCCGGACTTCGTGCCGGTGTTCGCGGGTCTCGACGCCAAGTCCACCGAGGAAGCGTCGCAGCTGCTGTCGACCTCGCAGATCCCCTTCCGCATCGATACGGCCACCGGCGCGCTTGCCGTGCCGGCCGACCAGCTGGGCGCGGCGAAGATGGCACTGGCGTCCGCCGGCCTGCCGGCAAGCGCCGACAAGGGCTTCGAGTCCATGCAGGGCGACCAGGGCTTCGGCACCAGCCAGTTCGTCGAGAACGCGCGCTACCAGCACGCGCTCGAAACCGAACTCGCCCGTACGATTTCCAACCTGCGCCCGGTGCGCGAGGCGCGCGTGCATCTCGCGCTGCCCAAGCCCAGCGCCTTTACCCGCCAGAAGGAATCGGCCAGTGCCTCGGTGGTGCTGCAGCTGCGTACCGGCTCGACGCTGGAGCAGGGACAGGTCGACGCCATCGTCAATCTCGTCTCCACCTCAGTCGCCAATCTTCCGACCGACAAGGTCACGGTGGTCGACCAGTTCGGCCGCATGCTGTCCAACCGCGATCCGACATCCGACGCGGCCATCGGCGCGCAGCAGTTCGACCAGCAGCGCCGCCAGGAAGCCGTCTTCGTGCAGCGCATCCAGGAGCTGCTCGAGCCGATGACCGGCCGCGGCCGCGTGAGCGCGCAGGTGTCCATCGACATGGACTTCAACCAGACCGAGGAAGCGCGCGAGACCTACGGGCCCGAGGGCCAGATCGTGCGCAGCGAGCAGATCTCCGAGCAGGGCGACCTCGGCGCGATGGCCGCCGCGGGCGTCGGCGCTGCCGCGCGGGGCGTGCCGGGCAGCGCAAGCAACACCCCGCAGGCACCGGGCGCGAATCCGCAGGCCGCGCAGCCGGGCGCGCAGGCCGCCCCGGCGAGCGCCGAAGGCTCGCGCACGGCCGTGCGCAATTACGAAGTCGACCGCACGCTGACGCATACACGGCAGGCGCCGGGACGCGTGCGTCGCGTCACGGCGGCGGTGCTGGTGGACAACGTGCCGGCGGGTGCGCCGGGCAAGGACGGCAAGCAGAAGCTGCGCGCGCTCGACGCCGCGGAGATCAAGCGCATCGAGACGCTGGTGCAGCAGGCGATCGGCTTCGATGCGCAGCGCGGCGACGCGGTGTCGGTGGTGAATGCGCCGTTCGCGGCCGACATCGCGGCCGACGCCGGCGAGGAGCCGCCGATCTGGCAGCACCCGCGTGCACGCGACCTGCTGCGCACGATCCTCGGCGGCCTCGCGGTGCTCGCGCTCATCTTCACCGTGCTGCGCCCCGCCTTCCGCCAGATACTCGCGCCGAAGACCGTGCTGCCGTCGAACTCGACCGTGCAGACGATCGTCGCGGAAGAGATCGAGCAGGGGCACGCCGGCACGCGCGCGCAGGAGCCCGGCGTGCCGGGCCTGCCGTCGGCCGCGATGCAGTTCGAAGACAAGCTCACCGTCGCGCGTGGCGCGGTGACGCAGGATCCCAAGCGCGTGGCGCAGGTGGTGCGTGACATGGTGGCTTCCGATGGCTGATACCGCCCAACTCAGCGGCACCCAGCGCGCGGCCATCGTGCTGCTCACGCTCGGCGAGCAGCAGGCCGCCGAAGTGCTCAAGCACATGTCCGCGAAGGAAGTGCAGAAGCTCGGCGTGGCGATGACGTCGGTGGGCGGCGTCACCCGCGAACAGGTGGTCGGCGTGGTCGATGGCTTCGTCGAGACGCTGCAGCAGCCCAGCGGCCTGGGTGCGGGTGCCGATGAGTACGTGCGCAGCGTCCTCGTGCAGGCGCTCGGCGAGGACCGCGCGTCCAGCCTGATCGACCGCATCCTTCTCGGCCGCAACACCTCGGGCCTGGACACGCTCAAGTGGATGGAGCCGCGCGCGATCGCCGAGCTGGTGCGCAACGAGCATCCGCAGATCATCGCCATCGTGATGGCACACCTCGACCCCGACCAGGGCGCCGAGGTGCTCAAGTGCTTCCCGGAGCGCGTCAAGAGCGACGTGCTGGTGCGCATCGCCACGCTCGACGGCGTGCCGCCGCATGCGCTCAACGAGCTCAACGACGTGATGGCGCGGCAGTTCGCGGGCAGCCAGAACATCAAGTCCTCCGCGCTGGGTGGCGTGAAGGTCGCGGCGAACATCCTCAACTTCATGGACGGCGGCCAGGACGAGGCCATCCTCGGCTCCATCAACGACATCGACGAGACGCTCTCCGGCCAGATCCGCGACCTCATGTTCGTCTTCGACAACCTCGCCGACATCGACGACCGCGCCATGCAGACCGTGCTGCGCGAGGTGCCGAACGAGAAGCTCGCCGTCGCCCTGCGCGGCGCCGATGCGAAGGTCAAGGACAAGATCATCGGCAACATGTCGCAGCGCGCCGCGGAAATCCTCAAGGACGACATGGAGGCGCGCGGCCCCGTGCGCCTGGCGGACGTGGAAGGCGCGCAGAAGGAGATCCTGTCGATCGTGCGCAAGATGGCCGACGAGGGCACGATCACGCTCGCGGCCAAGGCGGAGACCTTCGTTTGAGCATGGAGTCCGCCATCCGCTGGATCGCGCCCGGCTTCGAGCCGCCGCCGCCCGCCGAGGACATGCCGCGCATGCCCAGCGTGGAGGAGCTGCAGGCGATCGAGCAGGCGGCGTTCGACGAGGGTTTCCGCCGCGGCCATGCCGAGGGGCTCGCCACCGGACAGGGCGAGATCCGCCGCATGGTCGCGCAGATGGAAGGCATCCTCGACAGTTTCACGCGCCCTCTGGCGCGGCTCGACGGCGAAGTCGCGGACGCACTGGCCGATCTCGCCACGCGTATCGCCGGCACGCTGGTGGGCCATGCCTATCGCGCCGATCCGACCCTGCTCGCCGACCTCGTCCGCGACGCGCTCGACGCCGTGGGCAGCAG
>CAZNRZ010000177.1:0-3509 GCA_964575535.1 uncultured Lysobacter sp. | reverse complement strand
CCCGAATGAACGCCATCGCGACCCCGATCGCCACCGACGACAGCAGCCGCCGCGACATGCGCGCCGACCGCGCCTTCCGCTGGCTGGTCACCGGCGCCGGTGTGCTGGTGCTGGTCTCGCTCGCCGCCGCCGCGCTGTCGATGCTCTGGGGCGGGCGCGAGACCTTCGAGCGCTACGGCCTCGGCTTCTTCACCTCGCAGGCCTGGGATCCGGTCGGCCTGGAATTCGGCGCGCTGGTGCCGATCTACGGCACGCTGGTCACCGCGCTGATCGCGATGGTCATCGCGGTGCCGGTGAGCTTCGGCATCGCCATGTTCCTCACCGAGATCGCGCCGAAATGGCTGCGCGGGCCGGTCGGCACGGCCATCGAGCTGCTCGCCGGCATTCCCTCGATCATCTACGGCATGTGGGGCCTGTTCGTGCTGGTGCCCTACCTGTCCGAATACATCTACCCGTGGCTGGACGGGAACCTCGGGCCGCTGCCGGTGATCGGCGCGCTGTTCTCGGGGCCGCCGATAGGCCTGGGCATGCTCACCGCCGGCCTCGTGCTGGCCATCATGATCACCCCGTTCATCGCCTCGGTGATGCGCGAGGTCTTCCTGACCGTGCCCGGCCGCCTCAAGGAATCGGCCTACGCGCTCGGCTCCACGCGCTGGGAAGTGGTCTGGGACGTGGTGCTGCCGTACACACGCTCGGCGGTGATCGGCGGCATCTTCCTGGGCCTGGGCCGCGCCCTGGGCGAGACGATGGCGGTCACGTTCGTGCTGGGCAACGCGCACGAGCTCACCGCCTCGCTGCTGATGCCGGGCAACTCGATCGCCGCGACCATCGCCAACGAATTCGCCGAAGCCGATTCCGACGAATACCGCTCCGCGCTGATCGCGCTCGGCTTCGTGCTCTTCATCGTCACCTTCGTGGTGCTCAGCATCTCGCGCCTGATGCTGCGCCGCCTCGCCCGCAGGGAGGGCGCCTGATGCTTCCGCTCCATGGCTGGCGAGGCTTCAAGAACGTCGCGGCGCAGGTACTCGCGATCGCCGCCGCGCTGTTCGGCCTGTTCTGGCTGGTGTGGATCCTCTGGACCACGCTGAGCAAGGGCATGGCGTCGATCAACCTCGCGCTGTTCACCGAAATGACACCGCCGCCGGGCGAGGAAGGCGGCCTCGCCAACGCCTTCTTCGGCAGCGCGGTGATGAGCCTGCTCGGCATCCTGATCGGCGCGCCGGTGGGGGTGCTGGCCGGCACCTACCTCGCCGAATACGCCAAGGGCGGCTGGATGGGCGAGACCGTGCGCTTCGTCAACGACATCCTGCTGTCGGCACCGTCGATCGTGCTCGGCCTGTTCGTCTACACGCTGGTCGTCGCGCAGATGGAGCATTTCTCCGGGCTGGCCGGCGCCATCGCGCTGGCCTTCATCGTGCTGCCGGTGGTGGTCCGCACCACCGACGAGATGCTGCGCCTCGTGCCTACGCAGATGCGCGAGGCCGCACTCAGCCTCGGTGTGCCGCAGTGGAAGGTGACGATGCAGGTGCTGTACCGCTCATCGCTGCCCGGCATCGTCACCGGCATCCTGCTCGCTTTGGCCCGCATTTCCGGCGAGACCGCGCCGCTGCTGTTCACCGCGCTCAACAACCAGTACTGGACCACCGACATCCTCTCGCCCATGGCGAACGTGCCGGTCGTGATCTTCCAGTACGCGATGAGTCCCTTCGAGACCTGGCACACGCTCGCCTGGGCGGGCGCCTTCATGCTCACCGTGTTCGTGCTGATGGTGAGCCTGCTCGCCCGGACGCTGCTGCTGCGCAACAGGATCACCCATGACTGACACCGCCTTCGAGCCCCGCAAGCCCGTGACCCAGGATGCCCTTCGCCCCGCCATTGCCGTGCGCGAAGCGCGGCCCGCCACCGGCGAGGTCAAGCTCGCCGCACGCGGCCTGGACTTCCACTACGGCGACTACCACGCGCTGCGCGGCATCGACCTCGACATCCCGGAAAAGCGCGTCACCGCGATGATCGGGCCCTCGGGCTGCGGCAAGTCCACCCTGCTGCGCGTGTTCAACCGCATCTACGCGCTGTATCCCAAGCTGCGCGCCAGCGGCGAGGTACTGCTGGACGGCCAGAACATCCTCGACCCGAAGTACCCGCTCAACCGCCTGCGCACGAAGGTCGGCATGGTGTTCCAGAAGCCGGTGCCGTTCCCGATGACGATCTACGAGAACGTCGCCTACGGCATCCGCCACCACGAGCGCCTGTCGAAGGCCGACATGAACGATCGCGTCGAGCAGGCCCTGCGCCAGGCGGCGATCTGGGACGAGGCCAAGGACAAGCTCGATGCGAGCGCGCTGGGCCTGTCCGGCGGCCAGCAGCAGCGCCTGTGCATCGCACGCGCGATCGCCCTGCGCCCGGACGTACTGCTGCTCGACGAGCCGACCTCCGCGCTCGATCCGATCTCGACCAGCCGCATCGAGCAGCTCATCGAAGAACTCAAGCGCGATTTCACCATCGTCATCGTCACCCACAACATGCAGCAGGCCGCGCGCATCTCCGACTTCACCGCCTTCATGTACCTGGGCGAGCTGGTGGAGCACGGCGCGACGCAAACCATCTTCTCCAATCCCTCGACGCAGCAGACCGAGGACTACATCACGGGGCGGTTCGGATAAATCCCCTCTCCCTTCGGGAAGTGAGCGGACGCGCTTACGAGCCACCGGCTCGTGCGTTCGCGAACGCCACCGGCCATGCCGGTGGCCGACAGGGTCGGGGTGAGGCTTCGGCGAAGCTGCAATGGCGAATCACGACGCGATCGATCCGCCAGCGCCCTGAACTGGATTCCGTCCCGAAAACCGAACCCTCATCCGCCCCTTCGGGGCACCTTCTCCCGGAGGGAGAAGGAACCGGCAAAAAGCGGAGACCCAAATGCACGATCACATCCTCCAGAGCTTCGACGCCGAGCAGCAGCGCCTGCTCGAGGAAACCCTGCGCATGGGCGAGATGGCCGCGTCGCAGCTCGAGGCCGCGCTCGACGTCGTGCAGCGTCGCGACGACAAGGCCGCCGCGCGCGTGATCGCCAACGACGAGGCCATCGACGCGCTCGAGCACGAGGTCAGCCACGACGTGATGAAGCTCGCGCTGCGCGGCCCGATGGCGCGCGACCTGCGCGAGATCCTCGCCGCCATCCGAATCGCCTCCGACATCGAGCGCATCGGCGACTACGCGGCCAACGTCGCCAAGCGCTCGATGGCGCTCAACACCGCGCCGCCGTTGCCACAGGTCGCGGGCCTGCAGTTCATCGGACGGCTGGCCGTGCGCCAGGTGCGCGACGTGCTCGCCGCCTACCGCGACGACGATGTCGAGGCGGCGCAGCGCGTGCGCGCCGCCGACGCGGAGCTCGACGCGGCCTACACCGGCCTCTTCCGCGAGCTCCTCACCTACATGATGGAAGACGCGCGCGCGATCACGCCCTGCACGCACCTGCTGTTCATGGCCAAGAACATCGAGCGCATCGGCGACCA
>CAZNRZ010000176.1:0-3526 GCA_964575535.1 uncultured Lysobacter sp. | reverse complement strand
TGGGCGTCTACTGCGAGGTCTGGGCCTGGGACCACGATCCGGCCGAGATCGCCACCTACGCACCCAAGGGCATCATCCTGTCGGGCGGCCCCGAATCGACGACGCTGCCGGGCGCGCCGCGCGCCCCGCAGGAAGTGTTCGACTCCGGCCTGCCGGTTCTCGGCATCTGCTATGGCATGCAGACCATGGCCGCGCAGCTCGGCGGCGCCACGGAAGCCGCCGATGCGCGCGAGTTCGGCCATGCGACGGTCGACGTCGTGCAGCCCGACGCGCTCTTCGCCGGCCTGAGTGACCACGGTGGCGCGCCAAAGCTCGACGTGTGGATGAGCCACGGCGACCACGTCTCGCAGGTGCCGCCGGGTTTCGCGGTCACCGCGTGCACCGATCGGATTCCCGTTGCCGCGATGGCGGACGAGTCGCGGCGCTGGTACGCCGTGCAGTTCCACCCCGAAGTCACCCACACGAAGCAGGGCCAGGCGCTGCTGCGCCGCTTCGTCGTCGATGTCTGCGGCTGCGCCACGCTCTGGACCGCGGCGAACATCATCGAGGACCAGATCGCGCGCGTGCGCGAGCAGGTCGGCGGCGACGAGGTGATCCTCGGGCTGTCGGGTGGCGTCGATTCGTCCGTCGTCGCCGCACTGCTGCACAAGGCGATCGGCGACCAGCTCACCTGCGTCTTCGTCGATACCGGCCTGCTGCGCTGGAACGAAGGCGACCAGGTGATGGCCATGTTCGCCGAGCACATGGGCGTGCGGGTGGTTCGCGTCAATGCGCGCGAGCGCTACTTCCGCGCGCTGGAAGGCGTGAACGACCCCGAAGCCAAGCGCAAGATCATCGGCAGGCTCTTCGTCGAGATCTTCGACGAGGAGTCGGGCAGGCTCACCAATGCGCGCTGGCTCGCGCAGGGCACGATCTATCCCGACGTCATCGAGTCGGCCGGCAGTGGGACGGGCAAGGCGCACGTCATCAAGAGCCACCACAACGTCGGCGGCCTGCCCGAGCACATGAAGCTCGGCCTGGTGGAGCCTTTGCGCGAGCTGTTCAAGGACGAGGTGCGCCGCCTGGGCGTCGAGCTCGGCCTGCCGCCGCACATGGTCTACCGCCACCCGTTCCCCGGCCCCGGCCTGGGCGTGCGCATCCTCGGCGAGGTACGGCCGGAGTACGCGGAACTGCTCGCGAAGGCCGACCACATCTTCATCGAGGAACTGCGCCGCCACGACCTGTACGACAAGGTCAGCCAGGCGTTCGCCGTGTTCCTGCCGGTGCGGTCGGTCGGCGTCGTCGGCGATGCGCGCGCCTACGAATGGGTGATCGCGCTGCGTGCGGTCGAGACCATCGACTTCATGACGGCGCACTGGGCCCACCTGCCACACGAATTCCTCGGCCACGTTTCCAATCGCATCATCAATGAGTTGCGCGGCGTCTCCCGCGTTGTCTACGACATCAGCGGCAAACCGCCCGCGACGATCGAATGGGAATAGGCAGCCTGCTTGCGCCACTCGCGCGCGGCTGCCTATGGACCGGCCATGGATGGCCGGGCAGGACGATCACGCAGTCGGCAAAGTTGCGCCAGGGACGGCGACGACCCATCGCGCAAGTCGCACGCGCAGGCCGATCTCTGACCGGCAGCGCGGACCAGCGGTAGTCGAAAGCGAGGCGCCGTGGATAGCCGCACCAGCCGCAAACCCACGCAATCCATCCGTACGCCACATCCCGAGATGTCCGCGCCAGTCCCCATCGCCGCCGACGAGCACTTCATGCGCGAAGCACTCGCGCTGGCCGCGCATGCCCGCGACGTGCACGACGAGATTCCCGTCGGCGCACTGGTGGTTGACCCATCCGGTGCGGTCGTCGGCCGCGGCTGGAACCGGAACATCGGCGACCACGATCCCACCGCGCATGCCGAGATCGTCGCCATGCGCGAAGCAGGCGCGGCACTCGGCAACCACCGCCTGCTGGGGTGCACGCTGTACGTCACGCTCGAGCCTTGCGCGATGTGCGCGATGGCGATGATCCACGCGCGCCTGTCGCGTGTCGTGTTCGGCGCGTTCGACCCGAAAACCGGCGCCGCCGGAAGCGTGTTCGACCTTCTCGCCGATCCGCGCCATAACCACCGGCTGACCGTCGCAGGCGGCGTGCTGGCCGACGAGGCGGGTGCCATGCTCACGGCCTACTTCCGGGCGAAGCGGGCGCGCCCCCGCGGCGACGCGATCTAGCGCAATCTAGCGCGAGCGGTGGGCGATCTCGTGGTCGAGCTCCTCGTCGAACGAGCGTACCGACAGGCTCACTTCCACGCCCAGCAACACGCTGGCGCCCAGCAGGAAGGCCACGCCGACGATGGCCAGCGCCGTCGGCACGATCCCCAGCCGGAAGCCCGCCAGCGCGTCGATCGCCAGCGCCAGGCTCGTGCCGACGAAGCTGCCCAGCCCGGCGTACAGCATCTGGCAGGCCCGCAGCACGAGCGCGGCGCGGCGGCGGTGGCGCGTGATCTGCGTGTCGCGGCGGGCGATGTCGGGCGCATCGTGCTTCCATTCCTGGATCAGCGCGCGCAGCCGGTCGACGACGCGGGCGAGCCGCGCATTCGCCGACACCAGCAGCGAGCCCGTCGCCGCCATGAGCAGCGCGGGCGCCAGCATGGCGGTGAGGATCGCGTAGTGTCCGGACGAAAGTTCGATCGGGCTCATCGGGCCTCCTGGAGCGCTCGGCTATCATGCCGGTTTCCACACAGGGATCGCGAACGCATGGCCGCGCAGCCGTCATCGAAGGACCACCGCCTGATCTGGATCGACCTCGAGATGACGGGGCTGGATACCGACACCGATTCGATCCTCGAGATCGCCACCGTGGTGACGGACGCCGATCTCAACGTGCTCGCCGAAGGCCCGGAATTCGCCATCACCCATCCGCTCGAACGCCTGCAGGCCATGGACGAGTGGAACCGCAACCAGCACCGCCGTTCCGGCCTTTGGGATCGCGTCCTGCGCGAAGGCGTGTCGATGCAGGAAGCCGAGGCGCGCACCGTCGAATTCCTCGCGGCGTGGGTGCCGGCCGGCGGCTCGCCCATGTGCGGCAACTCGATCTGCCAGGACCGCCGCTTCCTGCACCGGCTGATGCCGCGCGTGGAGAAGCACTTCCACTATCGCAATCTCGACGTCAGCACGCTCAAGGAACTCGCGCGCCGCTGGGCGCCGCAGGTGGCCTCGGGCGTTAGCAAACAGTCGGCGCATACCGCGATGAGCGACGTGCGCGATTCGATCGCCGAGCTGCGCCACTATCGCGGCTACATGGGCGTCCTGGGCGGAACCGCGGGCTGAGGGAATCCTCGGCAACTCCGGCGGTCATGCTTCCCGTCGCCTCAGCGGGAGGCGGGGATGCCGGAGCGGGCGAGGGATCGTGCCGATCGTGCGATCGCGTGGAGCGCGGTCGTTGTCGTCCACGCCGCGGTGATCGGCGCGCTCGCGCGTCTACCGTTGCTGGCCGATGCCGGGCGCGTCGACACCGCGATCAATGTGGAATTCATCCAGCG
>CAZNRZ010000175.1:0-3556 GCA_964575535.1 uncultured Lysobacter sp. | reverse complement strand
AAGGTCGAGGGCGAGCGGGTCACCGGCGGCGCGGTCAATGGCGAAGGGCTCGTGCTGGTTGAAACGCTCGCCGTCGGGGCGGAGTCCGCACTCGCCCGCATCATTCGCCTGGTCGAGGATGCCCAGGCCAAGAAGGCGCCGATCCAGCAGGTCGTCGACCGGGTCAGTGCGGTCTTCGTGCCTGTGGTGATCGTCCTGGCGGTGGTAACGCTGCTTGGCTGGGGCGCGGCGACCGGTGACTGGGCGGAGGCCATTCTCAATGCCGTTGCGGTACTCGTCATTGCCTGCCCCTGCGCGCTGGGCCTGGCCACCCCGACGGCGATCATGGCCGGCACCGGGGTCGCGGCCCGCGCGGGCATCCTGATCAAGGACGCCGAAGCCCTTGAAACCGCCCACAAGATCGACGTGGTCGCCTTCGACAAGACCGGCACCCTGACCCGTGGAAAGCCGGTGCTCGTGGAGGCTGTTGCGGCCAATGGGAACGCATCGGAAATGCTGACCTTGGCGGCCAGCCTCCAGGCCGGAAGCGAGCATCCCCTTGCCCATGCGGTGCTCGAGGCTGCGGCCGACCTTCCCCGCGTAGCAATGCGGTCGGTGCGCGCGGTGGCCGGACGCGGAATGGAAGCGCAGTTGGATGGCCACCGGGTACTGCTCGGCTCCGAAGCCATGATGCGCGAGGCCGGCATCGACCTGGCGCCGCTCGCGGGCCGCGCCGATGCGCTGCGCAGCCAGGGGCACACGATCTCGTGGCTCGCGCGTCGAAGTGCCGGGGAAGCCACGCTCGAAGGGTTGCTGGCGTTCCGTGACGAGCCTCGGCCGGAGGCGCGCTCGGCCGTGGCCCGACTGCATGCACTCGGCGTGCGCACGGTGATGATCTCCGGCGACAACGAGGGCGCTGCCCGTGCGGTCGCACGCTCGATCGGCATCGACGAGGTGCGCGCGAACGTCCTGCCCGCTCAGAAGGCGGCGGCGGTGACAGCGCTGCGCGCTGGATCGACGGTGGCCATGGTCGGCGATGGCATCAACGATGCACCGGCCCTTGCTGCCGCAGATGTCGGCATCGCGATGGGCACCGGCACGGACGTGGCGATGCACGCAGCGGCCGTGACGCTGATGCGCCCGCAGCTCGCGCTGGTGGCCGATGCCATCGACATCTCGCGCCGTACGACCCGGAAGATCCACCAGAACCTGTTCTGGGCCTTCGGCTACAACGTGGTCGGCATCCCGCTGGCGGCCTTCGGCCTGCTCGACCCGGTGGTCGCCGGCGCCGCCATGGCTTTCTCGTCGGTCAGCGTGCTGGCCAACACGCTGCTGCTGCGTCGATGGTCCCCGGCGTTGCACGCCCAAACGGAGGCTGCCCATGGCACGCAAACCGCCCAGGCCTGAGCTGAACGAAGCTCGCGAGCAAGGCCTGCACAACATCGGCGAGGCCTCGATGCTCGCTGGCGTCAGCGCCAAAATGATCCGCCACTACGAGTCGATCGGGCTGATCCCGGAAGCGGCGCGTACGATCGCCGGCTATCGTCTCTACAGCGATTCCGATGTGCATCGCCTGCGGTTCATCAAGCGAGCGCGCACGCTGGGGTTCTCCATGAAGCAGATCGAAGCACTGCTGAGCCTGTGGGACGACCGCAACCGTGCCAGCGTGGATGTCAAGCGTCTCGCGAAGGCGCACGCGGCCGAACTCGCGCAAAGGATCGAGGAGATGCAGGCCATGCAGCGCACGCTCGAGACACTCGCGCGCCGGTGCCACGGTGACAAGCGTCCCGACTGTCCGATCCTCGACGATCTCGCGAAGTCAGCCTAAGGGGACTGTGTCATCGCGTCCCGAGCGCGGAGCTCAGCCGCCGGAGCTCGAGGTCACCGTGTTCGTGCTCGGATATGGGAGCTCACAGCGAAACGCACGTCGCGCAGTGCCGCCCCGTGAAGTGAGTCAGGCAATTCTGGAACCGACATGGCGCAAACCGATCCCATCATGCATGCGCTGCTCGTCACGGATGCGGCACTACGTGCGACATTCCCCTCGGACTTCCACAAGCGCTGCATGTACGCCTCTTTCGCTATCGCGTCGCTGCTCGAGGACGCGGGGCTTGAAGCGGAAGTCGCTGGCGGAGACTTCCTGTGTGCGGTGGTCTCGACCGACGGTCGCCAACTGAGCCTGCAGGGGTTTGGTACGACTGGCATCGGAGAGCCTTCGCACTACTGGGTGCATGCCAACGGGCTGCTCATCGACCCAGGCCCGGCCTACCTTCCGCATGAGTCGCCCTATCGCGCGCCTGCGCTTCCGGCGATTGCTTGGGCGAGTCCCTCGCCGCTGCCTGACGTGCTGGCCTATCGCGAGCGCGTCCGGGTCGTCCCTGACGCAACCATCTCGGACCCCGCCATCGCGCAGCGCGTCGCTGACTTCGTCACCCGGTGCCGGGCGCTGCGCGACGCCAGAACGGCGCCTGGCCGCTTGCCGTTCTGGCTCTTGCGGGACATGGCCTCGCTTCGGCTTGATCACCGAGGGTGGGCGTCAAGGTATTGCCCTGCCCGCCATCATGGCGATGCCCGAGCATCGGTCTATCGCGAGCGTGATCGGCCACCTCCAGGCGGGCGGTGTCCAGGACAACCCTGCCGCTCACCTTCTGGACGATGCGCCGGCGTCTAAGACGTGAGACCGGCCGTCACTGCCCTGCCCTACCCCACCTGCCCCGCCTGCCCAGCCGAGCGAAGCCGAGCCGAGCTACCCCGCCCGCTGTGGGCAGCGGGCTTAGCGCTTACGGGCGTTCTCTTCGATCGTCCGCGTGATCCGCTCCTGCTCGGCCGCAGGCAGCTGCGAGAACGCGAGGATCATTCGTGCCAGCCGCTCCCCGTCCGCGAACAGATACGAGATAGGGATCTTCAGTTCGCGCGCGATGGCCTCGACCGTATCCGCCCGAGGGACATGCGTGCCGCTCTCGTACTGGTTGATCCGCGGACTCGCCGCGTCGTCCTTCATGCCGATCCGCCGACCGAGTTCGCGTTGGGACAGCCCCGCCCGCTCCCGCGCAAAGCGCAAGCGGCGAGCAAATACCGGCAGGTCTCGGACGTCGACCGACACGCGGTCATTCCTTGGGGACAGACCCTATAGGGTCCGAAACTCCGGGCCGTCTGCCTATTCTAAGTTATTCTGATCACCTGCCCATGGCCGGGAGGCCCCTCATCGTGGTCTTGACCCTGCCCGCCACGCTCGACGACCTGGGACTCAGTGCAGCCCTGGACATCGGTGCGCTGGCGATGTCGCAATCGCGGCGCGTCAAGGTGGCCCCGACACGGCGCGGCACCGTCGCGCTCATGGAGCGGCTTCGGGCACTCGGGTTAGTGGATGTGCCCTGGCCGGACGCGCGGTGGGAAGTCGCACCCGACGCGCGCGAGACACCAATGGAGGGCCTGCAATGGCGCCTGGCCTGGGATGCCTATGTGCCAGACGGACTAGCCGACGCCTGTTCTGAGTATCTGCGCACTCTCCCCCGTGACGACATCGGCATCGCACTCCGGCTGCGCTTGTGGCGGGATCTCGTCATCGCCGAGGCAG
>CAZNRZ010000174.1:0-3575 GCA_964575535.1 uncultured Lysobacter sp. | reverse complement strand
AGCTCGAACCCGAGCTGCGCGACGAGGTGATGCCCAAGAACATCCTGATGATCGGCCCCACCGGCGTGGGCAAGACCGAGATCGCGCGGCGCCTGGCCACGCTGGCCAACGCGCCGTTCGTGAAGGTCGAAGCCACGCGCTTCACCGAGGTCGGCTACGTCGGCAAGGACGTCGAGCAGATCGTGCGCGACCTCGTCGACACGTCGGTCAAGATGGTGCGCGAACAGGCCAAGAAGAAGGTGCAGGCGCAGGCGGAGGAACGCGCGGAGGAGCGCATCCTCGACGCGCTGCTGCCCCGTCGCGAGACCGGGCCGGTCTTCGGCTTCGAGGACACGCGGCCGCACGAAGGCGACGAGGATGAGGAGAAGCAGTACGCGGCGACGCGATCGAAGCTGCGCAGGCAGCTGCGCAAGGGCAGCCTCGACGATCGCGAGATCGACATCGAGACCGCGGTCAACGTCGGCGTCGACATCATGGCGCCGCCGGGCATGGAGGAGATGGGCCAGCAGCTGCGCCAGATGTTCTCGCAGGTGGCCGGCGCGCGCACGCACAAGCGCAGCATGACCATCCGCGCCGCGCGCGTGCAGCTGATCGAGGAGGAGGCCGGCCGCATGGTCAACGACGACGACGTGCGCGATGCGGCGATCGAGGCCTGCGAGCAGCACGGCATCGTCTTCATCGACGAGATCGACAAGATCGCCAAGCGCGGCGAGACCGGCGCCACGGGCGGCGACGTCAGCCGCGAGGGTGTGCAGCGCGACCTGCTGCCGCTGGTGGAGGGCTCCACCGTCAGCACCAAGTACGGCGCGGTCAAGACCGACCACATCCTGTTCATCGCCTCCGGTGCGTTCCACCTCGCCAAGCCGAGCGACCTGATCCCCGAGCTGCAGGGACGCTTCCCGATCCGCGTTGAACTCACCTCGCTGAGCAAGGACGACTTCGTCAAGATCCTCACCGAGCCGCGCGCCTCGCTCACCCACCAGTACGTGGAGCTGATGCGTACCGAAGGCGTGGGCCTGGTGTTCACGCCCGAGGCCGTCGATCGGCTGGCCGAGATCGCCGCGCAGGTGAACGAGCGCCAGGAGAACATCGGCGCGCGGCGCCTGCACACCGTGCTCGAGCGCCTGCTCGACACGCTGAGCTACGAGGCGCCGGATCGCGATGGGCAGTCGGTGACCATCGACCGTGCCTACGTCGACGCGCACCTGGGCGAGCTGGTGAAGGATCCGGACCTGAGCCGTTACATCCTCTGACGCGGCGGGACACGGAGTGGATGCGATAATCCGGGCATGAACGAACGCGACGAGCACGGCGGCACCACCCATTTCGGCTATCGCGACGTTCCGGTCGGCGAGAAGCAGAAGCTCGTCGGCGAGGTGTTCTCGTCGGTGGCGTCGAAGTACGACGTCATGAACGACCTGATGTCGCTGGGCATCCACCGCATCTGGAAGCGCTACTTCGTGGCCACCGCGCAGGTGCGCCGTGGCGGCCGCGTGCTCGACCTCGCCGGCGGCACCGGCGACATCGCCGCGCTGCTGCGCGATCGCGTGGGCGAGACGGGCGAAGTGGTGGTCGGGGACATCAACGGCGAGATGCTGCGCGTGGGCCGCGACCGGATGACGGATCGCGGCGTGGTGCGCGGCCTGCGCTGGGTGCAGTGCAACGCGCAGGCGCTGCCGTTTCCCGATGGCAGCTTCGATCTGGTCACGATCGCGTTCGGCCTGCGCAACGTCACCGACAAGGACGCGGCGCTGCGCGAGATGCATCGCGTGCTGCGCCCGGGCGGGCAGGCGCGCGTGCTCGAGTTCTCGCAGGTCACCGCCGAATGGTTCCGGCCGATCTACGATTTCCACTCGTTCAACGTGCTGCCGCGGCTGGGCGCGATGATCGCAGGCGACGAGGGCAGCTACCGCTACCTGGCCGAGAGCATCCGCAAGCATCCGCCGCAGCGCGAACTGCAGGCGATGATGGAGAACGCGGGCTTCGCGCGCTGCAATTACCGCAATCTTTCCGCCGGCATCGTCGCCATCCATACCGGCACCCGTGCCTGAAGCGCGTGGCGCGTCGCCTCCCGCGGGGTGCGGGCGGCGCTAAACTCGGCGGATCGTCCGTCGGGTCCGAATCATGCGCACAGCCTTCCTTCCGTCCCTTCTCGCCCTCGGCCTCGCCGCCGCCGTCGCCAGCGGTTGCCAGCGCGATGCCGCGCCGGCTGCCGGCGCCGAAGCGCCCGCCGCCAGTGGCGCGCCTGCCGCACAGGCCAATGCCCGCATGGACGAGCATTCCTTCGCCGAGCCCGACAAGGTCCGCACGCAGGACATCGCGCTCGCGCTCAACGTCGATTTCGACCAGAAGCAGCTCGCCGGCAGCGCGACCTACACGCTGGAATGGCTGGATCCCTCGCACGGCAGGCTGGTGCTGGACACGCGCGACCTGACCATCGAGAAGGTCGTCGGCGAGCGCAGCGACGGCAAGTGGGTCGACCTCGTGCACACGCTGGATGCGGCCGACCCGATCCTCGGCAGCCGCCTGATCATCGCCGCGCCCGAGCGCAACAAGCGCATCCGCATCACCTACCGCACCTCGCCGCAGGCCTCGGGCCTGCAGTGGCTGGAGCCGTCGATGACGGCGGGCAAGCAGACGCCCTTCATGTTCAGCCAGTCGCAGCAGATCCACGCGCGCTCGTGGGTGCCGATCCAGGACACGCCGATCGTGCGCTTCACGTACACCGCGCACGTGACGTCGCCGAAAGACGCGATGGTGCTGATGAGCGCCGACAACGATCCGAAGGCCGCGCGCGACGGCGACTACACCTTCAAGATGCCGCAGCCGATCCCGTCCTACCTGCTGGCGATCGCCGCGGGCGACATGGTCTTCCAGCCGATCAGCGCGCGCGCCGGCGTCTGGGCCGAGCCGTCGATGGCGAAGACCGCGGCCACCGAATTCGCCGACACCGAGAAGATGATGCAGACGGCCGAGCGCCTGTACGGGCCGTACCGCTGGGGCCGCTACGACATCCTCGTGCTGCCGCCGTCGTTCCCGTACGGCGGCATGGAGAACCCGCGCCTGACCTTCGCCACGCCGACGGTCATTACGGGCGACAAGTCGCTGGTCTCGCTGATCGCGCACGAGCTCGCGCACAGCTGGTCGGGCAACCTCGTCACCTTCGCGACCTCGAAGGACGCCTGGCTCAACGAGGGCTTCACCTCCTACGTCGAGAACCGCCTCATCGAGGATCTGTTCGGCCGCGAGCGCGCCGACATGGAGAACGTGATCGAGCGCAACGAGCTGCGCAACGAATTCACCGACGAGAACAAGGCGCTGCAGTCGCTGGCGGTGAAGGCCGGCGTGCTCAAGGATCCGGACGACAGCCTGAGCTCCACGGTCTACACCAAGGGCGCGTGGTTCCTGCAGTTCCTCGAGCAGCGTTTCGGCCGCGAGGCCTTCGATGCGTTCCTGCGCAGCTACTTCGAGACCTTCGCCTTCCAGTCGATCACGACCCAGCAGTTCGCCGACTTCGCGAAGAAGAACCTGCTCGACAAGTACCCGGGCAAGGTCACGCAGGCCGAGTTCGACGC
>CAZNRZ010000173.1:0-3578 GCA_964575535.1 uncultured Lysobacter sp. | reverse complement strand
CCCGGCGCCGCGCCCACCGCGTTCACCGCGCGCACGATCGCGTCGAGCGAGGTGCCGCCTTCGAGCTTGAACATGCGCCCGCCGGTCTGGCTGGCCTGGATGGTCGACTGCCCGATCACCGCGGTGTCGCCGCCGCCGAAGGCGTTCGGCTGGCTCACCTGCGCGGTCTCGGTCACCGAAACGGTCAGCGAGCCGTGCGAGACCGCGGCCGGCATCACCGTCACCTGCCCGCCCATCACCACCGTGCCGGTGCGCGAGTTGACGATGACCTTGGCCGCCGCCGCGCCCGGGGAAATGTCCAGCGATTCGAGCTTCGCGAGAAAGCCGATGCGATCGCCCGCGGGCGGGTTGATCTCGATGGTGACGCCGTCGAGTGCGCGCGCATGGCCGGGGCCGAAGGCGCCGTCGACCGCCGAGACGATCCGCGCGGCGGTGGTGAAGTCGGACTGGTTGAGGTTGAGCGTGACCACGCCCGAGCCGGTGCCGCCGCCCACCGCGCGCTCGACGATCGCGCCGTTGGGAATGCGCCCGGTGTTGGTCGCGTTGACGGAAATCCGCGAGCCGTCCTTGCCCTGGGCGCCGAAGCCACTGACGACGAGCGAGCCCTGCGCGATCGCGTAGACCTGCCCGTCGGCGCCCTTGAGTGGCGCCATCAGCAGCATGCCGCCGCGCAGCGAGCCGGCGTTGCCGATGGACGAGACCGTGACGTCGATCTGCTGGCCGGGCTTCGCGAACGCCGGCAGCTCGGCGCTGATCGCCACCGCCGCCACGTTCTTGAGCTGCGGGTTCACGCCCGGCGGAATGCTGACGCCGAGCTGGTCGAGCATCGACTTGAGCGACTGCACGGTGAACTGCGTCTGCGAGGTGCGGTCGCCCGAGCCGTCGAGGCCCACGACCAGGCCGTAGCCGACCAGCGGATTGCCGCGCACGCCGGCCACCTGCGCGATGTCTTTGATGCGCTCGGCGCGCGCGGGCAGGGCGAAGCTGCACAACGCGAGCACGGCGGCCACGGCGAGCGTGGCGCCGTAGGCGAAGGACACGCGACTGCGCGGGCGCGTGTTGACCGCGGCCACGTAGCGCGTGCGCGCCTCGCCGGTGGCGAACGCATCCTGCGAAGGCATGCCCTCGCGCGCGTCGTCGCGGCGGCGCATGGTGCCGGCGTCCGGCGTGGTGCCCGTGTCGGCGTAGGCCTCGTTCCAGACGTGGTCCGGGAGCAGTTTCATGTCGGCCTCAGTACGGGAACGCGGCGGAGTTGAAGAAGCGGCCGAGCCAGCCCATCGCATTGCTGCGCGCCAGCGTGCCGCGGCCGCCGTAGACGATCTTCGCGTCGGCCACGCGGTCGGAGGGAATGCGGTTGTCGGCGCCGATGTCGCTGGTGCGCACGATCCCCTGTACCTGCACGATCTCGTCGCCCTGGTTCAGGCGCACCTTCTTCTCGCCGGAGACGAGCAGGTTGCCGTTGCCGAGCTCCTGCACGACGGTGACGGTGACCGTGCCATCGAGCCGGTTGCTCTGCTGGCTGTCGCCGCCGCCGGCGAAGCTGCGGCTGCCTTCGACTTCCGCCGACAGCGGCTGGCCGTTGATGGTGGTCGGGACGCCACCGATCACCGGCGCGGAGATGCCGATGCCGGAATCCTTGGTGACCGCGGTCTGCGCGCGCGTGGTCGACGTGGTGCGCTCGACCAGCACGATGGTGAGGATGTCGCCCACCTCGCGCGCCTTGTTGTCCTGGAACAGTCGCATGGTGCGCGTGCCGCCGGCCGAGGCGTTGGCGTAGATCGAGCCGCCGGTGTTGGCGACGGGCTGCATCGCTGGCGCGGCCTGCTGCATCTGCAGGCCGGCGGCGCGCTGCGCCATCGCGGCATGCACCTGCGCGGGCGTGGGCACGCCGGAGTCCTGCGGCGCCTTGAAGGTGCGCACGTCGCCCATGACGGTGGCGCAGCCGGAAAGGGCGAGCAGGGCGACGGCGAGGCTGGCGGTCTTCATCGCGATCACACGTTGTTGTTGAGGAAGGCGAGCATCGAATCGACGGTGCTGATCGCCTTCGCGTTGGTCTCGTAGGCGCGCTGCGTCTCGATCATCGACACGAGTTCCTCGACCACGTTGACGTTCGAGCTTTCCACCGAGCCCTGGATGAGCGTGCCGATGCCGCTGGTGCCGGGCGCGCCCTGCTGCGCGGGGCCGCTGGCGCCGGTCTCGGTGTAGAGGTTCTCGCCGCGCGCCTGCAGGCCGGCGGGATTCACGAAGTCGGCTAGCTGCAGCGAGCCGACCTGCACGCCCTCGGCCTGGCCCTGGATCTGCGCGGTGACGGTGCCGTCGGCGCCGATGGTGATGCTCTGCGTGCCTTCCGGCAGCTGCAGGCCGGGCTGCACCGGATAACCGGCGCTCGTGACCATCTCGCCCTGCGAGTTGATCTGGAACGAGCCGTCGCGCGTGTACGCCGACGAGCCGTCGGGCATCAGCACTTCGAAGAAGCCACGGCCGTTGATGGCGACGTCGAGCGCGTTGCCGGTCTGCGAAAGATTGCCCTGCGCGAAGTTCTTCGCGGTGGCGGCCACGCGCACGCCGGTGCCGACCTGCAGGCCGGTGGGCAGCTGCGTCTGCTCGGAGGTCGAGCCGCCGGGCTGGCGCACGGTCTGGTACAGCAGGTCCTCGAAGCTGGCGCGGTCGCGCTTGAAGCCGGCGGTATTGACGTTCGCCAGGTTGTTGGCGGTGACGGCCATGCGCGTCTGCTGCGCGTCGAGGCCGGTCTTGGCGATCCACAGTGCCTGGGTCATGGCGGGTTCTCGTTACGTGCGCTTAGCGCGAGGACAGCAGGGAATTGGACGTGCGGGCGTTCTCGTCACCGCTTTGCAAGACGCGTACCTGCATCTCGAACTGGCGCGAGAGCTGGATCATCGAGACCAGCATCGTGGTGGCCTCGACGTTGCTGCCTTCCACCGCGCCGGACGCGAGAACGGGGCCTGCAGCCGGTGGCGGTGCATCGGCACCGGGCTTCGCGCGCATCAGGCCGTCCTCACCGCGCACCAGGTCCGCGGTGCGGGCCGATACCACCTGCAGTCGGCCTGCCTCGGTGATCGTGCTCGCCGGCTGGCCCTGCGGGACGATCGAGATCGTGCCGTCGCCGCCGATGGTGAGCGTCTGGTAGGGCGGCACGGACAGCGGCGCACCGCCGGTGTCGAGCACGGGCAGGCCACCGGCGGTGGTCAGCAACCCGTTGGCGGTGAGCTGCAGGTCGCCGGCGCGGGTGTAGGCGGTGGAGCCGTCGGGCGCCTGCACGGCGAGCCAGCGGTCCTGGTGCAGGGCGACGTCGAGCTCGTTGCCGGTCTGGCGGATCTGCCCGGGCGCGGCGCTCACGCCGACCGCGCGCTGGCTGGCGGCGACGCGGGAGGCGAGGCCTTCGCCGGTGACGGGAACGGCGGTGGTCGCGGTGAGCGTGGCCTGGAAGCCGGCGGTGTCGGCGTTCGCGAGGTTGTGCGCGACGCCGGCCTGCGCTTTGAGCGAGGCGCTGGCGCCGGTCATGGCGATGTAGAGGGATTTGTCGATCATCTCGTCCGCCCCGGGGCGTGCCGCGTGGT
>CAZNRZ010000172.1:0-3621 GCA_964575535.1 uncultured Lysobacter sp. | reverse complement strand
CGAGTTCGAGCCAGCGCTGCCAGCCCCCATCGAGCACGGCCACGCGCTCATGCCCCCAGGTCTTCAGCATGAACCACAGGCGCGATGCGGCCAGCGCGCCGTTCGCCGCGTCGTAGACGACGACCTGATCACCCGGCCCTACACCCCAGCGCCCGAGCAGTGCCGCGAATTTCGCATCCTCGGGCCATGGATGACGGCCACCGGGCCGGCCGGGCTCCGACAGATCGCGCTCGAGATCCGCATAGCGCGCACCCGGAAGATGCGAGGCGCGGTACTGCGCTTCGCTCCGACTGCGATCGGCGAGAACGGCGCGCGCATCGATGACGACCAGGTCATCGCGACCCAGCGCCGCGTGCAGCGCCTCCGCGGACACCAGCGTGGTCCAGTGGCTCATGGCATGCGCTCCAGGCGGTCGGCGAGGTTGACGAACATCGAGGCGGTGACGCCCCAGATGCGCTGCGGCTCGTAACGATACTCCCAGACCTCGCGCGCCCGGCCGGCGTGCTCGAAGCGATGGCGCTCCCGGTTCGCCGCGTCCAGCAGATAGGCCAGCGGGACTTCGAAGACGTCGGCGACTTCGCGCGGATCGGGCAAGGCCACGTAGGCGGGATCGAGCCGGGCGACCACCGGCATCACCCGGAAGCCGGTGATCGTCACCATCGGATCGAGAAAGCCCCAGGGCTCGGCCAGCGCGGGCGGAATGCCGACTTCCTCCTGCGTCTCGCGCAGGGCGGCATGGACGGGGCCAGCGTCGCCCGGATCGATGCGACCGCCCGGAAAACTCACCTGCCCCGGATGGCGGCGCAGGCCGTCGATGCGCCGGGTCAGCAGTACGTGCGGGCCGTCCGCGCGCGCCACCAGCCCCACGAGCACGGCGGCGGGCACGAGTGCGGTGGGATCGACGAGGTCGTCAAGTTCGGCGAGGTTCCAGCCCGGCGAAGCCGGCGGCGAATCGAGCGGGTGCAGCGCGTCGCGGATCTTCCGCAGCAGCGCGGCCGCCTCGCTCATGCGGCGCCGTCGCGCGCCGCTTCACGCGCGGGCAGCACGTCATCCATCACGCGCAGGCGCTCGGCGTCGCCCATCGTCGACCAGCGCGCGATCTCGTCCAGCGTGCGCAGGCAGCCCTCGCAGACGCCGGCCGCATCGACGGTGCAGATGCCGATGCAGGGGCTGAGCATGGCGCGGGGGGACAAAGCATTCATGGCGCGATTGTCGCAGGGGCGGCGAGCGCCGGAAAAGACGAACGCCGGCACGGGGCCGGCGTTCGGTGGGACGGTGCTCCCGAGGCAGGCGTCATGCGCCGGCCCGGAAGGATGCCCGCGAGCCGCGGGAATCGATGCGTTACTTGACGCTGAGCAGCTTGATCTCGAACTGCACGGCGACGTTCGGCGGGAACGGCGTGCGCGGGTCGGCGCCGTAGGCCTTGTCGGCCGGCAGCGTGACTTCCCACTTCGAGCCCGCCGGCATCTGCAGCAGCACTTCGCGCATGGCCGGCATCTCGATCTCGCTGACCTTGATCGCCGGGATCGCCTGCGCCGGACGCGCCTGCGCGGGACGCTCGCCCCATGCGAACGGGCCGGCGACCTCGAGCTGCACCGTGCTGGCCTGCGTCGGCTTCGCACCCGTGCCGTTCTCGACGACGCGGTACTGCACACCGCCCGGCAGCACCTTCACGCCGGCCTTGGCCTTGTTGGCGTTGATGAAGGTGTCGCTCTTGGTCTTGTTCTGCGCCGCGGCCTGGTCCCACTCGGCCTTGGCCTTGGCTTCCTGGCGCTGCTGCATCGCCTGCACGGAGGTGCGGAGCTGGTCGACCGCAACCGTCGGCTCCTTCTTCGCATAGGCATCCTGCAACGCCTTCACCACCGTATTGATGTCGATCTGCTCACCGCGCGCGGCCAGGCCGGCGATGTTCACGCCGGCGTCGTAGCCGAGCGCGTAGCTGAGCTTGCCCTTCTCGGACGTGGTGTCCTGCGCGTTCGCGAGGCCCGCGGACAGGACGAGGGCGGCCGTCGCGACGGCCATCAAACGCAACTTCATTCAGATATCTCCGGAAAGGATGCTCGGTGCGCCGCATGCGCATCGGACGTCGTCGTCCCCGCGATGCACCCCGGTCGACAGCCCCGAGTGGCGCGCTAGGATACGGGCGGCAGCCCTTAACTGCCACTGACGCCAGCCCTGTGACCGCGGCGCCGTCCGCGAGTTCCGCGGCCGTGCAAGCGGCCGTGGGCGTCCGCTCAATTCCGCTGGAATCCCTCATGTCCGACAACGCCCTTCCCTCGCCGGTCACCGTCGCCGACCACGACGCCGTCCGTGTCGTCACCGTCAACCGCCCCGATAAGCTCAATGCGCTGAACGCGGCCACGCTGGACGCGCTCGACGCCGCCTTCGCCGCGGCCATCGCCGACGACGCCGTGCGCGCGATCGTGCTCACCGGTGCGGGCCCGAAGGCGTTCGTCGCCGGCGCCGACATCGCGGAGATGAACGCACTCTCGCCGGTGCAAGGCCGCGACTTCGCGTTGCGCGGCCAGCGCATGATGCGCCGCGTGGAGCGCAGCCCGAAGCCCGTGCTGGCGATGGTCAATGGTTTCGCGCTGGGCGGCGGGCTGGAGCTGGCGATGTGCTGCCACCTGCGCATCGCCGCCGACACCGCGCGCGTGGGCCAGCCCGAGGTCAACCTCGGCCTGATTCCGGGCTTCGGCGGCACGCAGCGCCTGCTTCGGCTCGCGGGCCGCGCGGCGACGCTGGAGCTCTGCCTGCTCGGCACGCCCATCGACGCGGCGCGTGCGCGCGAACTCGGCATCGTCAACCGCGTGGTGCCTGCCGCCGATCTCGAAGCGCAGACCATGGCGATCGCGCAGCAGCTCGCCGCATCGGCGCCGCTGGCGCTGCGGGGCACGCTGGACTGTGTCAACCACGGCGGCGAATGCGGCATCGAGGAAGGCCTGGAATTTGAGGCCGCGCAGTTCGGGCTGATGTTCTCCACGCAGGACATGCGCGAAGGCACCACCGCGTTCCTCGAGCGCCGCAAGCCGGTGTTCTCGGGCGCGTGAGCTGCGCCGGTTGTGCTTGCGTGATCGACGCGCCGGCGCATGCGCTGGTGACTGCACTGGCACGCGACGACCTCGACGCCGCGCTCGATCTCGGCCTGCTCGACAGCGCGGGTTGTCCCTCGTGCAGTGCGGACTGCACGGCCGCGCTGCTGGCGGTGCGCGACGAACGCCGCGCCGCACTGGCCGCGCGCGAGCGCTTCCGGGCGCGCACGGCGCGGCTGGAGCGACGCGCTGCGGAGAAGGCTGCGGCACGTGCGGTGCCCGCGCAGGCCGCCGGTCGCGCCGCCCTTCCCGTCGCGGCTGCCGATGCGCTGGCACGCGCGATGGCGCGGGCGAAAGGGGCGCGGAGTTGAGGCGTGTCGGGCGCCCCGCGAAGAAGACCGTCGCGCCGGCATCGCCGCGACGGGCGACGGTGGCGGAGCACGCGGGCGACGACAAGGGCGCGCGCGTGCCCAAGCGGGCTGCAGCGAAGCGATCCAGTGAGGCCGCAACGACGCGACGCGCAGCGGCGGCACCTCCCCGCACGACGGACAAGCCACGGCCGGGACCAGCAGATCCGCAACGGGCGACG
>CAZNRZ010000171.1:0-3631 GCA_964575535.1 uncultured Lysobacter sp. | reverse complement strand
CCGCCGATGTTGTAGACGTCGGCGAAGGTCGATTCGAGCTGGGTCTGGTATTCGTCCCAGAGCGGCAGCGGCCAGGCGCGGTCGAACACCTCCTCGCCGGCCTGGAGCAGCTCGGCCGAGAGGTCCTCGTCCTTCGACATCAGGCCCGTGGCGTACTTGCCCAGCGCGACCACGCAGGCGCCGGTGAGCGTGGCCACGTCGAGCAGCGCGGCCGGCTCGAAGCGCTGCGCGTAGGTCAGCGCGTCGCAGAGGATCAGGCGGCCCTCGGCGTCGGTATTGCCGACTTCGATCGTCTTGCCGGCCATCGAGGTGATGACGTCGGAGGGGCGATACGAATTGCCGTCGAGCATGTTCTCGACCGCCGGCACCACAACGACGAGGTTGACCGGTAGCTTCAGGCCCACCGCGGACACGAACGTGCCCATGACGGTAGCCGCGCCGCACATGTCGTACTTCATCTCCTCGACGCCGCCCTGCGTCTTGAGGTTGACGCCGCCGCTGTCGAAGGTGATGCCCTTGCCGACCAGCACGTAGGGCTTGGCATCGCCGCCGCCACGGTAGTGCAGCACGACGAGCTTGGGCGGGTTCGCCGAGCCGCGCGCCACCGAGAGCAGCGAGCCCATGCCGAGCGCTTCCATCTGCTCGCGGTCGAGCACGTCGCAGGAGCACTCCGCGAACCGCGCCGCGAATTCCTGCGCCTGCTGGGCGAGGTAGGTCGGGTTGCAGATGTTGGGCGGCAGGTTGCCGAGCTCGCGCGCGAACTGCACGCCGGCGGCGATGGCCTGGCCCTGCGCGAGCGCGCCGGCGTCGTCGCCGGCCACCGACAGGCGCTTGAGGCCCGGCTCGATCTTCGCCTTCGACTTCTCGCCCAGCGTCGCGGTGTAGCGATAGCCGGCGTGGTCGGTGGCGATGACGGCCTGGCGGATCGCCCAGGCCTCGTCGCGGCCCTTCACCGGCACCTGCGCGAGCGTGGTCAGCGCATGCGCGACCGGGCCGGCCTTGAGCGCGCGTGCGGCGTCGCCGGTGGCCTTGATGTACTGCGGCACGCCGAACTTCGCCTGCTCGCCGAGGCCGATCACCAGCACGCGCGGCGCGGTGACGCCGTCGAGGTCGTGCAGCATCGCGACCTTGCCGGTCTTGCCGGAGACGTCGCCGCGTTCGACGAGTGCGCGCAGGCGGCCACCGGATGCTTCATCCAGCGCCGACGCGGCGGCCGTCAGGGTCTTGTCGGCGAACACGCCCACGATGAGGCAGTCGGCTGCGACGGACGCCGGAGCGGCGGAGATCAGGTCGAATTCAAGGGCCATCCAGCAATTCCCGGCGAAAAGTCATCGAAAAGGATTTACGTACAATCGCCGGCCTTGAAGGGCCGAGAACCCGGCGGATGCGCCGGAGACACTCATTCCCGCGGCGCCCGATGCGGGCGGCGGCCGGGCCGTCGAACGAACCGCGAGTCTAAAGCAGCGCCCCCGAATGCTGAAATTCGACCGTTATCTTCTGTCCGAGTTCGTACAGGCCACGTTCGCGACCGTGCTGGTCCTGCTGATCGTGGTCTTCGGCGCGGCTTTCGCACGGGTACTGGCCGACATCGCCGAGGGCCGGGTGCCGGTGGACATGCTGCTGCCGCAACTGGGCCTGCTGTTCCTCAACTGGCTGCCGATCATCCTGCCGCTGGCGCTGATGCTGGGGCTGATGCTGGCCGTCGGGCGGCTCTACCGCGATTCGGAAATGCCGGTGATCCAGTCCATCGGCGTCGGCCCGCGGCGCATGCTGAGGCCGGTGCTGGCACTGGCGCTGCCGGTGGTGGCCACTGTCGCGCTGTGCTCGCTGTGGCTGGCGCCCTGGGCCGAGCGCGTGGCCAAGCAGATGGTCAACAGCGCCAGCCGCAACCTGCTGGTGGCGGGGCTGGAGCCCGGCCGCTTCACGCAGATCGCCAATGGCGGCGTGGTCTTCGTGGGCCGCATGAGCGGTGACGGCAGCCGCTTCGAGCGCGTCTTCATCTACCGCCAGAAGGGCGACCGGCTCGACGTGACCACCTCGAACCAGGGCCATCTCGAGGTCGACGACGAAGGGCGGCGCTTCCTGGTGCTCGAAGACGGCTTCGAGGTCGAGGGCCCGCGCGAAGGTGCCGGCCGCGACTACCGCCTGATGCGCTATCGCCGCAACGAGGCGCAGATGCCGGCGGCCGACCGCAAGTACGACCCCAACGATCCGGAGCTGCTGCCGACCACCGCGCTGCTGTCCGACCCGCGGCGCGAAGCCAAGGCTCAGCTGCATTCGCGCCTGGCGCCGCCGCTGCTCACGCTGGCCTTCGCGCTGCTGGCGGTGCCGCTGGCGCGCAGCTCGCCGCGGCAGGCGCGCTACGGCCGGGTGATGCTGGGCTTCCTCATGTACCTGGTGAGCTTCCAGCTGATGCTGATGGGCACCAGCTGGCTCGAGCGCGGGCGGCTGCCCACCGACGCCGGGCTGTGGTGGCTGGTGCTGCCGCTGCTCGCCATCGCCGCCTGGCTGTATTTCACCGACGGCCGCATGCGCCGCGCGCGCATCGCCGGGGCCACGCGATGAAGCCCTTTCCGAAGCTGCACGACCTCTACATCGCGCGCAACGTGCTGGGCACCGCCGTCCTCACCTGGCTGGTGCTGGTCGGGCTGGACCTGATGCTCGCGCTGGTCAACGAGTTCAGGGACGTCGGCAAGGGCGACTACGGCTTCGGCCGCGCGCTGGCCTACGTGGCCTATACCGCGCCGCGCCGCAGCTACGAGCTGTTCCCGACCGCCGCGGTGATCGGCGCGCTGATGGCGCTGGGCCAGCTGGCCACGTCGTCCGAGCTCACCGCGCTGCGTGCGCTCGGCCTCTCGCGCCGGCGCCTGACCATCGCGGTCGCGGGGTCCATCGCCGTGCTCACCGCGCTGATGGTGCTCAACGGCGAGACGCTCAGCCCCTGGGGCGAGCGCCAGGCCAACGTGCTGAAGCAGACGTCGAAGACGCGCGACACCGTGGTCGCGCGGTATTCCGGCCTGTGGGCGCGCGAGGGCGAGGTCATCCTCAATGCGCAGGGCGGGCACGAGCGCGAGAGCGATGGCGAGCGCTGGCTGGAGCTGCGCGACGTGCGCCTCTACGAGTTCGAGGAGGACGGCCGGCTGAAGTCGATCGCCCAGGCGCGCGTGGCCGAGCATCGCCCGGGCGCGTGGATCCTGCGCGACGTGACCCGCACGCAGTTCGGCGAGCGCTCGGTGACGCGAGTGCAGGTGCCACAGGAGCGCTGGACCTCGAAGCTCGACACCACCGCGCTCACCGCCGATCTCGACCGCCCGCGCTACCTCGGCGCCGGCGAGCTGCGCGCGGCGATCGACTACCGCGAGCGCAACGGCCTCGACGCCAGCCAGTTCGAGGAGCACTACTGGGGCCGATGGTTCTATCCGCTCAACGTGCTCGCACTGGTGCTGGCCGCCGCACCCTTCGCCTTCGGCACGCTGCGCAGCGGTGGCCTCGGCAAGCGGCTCTTCATCGGCGTGGTCTTCGCGCTGGGCTTCCGTCTGGTGCAGGTGCAGTTCGTGCAACTGGCCAACGTCTTCGACCTCGACTACCGCGTGGCCTACTTCGTGCCGATCCTGGTGATGATCGCGGTGTC
>CAZNRZ010000170.1:0-3793 GCA_964575535.1 uncultured Lysobacter sp. | reverse complement strand
CACGCGATGGCGCCCGTCTCCAGCGCCGCCTACCATCGACGCATGAACCTGCGCGACCTCAAGTACCTCGTGGCGCTGGCGGATCATCGCCATTTCGGCCGGGCCGCGGCGGCGAGTTTCGTCAGCCAGCCCACGCTGTCCACGCAGATCCGCAAGCTGGAGGACGAGCTGGGCGTCTCGCTGGTCGAGCGCGCGCCGCGGCGGGTGATGCTCACGCCCATCGGCCGCGAGATCGCCGAGCGTGCGCGGCGGGTCATCGCCGACGTCGACCAGATGGTCGAGCTGGCGCGGCGCAGCCGCGATCCCGAAGCCGGCAGCCTGCGCCTGGGCCTGTTTCCCACGCTCGGCCCCTACCTGCTGCCGCACGTGCTGCCCGGCATCCGCGAGCGCTTCCCGCAGCTGGAACTGCTGCTGGTCGAGGAAAAGACCGACCAGATCCTCGCGCGCCTGCGCGACGGGCGGCTCGACGCCGGCATCCTCGCCTTACCTCTGCACGACGACCAGCTGCACGCCGAGCCGCTGTTCGACGAGCCTTTTGTGCTCGCCGTGCCGCGCACGCATCCGATCGCCGGCCGCGGGGCGCTGCGTACCGCCGATCTCGCCGAGCTCGACCTGCTGCTGCTCGAGGAGGGCCACTGCCTGCGCGACCAGGCGCTCGACGTCTGCCATCTGGCCGGCGCCGGCGAGCGCGCGGGCTTTCGCGCCACCTCGCTGGAAACGCTGCGGCAGATGGTGGCCGCCGGCGTGGGCGTGACGCTGCTGCCGATGCTCGCCGTGCAGCCGCCGGTGCCGCCGTCGCCGGACATCGCGCTGCTGCCGTTCGAGGGCAATCCGCCGCACCGGCGCGTCGCGATGGTCTGGCGACGCAGCGCCGCCTCGGGCGAATTCCTGCTGCGCCTGGCGGCCGAGTTCCGCCGCCTGCCGCCGGAGCTTCTGCAGCCACGCACGCCGGCGGCAGGCGCCGCGCCGCGGCGCCGCACGTCGAAAGCCGCGCGCGCATGACGCGCAATGCCTGGATCGCCGTGCTGGTGCTGCTGGCGCTGGCGGGCTGGTGGCGCTCGCCGCTGTCGCCGCGCACGCACGATGCGCCGGCGACGGCTATTCCCGGCGCCGCACCCGTCTGTCGCCCACCGCCCTGGGGCGACGCCGCCGCCGCGCCGCTGCAATCGCAGGTGCCGCGGGATCTGCAGCCCTTCCGCCTGCAGGCCGCCGCGCTCACACCGCTGGCCGGCTTCCGCATCGACGCGCGCGTGCTCGGCCGAAAGGACTACGGCAGCGGCCGCGAGAGCGAGCTCTCCCCCACCGATCTCGCGCTCGGCTGGGGGCGCATGCGCGAGGACGCGGTGCTCGATCGCCTCGACATCAGCCAGTCCGGCCGCTGGTACCGCTACCGCTGGCAGGGCGCGCCACCGATCCCGTCCGACGAGATCGTGCGCTCCAGCGCGAACATGCACTTCATCCCCGCCGACGCCATCGCCGCGCGTGAGCTGGCCGCCGTGCGCGAGGGCGACCGCGTGCGCGTGGAGGGCTGGCTGGTGCAGGCGGTCGCGCCCGACGGCTGGACCTGGCGCAGTTCGCTCACCCGCGACGACAGCGGCGACGGCGCCTGCGAGCTGATCTACGTCTGCTCGATGCGGCGGTTGTAGAACGCGCGCCGCCAGGCGATGACGATCGCCCGCGCGGCGGCAGACGAACCGCCTAGGCCGGACGCAGGCCGCCTTCGAACGTCTCGGCGCCGTCCTCGCGCGGCCCCTCGCCCAGCCCCAACGCGCGCACCACCGCATCGGCCTGCGGCCACGCCGCCTCGGGCACCATCACCCGCAGCAGGCCGTGCAGCGGCAGTTCGCCCATGCCGCCGGTCAGCGATTCGCCAGCGATGAACACCGGGATGCCGGCGTCCTCCAGCACATGGCGCACGAGGTGGGCGTCGATGATGTTGGCGGCGTCGTAGACGGGCTTCATGGCGGCTCCGGGCCGGGAAACACGCGGGCGAAAGGCCTGCAGCCGCTAAACTGCGCGACTTCCCCGCATCAGCGCAAGCGCCCGCATGTCCGCATCGCCCGAACACGCCACGTCCGAAGCCGGCGCAAAGAACGACTTCATCCGCCAGATCGTCCGCGAGGACCTCGCCAGCGGAAAGCATTCGGCGATCCGCACGCGCTTCCCGCCCGAACCCAATGGCTACCTGCACATCGGCCACGCCAAGGCGATCTGCCTCGATTTCGGCATCGCGGCCGAGTTCGGCGGCGTCTGCAACCTGCGCCTGGACGACACCAACCCGGCCAAGGAAGACCCCGAGTACGTGCGCGCCATCCAGGACGACGTCCAGTGGCTGGGCTTTTCGTGGAATTCGCTGCGCCACGCATCGGATTACTTCGACGTGTTCCATCTCGCCGCCGAGAAGCTGATCCGCCAGGGCGATGCCTACGTCGACGATCTCACCCCCGAGCAGGTGCGCGAGTACCGCGGCACGCTGACCGAAGCCGGGCGGCCATCGCCGTTCCGCGACCGCTCCGTCGACGAGAACCTCGACCTGTTCCGCCGCATGCGCGCGGGCGAGTTCGCCGACGGCGCGCGCACGCTGCGCGCGAAGATCGACATGGCCAGCGGCAACATCAACCTGCGCGATCCGGCGATCTACCGCATCAAGCACGTCGAGCACCAGAATACTGGCAACGCGTGGCCGATCTACCCGATGTACGACTACGCGCACTCGCTCAGCGACGCGATCGAGGGCATCACGCACTCGCTGTGCACGCTGGAGTTCGAGGACCATCGCCCGCTCTACGACTGGTGCGTGGACAAGGTCGACCTCGTCAATCATCCCGAACTGCTGCAGCCGCTGCTCGACCGCGGCTTCCCGCGCGAGGCCGCCAAGCCGCGCCAGATCGAGTTCTCGCGCCTGAACTTCAACTACCTCGTCATGAGCAAGCGCAAGCTGATGACGCTGGTGACCGAAGGCCTGGTCGACGGCTGGGACGACCCGCGCATGCCGACGTTGCAGGGCATCCGCCGCCGCGGCTATACGCCGGGCGCACTGAAGCTGATGGTCGACCGCGTGGGCATCTCCAAGCAGAACTCGCTGCTGGACATCTCCATCCTCGAGGGCGCGCTGCGCGACGACCTCGACGCGCGTGCGCAGCGGCGCATGGCGGTGATCGATCCGCTGAAGCTGGTCATCACCAACGTGCCCGCCGGCCACGCCGAATCGCTGACGTTCTCCAACCATCCGAAGGACGAATCGGCCGGCGAGCGCAGCGTGCCGTTCTCGAACGTGCTGTGGATCGAGCGCGAGGACTTCGAGGAAGTGCCGCCCAAGGGCTTCAAGCGCCTTACGGTCGGCGGCGACGTGCGCCTGCGCGGCGCCGGCATCGTCCGCTGCGACGAGGTCGCCAAGGACGCCGACGGCCGCGTGGTCGAAGTGCGCTGCACGCTCGACCCCGAATCTCGCCCCGGCATGGAAGGCGCCAACCGCAAGGTGAAGGGCACCATCCACTGGGTCAGCGCGGCGCATGCGGTCGAAGCGGAGATCCGCCTGTACGACCGCCTGTTCACCGTGCCCGACCCGGACACCGACGAGGACGGCAGGACGTATCGCGACTATCTCAATCCGGAATCGCGCCGCGTGGTGACCGGCTACGTCGAGCCGTCTGCGGCGCAGGCCGCACCGGAAACCAGCTTCCAGTTCGAGCGCATCGGCTACTTCGCCGCCGACCGCTACGACCACGCGCCGGCGCGCCCGGTGTTCAACCGCAGCGTCACGCTGCGTGACACGTGGTCGGGCAAGGCTTGA
>CAZNRZ010000169.1:2122-3909 GCA_964575535.1 uncultured Lysobacter sp. | reverse complement strand
TGCTGGTGTGGCTCGGCCTCACCGTCGTGCTGGGCTGCGTGTTCCTGTTCTTCCAGGCCGAGGAATACATCGAGGCCTACCAGCATCTGAACCTGACGCTGGGCTCGGGCATCTACGGCTCGACTTTCTTCATGCTCACCGGCTTCCACGGCATGCACGTGTTCCTGGGCACGTTGATGCTGGCGATCATCTGGCTGCGCTGCCTGCGCGGGCATTTCGACCGCGACAACCACTTCGCCTTCGAGGCGGTGGCCTGGTACTGGCACTTCGTCGACGTGGTCTGGCTGGCGCTGTTCCTGTTCGTCTACGTGCTCTGACGGTTCGCTTGGCCGGTGATCGGTGATCCGCCGCGGCGGATCGCGGCTATCGTCGACGCCGGGCAACGGGCGTTCCCGTCGGTGCTGCACCCCGATTCACGCCCGCCGGGCGGGCGTCATCCCGGATTCGATCCGACCCCGTGGAAGTCGATCCAGCCCATCCAGGCGGCGAACACCACGCCGAGGATCAGCGCGATGGACAGCAGGATGCGCCGGGTCAGCGCATTGACCGTGCGCTTGCTCCCGCCCTTGTCCGTCAGCATGTAGTAGAGCCCCGCGCCGAGGTTCCAGATGATCAGGATCAGGAACGCGACGATGACGAGCGTCTTCAGGGAATCGTTCACGGAATTCTCCTGCCGCGACCGGATGCGGGCGGCGTGTCGGCCCGCATTATCGCGCCGCGGCGGGGCGCGGTCGTGAGCCGGCGGACGAGCCTGCTGGTCGGCTGGACGCTCGCGCTGCTCGCCATCGCGCTGTTCGCGCGGCTCGGGTTCTGGCAGAGCCATCGCGCGGTCGAGAAGACCGCCATGCTCGAGGCTGCCGGCGCGGTGCTGAAGGCGCCGCAGGCCCGGCCACTGGCCATCGCCCAGGATCCGGCGCGTGCGCGCGGCTACGACTGGGCCGCGGGGCAGGGCCGATTCGTCGGCGCGCCGCTCTGGCTCGACAACCAGCAACGCGGCGGGCGCGTGGGCATGCGCGCGTTCCGCGCCTTCCAGCCGGCGCATGGCCCGCCGCTGCTGGTCGACGCGGGCTGGATGCCGATCGGCCCGGACCGTCGCGTGCTGCCGCGTCTCGAACTGCCGACCGGCGAGGTCGCGATCCGCGGCCTGCTCGCGCCGCCGCCATCCGCCGGCCTGCGCCTGGGCGAGGCGCTCGCGCGCCAGGGCGATGTCTGGCTGATGCTGCGCGTCGAGCCGGATGCGATCACGCGTGCGCTCGCGCTGCCCGCGCCCCTGGCCCCGCGCGTACTGCGCCTGGATCCCGCCTTGCCGTTCGGCGCCACGCGCGATCTCGAAATGCTGGCCAATACCCTCACGCCCGACAAGCATCGCGGCTACGCGCTGCAATGGTTCGGGCTCGCGGCCACCGTGCTGGTGATCGCGCTCGTGCTGACCTTCCGGAAATCCCGCCGATGAACACCGTCGAAGAGCGCCAGCGCCGGCGCAATCGTGGCCTGCTGATCCTCATCGCCGCGATCTTCTTCGTGCCGATGATCATCGCCGGCATCCTGCGCTTCACCGATCACTATCCGGCCGCCCGTCGCCAGAAGGGCGAGCTGCTGCAGCCGCCCGCCGATCTTCGCGAGTACACGCCGCGCCTTCTCGATGGCAGCGCCTACGCATGGAATCCGGTACAGCGCCAGTGGCGCATTCTTGCGGTCGCGCCGGTGGACTGCGACGCCGCCTGCGAAAAGGTCGCGCGCGACATCGGCACCGTCTGGCAGCTGTTCGGCAAGGATGCCGACCGCGT
>CAZNRZ010000169.1:0-2022 GCA_964575535.1 uncultured Lysobacter sp. | reverse complement strand
TTGCCCGCCTGCTGAAGCTGCGGTGATCCCATGAGCCAGACCCGCGCCGTCGCCGGCCGCCCGACGCATCGGCATTTCCACCGCATTGCCTGGCTGGCGGTTGCGCTTGCATTGGGCGTGATCGTGTTCGGCGCGTTCGTGCGCCTGTCCAACGCGGGCCTGAGCTGCCCCGACTGGCCCACCTGCTACGGCCGCGCGACCTGGCCCTCGCATGCGGACGAAGCGGCCGACCATGCGGCGACGTCGGTGCGCCTGTACGAGGGCAGCAAGGCCTGGCGCGAACAGGTGCATCGCCACCTCGCCGCGGTGCTCGGCCTGCTGGTGCTCGCACTGGCGCTGCTGGGCGCGCGCCGTCGGCGCCTGGGCATCGCGCGCGTGCTCGCCGCCGCGGCGCTGGTCGCGATATCGATCCCGCTGTACATGCAGGCCCATTACACGCTCGCTGCCGCGTTCGCGATCGCCGGCGAGCTGATCCTGCTGGTGTCGGCCCTGCGCTGGAACGACAGCGATCTCGCCCGCATCAGTGCGATCACGCTGGCGGTGATCGTCTTCCAGGCCTTGCTGGGCATGTGGACGGTGACCTGGCTGCTCAAGCCGCTCGTCGTGATGGGCCACCTGCTCGGCGGTATGACCACGTTCGCGCTGCTGCTGTGGATGGCCTGGCGTGCCACCGACCTGCCCATCCGCCTCGCGCAGGCCATGCAACTCAGGCGCTGGCTGATCGCTGCGCTGGTCGTGCTCGGCCTCCAGATCGCGCTCGGCGGCTGGACCAGCGCGAATTACGCCGCGCTGGCGTGCGGCACCGATTTCCCGACGTGCGTGGGCCGCTGGTGGCCGCCGACCGACTTCAGCGAGGGCTTCGTGCTCTGGCGCGGCATCGGCGTGGACTACGAGGGCGGCGTGCTCGACGGCGCATCGCGCATCGCCATCCAGATGGCGCACCGGCTGATGGCGGTCGTCGTCTTCGTCGTGCTGCTCGCGCTCGCGCTACGCCTGCTGCGCACGCCTGGACTGCGCGGCTGGGGCACGCTGCTCGCGCTTCTGACGCTGGCACAGGTCGCGCTGGGCATCGCCAACGTGCGCATGGGGCTGCCGCTGTGGGTGGCGGTGGCGCACAACGGCGGTGCACTGCTGTTGCTGGCCACGCTGGTGTCGTTGCTGGCGCGCCTGCGTCCGCCGCGCGTGGCGACGGCGGGCTGACGCGATGCGCGCGACCTTCCGCCAGTACTGGGCGCTGACCAAGCCGCGTGTCGTGGCCCTGATCGTGTTCACCGCGCTCGTGGGCATGTTCCTCGCCGTCCCCGGCCTGCCGCCGCTCAAGGAATCGGTGATCGGCTTCATCGGCATCTGGCTCGCGGCCTCCTCCGCCGCCGCGATCAACCAGCTGCTCGATTCGCGCATCGACGCCAAGATGGCGCGCACGTCGTGGCGCCCCATCGTCGTCGGCCAGATCACCCCGACGCGCGCGCTCGCGTTCGCACTCGTGCTGGGCGTGCTGTCGATGCTGCTGCTGGTCGTGTTCGTCAACACGATCACCGCGGTGCTGACCTTCGCCTCGCTGATCGGCTACGCGGTGATCTACACCGTGTACCTCAAGCGCGCGACGCCGCAGAACATCGTGATCGGCGGCATCGCCGGCGCGGCGCCCCCGCTGCTGGGCTGGGCGGCGATCACCGGCATGCGCGGCGAATGGGACTGGGCACATGCGCTGCTGCTGGTGCTGATCATCTTCGTATGGACGCCGCCGCACTTCTGGGCGCTGGCGATCTTCCGCCGCGAGGACTACGCCCGCGCGCTGGTGCCGATGCTGCCGGTGACGCATGGCGTCGAATACACACGCTGGCAGATCCTGATCTACACCGTGCTGCTGGTCGCCGTGACCGTCTTGCCGTGGGCGGTGGGCATGAGCGGCGTGTTCTACCTCGGCGGCGCGCTGGTGCTGGGCGCGGTATTCCTCGCCCATGCATGGAAGCTGCTCGATCCGCCCGACGAGTTCTACGCCATGCGCGTCTTCAACTACTC
>CAZNRZ010000168.1:0-3994 GCA_964575535.1 uncultured Lysobacter sp. | reverse complement strand
CATGTCACCCCCGCATCACGGCGCCGTGAGTGAACTGGCCAGCCACCCCACCGGAGATCGCAATGGCCGCCCCCGACATCGCCGTGCTCGTCGGCAGTCTTCGCCGCGAATCGATCAATCGCCGCCTGGCCGAGGGGCTGGAGCGCCTCGCCGGCGACCGCCTGCGCTTCCGCTACATCGAGATCGGCGACCTGCCGCTCTACAACCAGGACGACGACGGCTCGCCCGCTCCGCAGGTCGTGCGCCTGCGTGACGAGGTGCGCGCCGCCGACGGCGTGCTGTTCGTGACGCCCGAGTACAACCGCTCGATCCCCGGCGTGCTGAAGAATGCGATCGACCACGGCTCGCGCCCTTATGGCCAGAGCGTCTGGGCGGGCAAGCCCGCCGGCGTGATCGGCGCCTCCATCGGCTCGATCGGCACCGCGCTGGCGCAACAGCATCTCCGCAACATCCTGGCCTACCTCGACATGCCGACGCTGGGGCAGCCCGAAGCCTTCATCCACGCGAAGGAGGGCTTCTTCGACGCCGACGGCGGCATCGGCGCCGGCAGCCGCGAGTTCGTGCAGGGCTGGGTCGACGCCTATGTGCAGTGGGTAGAGCGCACGCGGCGCTGAAGCGGATGCGTCGCGTCGCTGGATTGTTCGCGGCGTCGTGCGGCGTCGCCAGGCGTCGTGATCGTGTACCGGCGCCGGCGTGCGATGCAGGTCGCGAGAAGTGGCGATCCGCGGCCCGGCCCGCACTGCAGATCGATCGCATGACGCCGCATTCCCGCAGCGGCGTCACGCCCCTCAAGCCTACGCGATAGTCGCAGGCAGGCGTCTCCGACGCCCCCGTGCGCACGGCGCCTGCCATCGCGACGCCGCCACCGTCCGCAGACAGCATCGCCGGAGACATGCCGATGTCCGTATCGCCACTGGCCTGGGGGCTGACGATCGTCCTGATCGTCGGCCTGCTGCTGTTCGACTTCTTCTTCCACGTGCGCAAGGCGCACATCCCCACCCTGCGCGAAGCGACGGTCTGGACCTCGCTCTACATCGGCATCGCGCTGCTGTTCGGCGTGGGCGTGTGGGTGCTCGGCGGATCGAAGGCGGGCACCGAGTACTTCGCCGGCTACGTCACCGAGAAGGCCCTGTCGGTCGACAACGTCTTCGTCTTCCTCGTGCTCATGACCAGCTTCAAGGTGCCGCGCGAGGACCAGCAGAAGGTGCTGCTGTTCGGCATCGTGTTCTCGCTGATCGCGCGCACCGGCTTCATCTTCCTCGGCGCGGCGCTGATCAATTCCTTCGCCTGGGTGTTCTACATCTTCGGGCTGATCCTGCTGGTCACCGCCGGCAGCCTGCTCAAGCCCGAGCAGCTGGACGAGGAACGCGGCGACAACATCGTCGTGCGCATCGCGCGGCGGCTGTTCCACACCACCGACTACTACGATGGCGACCGGATGTTCACCATCCACGAAGGCCGCCGCGCACTGACGCCGATGCTGCTGGTGATGGTGGCCATCGCCGGCACCGACGTGCTGTTCGCGCTGGATTCGATCCCCGCGATCTTCGGCCTGACCCAGGACGTCTTCATCGTCTTCACCGCCACCGTGTTCTCGCTGCTCGGCCTGCGCCAGCTGTACTTCCTCATCGACGGGCTGCTCGAGCGCCTGATCTACCTCTCCTACGGGCTGGCGCTGATCCTCGGCTTCATCGGCGTGAAGCTGATCCTGCACGCGCTGCATGAGAACAACCTGCCCTTCATCAACCAGGGCGAGCCGGTGGGCGTGATCGAGATCAGCACCGGCACGTCGTTGGTGGTCATCCTCGGCATCCTGCTGGTGACGGTGCTCGTCTCGGTGCACAGCCCCAAGGGCAAGGCGAAGAACGCGGTGACCGCACTGCGGCGGGACATCGCCGATTACCTGCAGGCCGACGCGCCCGCGGACCCCGCCGGGCGCGAGGCGATCTATGCGCGCCTGGTCGCGTCCGAGCGTCGCGTACGGGCGCTGGACCCGCAGCTTCGGCAGCTGATCCGCGATCCCGCAGAACTCGAGGCCTCGCTGGCTGCCGCGCATCGGATGCACGCGTCCGGCCCGCAGGCGCAGGCGGGCTGACATGCCGCGCAGGCTGCTCACGTCGCGGCGCCGCGGTCGCCTGCAGCGCGCGTCGACGCATCGCGCTGCAGTCATCGCGCATGCCTATCGAACCGATCATTTCATTCGATTTGTCAGTGCCCCGTACGGGGAGGACACTGGATCGCGAATTCAAGACGAGGAGCGGCAGTCATGAGCACGGGCGAACAGCCTCACGGCGGATCCACCATGGGCACCGGCGCGCCGGCGCCGAGCGACCGCCACTCGCTGACGATCGGCCCCAACGGCCCGATCGTTCTCCACGACGTCCACTTCCTCGAGCAGATGGCGCACTTCAACCGTGAGAAGGTGCCCGAGCGCCAGCCGCATGCGAAGGGCGCCGGCGCGTTCGGCGTCTTCGAGACCACGGAAGACGTGTCGATGTACACCCGCGCGGCGCTGTTCCAGCCGGGCGCGCGCACCGGCATGCTCGCGCGCTTCTCCACCGTCGCCGGCGAGATGGGCAGCCCCGACACCTGGCGCGACGTTCGCGGCTTCTCGCTGAAGTTCTACACTGACGAAGGCAATTACGACCTGGTCGGCAACAACACGCCGATCTTCTTCGTGCGCGATCCGATGAAGTTCCCGCACTTCATCCGCAGCCAGAAACGCCTGCCCGACTCCGGCCTGCGCGACAACCACATGCAGTGGGATTTCTGGACGAACAATCCCGAATCGGCGCACCAGGTGACCTACCTGATGGGCGAGCGCGGCCTGCCGCGCACCTGGCGCCACATGAACGGCTACGGCTCGCATACCTACATGTGGATCAACGCGGCCGGCGAGAAGTTCTGGGTCAAGTACCACTTCCACACCCAGCAGGGCATGGCGTTTTTCAGCAATCGCGAGGCCGCGGAAGTCGCCGGCAACGATGCCGACTTCCATCGCCGCGACCTCTTCGATGCGATCGCCCGCGGCGAGCATCCGCGCTGGGTACTGAGCGTGCAGGTGATGCCGTATGCCGACGCGAAGACCTACCGCTTCAATCCCTTCGACCTCACCAAGGTCTGGCCGCATCGCGACTACCCGCTGATCCGCGTCGGCGTGATGACGCTCGATCGCAATCCCGAGAACTTCTTCGCGCAGATCGAGCAGGCCGCGTTCTCGCCGGGCAATACGGTGCCGGGCATCGGCCTCTCACCCGACAAGATGCTGCTCGGCCGCGCGTTCGCCTATGCCGACGCGCAGCGCAACCGCATCGGTACCAACTTCCACCAGCTGCCGGTGAACCAGCCCAAGGTGCCGGTCAACACCTACCTGTTCGACGGCCAGATGGCCTACCACCACAGCGGCGCGGCACCGGTCTATGCGCCCAACAGCGCGGGGCGCCCGTGGGGCGATGCGAGCGGCCCGATGCCCGACGGCTGGGAGGCCGACGGCGACATGGTGCGCAGCGCCTACGTGCTGCACGCCGAGGACGACGACTTCGGCCAGCCGGGCACGCTGGTGCGTGAGGTCTTCGATGACGCACAACGGCAGGCGCTGGTCGAGCAGGTCGCCGGTAGCCTGCTCGGCGGCGTGCGCAGCCCCGTGCTCGAGCGCGCGTTCGAGTACTGGAAGGCAGTCGATGCCGACGTCGGCCGGCGCATCGAGGACAAGGTGCGTTCGGGCAGCGCGCCGCGCCCGGCCGAAGGCATGGGCGAAGGCTGAGGCGGCCGCCCGCCCCGCGCGTCCACGGGCTCGCCGTGGACGCCGCCCATCCGGCCCATCGAACCGGCCCTTGGACGAACCGCGTCAGCGCCGTCCGAACATCCTGCTCGTCGTGGTCGACGACATGGGCTTCTCCGATGCCGCGCCGTTCGGCGGCGAGATCGCCTGCCCCAGCCTGGCGATGCTCGCCGCGCGCGGCCTGCGGCTGCGCAACTTCCACGTCTCGTCGCT
>CAZNRZ010000167.1:0-4039 GCA_964575535.1 uncultured Lysobacter sp. | reverse complement strand
GCCGATTACTCGGCCTGCACGAAGCCGATCTTTTCCATGCCGGCGTTCTTCGCATAGGCCAGGACCTTGGCGAGCGTTTCGTACTGCGCGTCGTCGTTGACGTCGATCTCCAGGCGCGGCTGGTTGGTCGGGTCACGCTCGACCGTCTGGCGCATCACCTGCTGCAGCTGGGTGAGCGGCGTCGGTGCGTTGTCCCAGTAGACCACGCCCGACTGGTCGATCCGCAGCGAGACCGGCGGCGGCGGCTCGACCGGGTTCGGCGGCGGATTGATCGTGCGCTGCGGCAGGTTGATGTCGATCGGATACGAGAGGGTCGGCGCCGTCACCATGAAGATGATCAGCAGCACCAGCATGACGTCGACGAGCGGCGTCACGTTGATGTCGGCCATGGGGGCTCCGGCGCCGGAGCCAGTACTGAATGCCATTGCTGCGTGCTCCTCAGCGTTCCTTGGTGGCCACGAAGCCCACCTTGCGCATGCCCTGACGCTGCGCGGTGTTCACGACTTCCTCGACGAGCCGGTACTTGGCCGTGCGGTCGCCGCGGACGTTGATCTGCGCCTGCGGGGTCTTCTGGGCCTCGATCGCCAACCGGCTCTCGAGCAGGTCCTTGGTGACCGGCTCATCGTTCCAGAAGATGTTGCCCGCCTCGGTGACCGCCAGGGTGATCGGCGGCACCGGGGGTGCAACGGCTTCCCGGTTGTCGAGGTTGGCCTTGGGCAGTTCCACCTTCACTTTGTGGGACATGAGCGGCGCCGTGATCATGAAGATGATCAGCAGCACCAGCATCACGTCCACGAGCGGGGTGACGTTGATTTCGGCCATCGGGCCGTTGCTGTTGCCTGAACTGAAGGCCATGTCCCGAACTCCGGCTTACGTCCGACGGATCAATGCTTGGCCGGCGTTTCGCCGACGCGCGCACCGGTCGCGAAGAAGTCGTGCAGGTCGTGCGCGAAGGTGTCGAACTTGGCGTTGGTGACGCGGTTCAGGCGCACGAAGTAGTTGTAGGCGAGCACGGCCGGGATCGCGACGAACAGGCCGAGCGCGGTCATGATCAGCGCCTCGCCGACCGGGCCGGCGACCGCGTCGATCGACGCCTGGCCGGTGGCACCGATGCGGATCAGCGCGCCGTAGATGCCCCACACGGTGCCGAGCAGGCCGACGAACGGCGCGGTCGAACCGGTGGTGGCGAGCACGGTGAGACCGCCCTCGAGGCGCTGGCTCTCACGGCCGACGGCCTGGCGCAGGGCGCGGTCGACGAACTCCGAGCGGTTCAGCGACTCGACCAGGCGCGAGCCCTCGTGGCGCTGGTGGTGGGCGGCGGCCTGGGCGGCGTCGAGCGCGATCTTCGAGAACGGCTCGCTGCGCGGCTGCTCTTCCATGTAGCGGATCGCGTCCTGCGCGTTCGGGGTTTCCCAGAACGTGCTGATCACGCGGTCGGCGCTGCCGCGCAGGCGCAGGTTGCGGATGAAGTTCATGACGATCCAGTAGATCGACATGATCGACATCAGCAGCAGGGTGAGGAGCACGGCCCAGGACACGGCGAACGCGCCCGGGTTGTGGGTCATTTCCTGGAGCAGGTGGCCCACGCCCATCTGGGTCAGGGCGGACGCGGCATTTCCACCCGCGGGTGCGGCGGCGGCGGTGAGGGTTTCCAGCAGCATGACGCTTACCTTTATTGAGTAGTTGAAAGATGAGGCAAAGGGTGGAGCGGGTGGAATCTGTGCTTAGCCGTCCAGCGACCAGTCGACGTTGACGACCGCGGTGCCGGGGTTGCCCGGGCAGACCTTCCAGCGACGCACCGTGCTGACGGCGGCACGGTCGAGATCACGGTTGCCGGCGCTCCTGCGCACGCTCGCATTGGTGATCGTGCCGTCCGCGGTCCAGGTCACCTGGACCACCGTGGTGCCTTCGGCCTGCTCGCGCAACGCCGCGGCCGGGTAGCTCAGCGGGCTGCGGCTGCAGACGCTGGCCACGCCACCGACCACGTTGGGCGCAGGCGCGGGCGCCGCGGCGGGCGGTGCCGGCGGTGCCGGAGGCGGCGCGGGCGTGTCCACCGGGCTCGGATCATCCACCACGACCGGCGGCTCTTCCGGCGGCGGCGGCTGCGGGGTCGGCTGGATGATCGTCTGCTTCGGCGGGTTGAGCACGAGCTTGGGTGGCTCTTCCGGCGGCGGCGGCGGCGGCGGCGGCGGCGGCGGCGGCTTGATGAGGTTGACGATGGTCGTCTCTTCCTCGTCGACGACCGCAGGCGGCGCACTGATGGGAACCAGCAGCAGAAGGAGAGCCGCGACATGCACGGCGATCGCGGACGTGATACCGGCAATACGTGCCCAGTTCAGACCTTCGTTTTCGGGTGAGGCGTGAGAGAGGTCTTGCGTCATGCGCCGTTGCTCGGGAGGGATTTCCGGACGCCGGGGCGTCGCGGGCGATGGCAGTTCCCACGGCGTGAAAACCGTGGGAATTTCCTAGCATATACCAAAGAGCGGCAGTCCTTCCAAGCAAAACATCGCGGTTTTGCGGACTGCCGCGGGCGGATTATTTGCCCGGCAAGGCGATGATGCGCTTGGCGTCGTCGGGCTTCTTCAGCCCCTTGGAAAGCGCCTGTTGCGCCGCCTCCTTGGCCTCGCCGATGCGATCGGCGGCCCACAGCGCACGGGCGAGATTGAGATAGGTCTCGCCGTCGTCGTCGAGCGGCGCGGCCTTGCGGTAGGCGTCGATGGCCTTCGGCATCTGCTCGGAGAAGTAGTAGGCCTGGGCGAGTGCGAGCCAGGTCTGGAAGTCACCCTTGAGCACGCCCTTGGTCAGGCCCTCGTCGATCACCGCCGCGGCCTCGCGCTCCTTGCCCTCGAGGTTGAGGTAGCTGGCGAAGAGGTTGCGGTATTCGCGGTCCTCGGTGAGCTGGCCGGCGGCGCGCAGGCGCTCGAACACCTCGACCGCCTTGGCGTAGTTGTTCGTCTGCAGATAGGTGGACGCGAGGTTGAGCTGGGCGCGCTTGTCGCCCGGCGTCTTCGCCGCGACCGCCTCGGCCAGCTTGGCCGCTTCACCGGCCTGCCCGCTCTCGGCGTAGGCGGCCATCAGCAGCTGCTGCCAGTCCGCGCGCGCATCGGGATTGTTGTCGATGGCCTGGCGCAGCACGGCGATGGCCTCGGGATAGCGCTCGAGGCGATACAGCACGTTGCCCTTCATCACCAGGTGCTCGGGCTTGTTCGACTTGGTCTCGGCGAAGAAGCGGTCGAAGCCGGCGAGCGCCTCGGCGTACTTCTCGGCCTGCAGCTGCAGCTGCGCCTGCATGAGCATCGCGCCGTAGTGGCCGTTGTTGTCGAGCCCGTCGTAGGACAGCGCCTTGTCGAGGTAGGCGATCGCGGCTGGCGCGTCGTCGGCCTCGTAGGCGATCTGTGCTGCGATCTGCGCGGCGAACGCACGCTCGTAGGCGTTGGCCTTGTCGTCGGCGATGACCTCGTCGGCGACCACGCGGGCTTCGGCGCCCTTCGCGTCGTCATACAGCTTCATCATCTTCTGCAGGCGGGTCGTGCCCTTGGCGGTGGCCCGTGCCTCGGGCGACTTGCGCGTCGCTTCGGGGTAGGTCTCGGCCTTCTTCGCCTGCTCCTCGCCGCGGTTGGAGCGGGCGCTGCTGCGGTCGCGCGCGGCGCGCGCCGAGGCGGCGCGGCTCTCGCCGCCGCGCGAGTCATGCTCCTGCTCGCCGCTCTGGGCGAAGGACAGCGGCGCGGCGGTGCCGGCGGCGAAGGCGATCAGGGCGGCCGCGAGTGCGCGGCGCTGGAACAGGGGGGCTTTCATGGGGGGTCCTCGATCAACCGCGTCCATGCGCGGGCGGTGCGCGGCTCAAGCCGGTGAGCCGGGCACGCTAGCAGAAAGCCCGCCGGCGATGGAATGCCGGCGCGGGGTGGACGATGGTGCGCTTGACGCCGGTTTAGCCGCAGTTCGGGCTGCGGCCGCTGGCGCGCGCCTGTTGGTAGGTCGCCACCAGCCCCCCTGCGCGGGCCTCGAGTTCGGCCAGGCGCGAGCTGGGGTCGGGATGGGT
>CAZNRZ010000166.1:0-4069 GCA_964575535.1 uncultured Lysobacter sp. | reverse complement strand
TCGCGGACCTCGCGATCATCCGTCGCCTCGTGGCAGCATCGCCCTCAACCGCACCGGCCGGCTCATGCCCGAAATCCAACCCACCTCACGCTTCCGCTGGGCCTGGTGGCTGCTGGCCTATGTCGCGCTCGGCCTGGGCATCGTCGGCATCGTGCTGCCGGGCCTGCCCACGGTGCCGTTCGTGCTGCTCTCCGCCTACGCCGCCGCGCGCGGTTCGACGCGCCTGCACGCCCGCCTGCTCGCGCATCGGCGCTTCGGTCCGATGATCCGCGACTGGCAGTCACAGGGCGCGGTGAGCCGTCGCGCGAAATGGCTGGCCACCGTCACGATGACGCTCGCGGCCGTGCTGATGTTCCTGACGGCGCCCCAGGCCTGGATGGCCACCACCGGCACCGCGATCATGGCGGTTGTGGCGACGTGGCTGTGGACGCGCCCGGAGCCGCGGTGATCACCCGGCGCCGCGCTACACTCGCCGCATGAAGCCGATCCCCCGTGTCCTCTTCTGCCTCCTCGCGCTCGGCCTGTCGGCCTGCGGCAACAAGGGCCCGCTGGTGCTGCCCAACGCGCCCGTGGAGGAGATGCCGCCGCTGGATGCGCCCGTCGATGGCGATCCGACGCCGGAAACACTGAACGACGCCAACGCGCAGCCGCCGCAGGGCGAGGGCAGCGAGGGCGGCGGCACCGAAACGCCGCCGGTCCCGCCCGCGCGCTGAGACCGCGATGCGCTTCACCAAGATGCACGGCGCGGGCAACGACTTCGTCGTGCTCGACCTGCGCGACGGCCGCGATGCGCCCCCGCCGGCGCTCTGCCGAGCGCTGGCCGATCGCCATACGGGCGTTGGCTGCGACCAGATCCTCACCATCGAACCCGCGCGCGACCCCGGCGCCGTCGCCGCCTACGGCATCTGGAATGCCGACGGCAGCCGCGCGGGCCAGTGCGGCAACGGCGCGCGCTGCGTGGCCGCGTGGTTGCGCCACGACGCCGAACAGGCCGGCGCGCCCTTGCCGCCCCGCTTCGAGGTCGACAGCCCCGCCGGCCGCCATGCGGTCGAGTTCGCCGTCGGCGACGACGTGCGCCTCGACATGGGTCGTCCCGCCTTCGAGCCCGCGCGCGTGCCGCTGGCGGGCTTCGAAGCCGCCGACGAATACGCGATCGACACCGAAGCCGGCCCCGTGCGTTTCGGCGCGCTCTCGATGGGCAACCCGCATGCGGTGATCCGTGTGGACGGAATCGACGCCGCGCCCGTCGCCACGCTCGGCCCGGCGCTGCAGCGCCACGCCGCTTTTCCCGACTCGGTCAACGTCGGCTTCGTCGAAGTCGTCGACGGCACGCACCTGCGCCTGCGCGTGTACGAGCGCGGTGTCGGCGAGACGCTCGCATGCGGCAGTGGCGCCTGCGCGGCCGCGGTGGTGGCGATGCGCCGCGGCTGGGTGGAGCGCGCCGTCGACGTCCAGCTGCCGGGTGGCAGCCTGCATATCGAGTGGCCGGACGACGACGCGGACGTCGCGATGACCGGCCCGGCCGCATTCGTTTTCGAAGGGGACTGGATCCATGACTGACACCGAGAAGCTGGGCGCGCACGAGGTGGCCAGCTGGCTGCGGCGGCATCCGAACTTCCTGCAGCAGTTTCCCGACCTGGCGACGTCGCTGCTGGTGCCGCGCGAGGCCGGTGCGGCCGCGTCGCTGGCGAGCTACCAGCTCGAGGTGCTGCGCGAGAAGAACCGCGAACTCACGCGACGCCTGCAGGAACTCTTCGCCAATGCGCAGGAGAACGAGCGCCTGTCCGTGCGGATCCACCAGCTCACGCTGGCGCTGATGCGGCAGACCAGCGGGGGCGACACGCTGCGCGCGATGGCCGCCTCGCTCGCCGAGGATTTCAACGGCGATCTCGTGCGCATCGTGCTGCTCAGGCCGATCGAAGGCGTCGCGCCCGCGCCCTGGCTGGACGTGATCGGCCCCGGCGACGTGCGCTTCAAACCCTTCGCGGATTTCCTCGCCGGCGACGAGCCGCTCTGCGGGCGCCTGCAGCCGGCCAAGCAGGAGGTGCTGTACGGCGAGCAGGCGGAGGAGGTGCAGTCCTCCGCGTTGTTCTCCGCGCACGGGCTGGCGCTGGTGGCCGTGGGAAGCCGCGACGCCAGCCGCTTCTATCCGGGCATGGGCATGCTCTTCCTGCGCATGATGGGCGAGGCCTTCGGCGCGGCGTTGTCGAGGTATGTCGACTGAGTCCGCGCCCGCCGCCACGCCGACGGCCGTAGCCGACTTCCTCGCGCATCTGCAGGGCGAGCGGCAGGCGTCGGCGCATACCTGCGACGCCTATCGCCGCGATCTCGCCGCGCTCGCCGGCTGGGCAGGCCGCCACGCGCGGGCGATCGATTCGCTGGACGGCGAACACCTGCGCGCCTTCATCGCCGATGAGCATCGCCGCGGCTGCGCACCGAAGACGCTGCAGCGGCGGCTGTCGGCGTGCCGCAGTTTCTACGGCTGGTTGCTGCGCCACGGACGCATCACCGCCAATCCCGTCGCCGGCCTGCGCGCGCCCAAGGCGCCGCGCAAGCTGCCGCAGGTGCTCGATCCGGACGAGGCGCGTGCGCTGGTCGAAACGCCGGTCGACGCGCCGCTGGGCCTGCGCGATCGCGCGCTGCTCGAGCTCTTCTATTCGTCGGGCCTGCGCCTGTCCGAACTCTGTGGCCTGCGCTGGGCGCAGGTGGACCTCGACGATGGGCTGGTCACCGTGCACGGCAAGGGCAGCCGCGAGCGCAGCGTGCCGGTGGGCTCGCATGCGCGCGCCGCGCTGGCCGACTGGCGCGCTTCCACCGGCGCGCGGGCGGACGATCCGGTCTTTCCAGGCCGCGGCGGCAGGCCGATCACCCCGCGCGCGGTGCAGCTGCGCGTGCGCCAGCTCGGCCTGCGCCAGGGGCTGTTCAAGCAGGTGCACCCGCACATGCTTCGGCATTCGTTCGCCAGCCACATCCTCGAATCCTCCGGCGACCTGCGTGGCGTGCAGGAACTGCTCGGCCATGCCGACCTGTCCACCACGCAGATCTACACGCACCTGGACTACCAGCACCTGGCCAAGGTCTACGACGCCGCCCATCCGCGCGCGCGCCGCAGGAAGGAGCCGCCGGGCGACGACGGCGCTTGAACGCGCACCGGGGCACCCTCACTTCCAGACGAGGCCGGCATCGAGGCGATGCCCGCCGCCCGCATCCGGATGCCCCATGGACCCCAGCCGCAATCCCCACGTCTTCCACGCCACCACCATCCTGTCGGTGCGCCGCAACGGCCGCGTCGCGGTCGGCGGCGATGGCCAGGTCACGCTCGGCCACACGGTCATGAAGGCGAACGCCCGCAAGGTGCGTCGCCTCGGCCGCGAGGGCCAGGTGCTCGCCGGTTTCGCCGGCGCGGCCGCCGACGCCTTCACCCTGTTCGAGCTGTTCGAATCCAAGCTCGAGAAGCACGGGCAGCTGCAGCGCGCCGCCGTCGAGATGGCCAAGGACTGGCGCACCGAGCGTCGCCTCGGAAAGCTCGAGGCGCTGCTGTGCGTGGCCGACCGCGAGACCTCGCTGATCGTCTCCGGCACCGGCGACGTGATCGAGCCGGAGGACGGCATCGTCGCGATCGGCTCGGGTGGCGCGTACGCACTCTCCGCCGCGCGTGCGCTGATGGCGCATACCGAACTCGACGCGCGCACCACCGTCACCGAAGCGCTGAACATCGCCGGCGACGTGTGCATCTACACGAACCGCAACCTGGTGGTCGAAGAGCTGTCGTGATCCTTGATGGGTGATTCGCGGTTCGCCAAGGCGAAGCAGCGGATCTCCGTCGCGCCACGACACCCGCCTTTACGAATCACTACTCACGAACCACCCATCACATGCCCCTCAAGCCCGATACCACCAGCGCCACCATGACCCCGCGCGAGATCGTGCAGGAACTCGACCGCCACATCGTCGGCCAGCACGACGCCAAGCGCGCGGTGGCGATCGCGCTGCGCAACCGCTGGCGGCGCATGCAGCTCGAACCCGAGCTGCGCGACGAGGTGATGCCCAAGAACATCCTGATGATCGG
>CAZNRZ010000165.1:0-4092 GCA_964575535.1 uncultured Lysobacter sp. | reverse complement strand
GAGATCGACCAGAGCAACTGCAACAAGGACTTCTCCTGCACGGAAGGCTTCTGCCCGAGCTTCGTGACGGTGGAAGGCGGCACGCTGCGCAAGAAGAAGGGCGCATCCGGCGCGAAGGATCGGCTCAGTGATCTGCCGATGCCGCAGCTGCCCGCGCTCGACAGGCCGTGGAACATCCTGATCACCGGCGTCGGCGGCACCGGCGTCGTCACCATCGGCGCGCTGCTCGGCATGGCCGGGCACCTCGAAGGCCGCGGCGCGAGCGTGCTCGACCAGACCGGCCTCGCGCAGAAGGGCGGCGCGGTCACTACGCACATCCGCATCGCGCAGCAGCCTTCCGACATCCACGCCGTACGCATCGCCGCGGGCGAGGCCGACCTCGTGCTCGGCTGCGACATGGTCGTGGTCAACGACTACTGGGCGCTGTCGAAGATCCGCGCGGGCCGTTCGAACGTGGTGCTCAACAGCTACGAGGCGATGCCCGGCACGTTCACCACGCGTCCGGACATGGACTTCCCCGCCGCCGACATCGTCGACGCCGTGCGCCGCGCGCTCGATGGCGGCGAGCGGGCGTCTGAAAGGCTCTTCGTGGTCGATGCCACGCAGCTCGCCACGGCGCTGCTCGGCGACGCGATCGCCAGCAACCTCTTCATGCTCGGCTATGCCTGGCAGCGCGGGCTGGTGCCGCTGTCGCTGGAATCGCTGATGCGCGCGGTGGAGCTCAACGGCGCGGCGGTCGAGATGAACCGCACCGCGTTCGCCTGGGGCCGTTTCGCGGCGATCGACCCGGCCGCCGTCGCCGAGGCCGCGGGCCTGACGACCAATCGCCGCACGGCCGCCGAAGCGACGCCGCATGCGCTGCCGATGCTGCCGCCCGCGCAGTGGGAAGGCCACGAGTTCGGCAGCCCCGCCGCGCCGCGCGCCCTGCCCGACCAGGACGACCTGCGCCACGTGCCCTCGCACGACAGCGCCGACACCGTCGCCTTCCTTCCGCTCGACGACGCGCGCCTGTCGCGCTCGCTCGACGAGGTGATCGCGCGCCGCATCAAGTTCCTCACCGGCTACCAGAACGCGGGCTATGCGAAGCGCTATGCCGACTTCGTGGCGAAGGTGCGCGCGGTCGAGGAGACGAACGCACCGGGCAGTACGGACCTCACCGAGGCCGTCGCACGCTATGCCTTCAAGCTGATGGCCTACAAGGACGAGTACGAGGTCGCGCGCCTGTACACCAGCGGGGAGTTCGAGCGCCGCGTGCGCGAGCAGTTCGAGGGCGACTTCAAGCTGCGCTTCCACCTCGCACCGCCGACGCTGTCGAAGAAGGACGCGGCCGGTCGCGGGGTGAAGAAGGCCTACGGTCCGTGGGTGTTCACCGCGTTCCGCGTGCTCGCGAAGCTGCGTGGCCTGCGCGGCACGGCGCTCGATCCGTTCGGCCGCACCCACGAGCGCCGCATGGAACGCCAGCTGATCGCTGATTACATGCGCACCGTCGAAGGCCTGCTCGACAAGCTCGACGGCGGCAACGTCGACCTCGCCGCGCAGATCGCCTCGATCCCCGAACACATCCGCGGCTACGGGCACGTCAAGGAAGCGCACCTGGAAAAGGCCAAGGCACGCGAGGCCGAGCTGCTGCGCGACTGGGACAACCCGCTGCGTATCCTGCGGGTGGCGTAGCCGCATGCGCCGCGCCGCACGCAGGCTGTTGCGGTGGCTGGGCTGCAGCGTCGCCTATTTCGTCGCGGCGACCGGCGCGGCGTTCGTGGCCAGGGGCTGGGACATGGATCAGCTGCGCGAGCGCTCGCCGCTCAGCCGCGCGGCGGGCGTGGTGCAGGACGTCCTGTGGGCGCCCCACGACGCGGCGATCGCGCTGATCGGCCACGACCCGCTGCGCATTCCCGGCATCGTGCCGGGGCTGATCGTGCTGAACATGATGGTGGGCGGCGCGGTGGTGATGGCGCTGTGGCGGGCGTGGCGCACCGTCTTGCGGCGACCTTCGACGACGGATCGCGCCCGCAGCTGACCACGAAAGCTGACGTGGGGACGTTCGACGCGCCCGTCGCCCTCGCTGCACTGTCATTCCTGCACGTGTCATTGCCCGCACCATCCAGCTTCGCGCTGTCATCCGGGCAACGCGATGGCTTCCGCGCGAGCAGCCGAACGCTCGGCGTGCGAAGGCCGGGGCGTGATCTTCGCGTTGCTCGCGATGACGGCGCGAACTGATGTCGCGCAGGCGCGGAAGTGTCTGCACCGCGTACCGGCTGCGGCCGTGCGGTATTCGGGCCAGCACTCGTAATTCGTGTTGCCCGGCGCATCGCGATACGGATCGGCACACCCGCCACCGCCTCGAACACCCGAGCCGCGAAAACGACGAAGGCCCGCATCCCTGCAGGCCTCCGGCGTCCGTCCCTCCCGTCGACCGGGATTCCTCAGCGCGCCGCGGTGAGGCCGATGTCGGCCTGGCTGGCGTCGGGCTCGATGCGGGTGGCGATGGCGTCGGTCGAAGAGACCGGCTCCAGGCCGGTCACCGGATTCACCGGCACGCGCTCACCCGGATACACCACGGCGGCGCTGTGCGAGCCCTCGTCGGCCACCACCACGTTCACGTCGTGATCGGTGAGTGCGAAAAGTTTCCTGGCGAATTCGTGCGGCAGGCGCACGCAGCCGTGCGAGGCCGGATACCCGGGAATCCTGCCGCCGTGCAGCGCGATGCCGTCCCAGGTGAGGCGCTGCATGAAGGGCATCGGCGCGTTGTTGTAGAGGTTGGAGTAGTGCTCGCGGCGCTTCTGCAGGATGGGGAACACGCCGGTGGGCGTTTCGTGGCCGGGCTTGCCGCTGCTGATCGTCGAGCGCGCGATGCGCACGCCGCCGCGGTACACGTGCGCCATCTGCTCGGGCAGGCTGACCACGATCACCACCGGGCCGCTGGCCGACAGCTCCGGGTTCCATTCGTAGTCGCCGGGTTCGAGCGCCTTCGCGTCGGTGGTTTCGATGTCCGCCACGGAGGCCGTGGAATCGCGCGCGAAGGCCGGCGCGCCGGTGGCGGCGAGCAGCGCGGCGAACAGCAGGGAGAGCGGCAGGCGGCGGGTTTTCATGGCGGCGTTCGTCGTCGTTTTCATGGCTGTCGACGCTAGCGACGGCGGCATCACGACCGGCTTGACCTTCGCGACCGCCGCCTAAACGGAACCGCTTGAATTGGGGCGATTCGGCGTCGCTGCGTCACTGCTCCTGCACGTCGCGCGCCCCGCGCTGAACGCGCGCCGTGCACGTCCGCGTGGCGACGATGTCCGCCCGACCAGGAGACCACCGATGACCGCATGGCCCGGCTGGACGAAGGAACACACGCTGATCCTCCCGCTCGACGACGCGCCGCCGGCCGCGCCGCTGCGCATTGACGACCGCGAGTTCGCGCCCAAGGACGAGCTGCACGTCACCCTGGTCGGGCGCGCGCTGGGACAGGAGCTGCGGCGCGCGCTCGGCCGCCGGCTGGACGCCGCCACGCGTCCCGCGTTCGAGGCACTGGACTGGACGCACGCGCCGACCGGCGAGCGCCTGCTGATCGAGAAGACCGGCACCACCGACGACGGCGAACGCGGCACCGTGGCCAGCGTGATCGAGTGCGTCGAGCTGCCTGCGCTGGCCTTCTACTACCGTTGGCTCGGCGACCTGCTGGGGCGCCAGCTGCCCGTGCCGCCGCCGCACGTCACGCTCTACACGTATCGCAAGGCCCGAGGCATCGGCATTCCCACCGCAGGCCATCTGCGCGCGTGGTCACGCGGGGCGGTCGAGACCTAGCCGCGCGCTCCGTGCGTCTCACGGGCTGCGACGCCGCTGCGGCCCAATCGCCGCCTTCCAACGGAGGCGGCGATGGCGACCACGGGGCGCGAACTGGCGATACACGACACCGCGCGGCGCCGCGACCTCGCCGATGCCGACGACGCCACCGGCCCGACCGGGCGCCGCCCGCGCGCGCTCGCGAAGGGTGACGGCGCCGGCCTCACGCAGGCGCTCGCGCGCCGCTACGCCGACCGCATCACCGGCCACTTCACGATTCCCGGCCGCGAGGGCGCCTACGCCGAGCTGCCGGCGGACCTGCCG
>CAZNRZ010000164.1:0-4148 GCA_964575535.1 uncultured Lysobacter sp. | reverse complement strand
GACCTGCTCACGCGCGAGCCGTCCACGCCGATCAACCGCCTCGTCGACGACGAGCAGCCTGCGATCCACGTCGGCGAAACCGACAGCGAGGTCGCGCGCCGCTTCTCCGACCACGACTGGGTCAGCGCCCCGGTGGTCGACGACAGCAACATCCTGCTCGGCCGCATCACCATCGACGACGTGGTCGACATCATCCGCGAGCTGGCCGAACACCAGGCGCTGTCGGCAGCGGGTCTCGACGAGGACGAGGATCTCTTCAGCCCGGTCTGGCGCGCGATGCGGCGCCGGCTGATCTGGCTGTCGATCAACCTCGGCACCGCCTTCCTGGCCGCGAGCGTGGTCGGCCGCTTCGAGGCCACGATCGACCAGCTCGTCGCGCTGGCCGTGCTGATGCCGATCGTCGCGGGCATGGGCGGCAACGCCGGCACGCAGGTGCTCGCGTTGATGGTGCGCGGGCTGGCGCTCGGGCAGGTCAGCGCATCGAACGTGCGCGTGCTGCTGTGGAAGGAAATGCGTGTGGCCCTGCTCAACGGCCTGGCGCTGGGGCTGGTGCTCGGCGTGATCGTGCAGTTGTGGTTCGGCAACGTGGGGCTGTCGCTGGTCATCGCGACGGCGCTCACGCTCAACCTGCTGTTCGCGGCCACGGCCGGCGTGCTGGTACCGATCACGCTGCGCCGCATGGGCTTCGATCCCGCGCTGGCGTCGAGCATCTTCCTGACCACGGTGACCGACGTCATGGGGTTTTTCACCTTCCTCGGCCTGGCCACGATCGTCCTGCTCAACTGATGCGGCGCCGTGCCGATAGAAGGGTGATGCGCCGCGCAAGCGGCGGGTTGCGGGCCGCACGTCGAGCGGCAATAGTCGTTGCGGGGACACCATGATCAACCGCTTGCTCCGCCGCCTGCAGGGACGGCCGGCACGGCTCGCGCCGGCGCAGGACGACGCGGCGTGCACGCGTGTCGTCGAGCCGGCGCCCGCAACGCAGGCGATCGAGTACTCGATCGACACCGCGGAGCTGGAGCGATGCTTCCTGCACTGGGTGTTCGATCTCCCCCACGAAGCGCCGGTGCACGACGTCGCCGCAGCCGAAGACGCGTTCGCGCACCTGCAGGTCGTCGCCCAACGATTCGACGTGCGCCGCATGCCGCGCCTGCCCGCGCTGGTGCCGCAGCTGCTCGCGGCCATGCGTCGCGACGACAGCGACGCGGCGCAGCTGGCCGGGCTGGTCGCGCGCGATCCCACGCTCGCCGGCGAGGTGATGCGCGTGGCCAACAGCGCGTTCTACCGCCGCGCGCAGGCGCCCGCCGGGCTGCAGCAGGCGGTGCAGGCGATCGGCAACGACGGCCTGCGGCACGTCGTGCTCGGCAGCGTGATGCGGCCGATCCTGCGCGGCGACGCGGGGCAGTCCGGTGCCGGCGCGTCCGCGCGGCTGTGGGCCCACGCCGAAGCCCGCGCCTGGCTCTGCGGACGGCTCGCCACGGGCCGCCACGACGTGGGCGAGGCGCACTTCGCCGGAATCGTCGCGGGCACGGGCGTGGCCGCGCTGTCGCGCATGGTGCCGCTGTCGCTGCTGGCCGACGCGGCCGGCGATCCCGCATTCGCGCCCCGCTTCTTCGACATCGCGCGCCCGCTCGCGGTACGCGCCGGCGCGCACTGGCAGTTGCCGGCGAACGTGCTGGACGCCCTGCAGGCCTTCACGGATGCGGAGGTCGCGGCCTCGCCGCTGGCGCGCACGCTGCAGGCCGCCGACCGCCTCGCGATGGGCTATCGCCTGATCGAGGCCGGCGCGCTCGAAGGCGATGCGGTCTGGCCCGTCGGACCGCCTGCACTCGAAAACCCGGCAACGCGCGCGGACCTGTTCCTCGCGCTCGCGAACGACGTCGAAGCCGCCGAGCCGGCGACCGCAGCCGCCTGAGGCTCAGGCGAGCAGCCGTTCCAGCACCGCCATGCGCACGGCGACGCCGTTGGCGACCTGACGCAGGATCAGCGACTGCGCACCGTCGGCCACCTCGTCGGTGATCTCCACGCCGCGATTGATGGGGCCCGGATGCAACACCACCGCGTCGGAGGCGGCACGGCGCAGGCGCGCGGCGTCGAGCCCGTAGTCGCGGTGGTAGTCCTCCAGCGAGCCGACCAGCCCCTCCTCCATGCGCTCGCGCTGCAGGCGCAGCATCATCACCGCGTCGACGCCGTCGAGCGCGGTGTCGAGATCCTGCGTGACGATGCAGCCGTCGAGCGTGCCGTCGTCGGGAAGCAGCGAAGCCGGCCCGCAGACGCGCACCTCGCCCGCGCCGAGGATGCGCAACGCATGCAGGTCCGAGCGCGCGACGCGCGAATGCTTCACGTCGCCGACGATGGCGACCTTCAGGCGTGAGAAGTCGTCGCCCTTCGCCTGCCGCAGCGTGAGCATGTCGAGCAGGCCCTGGGTGGGATGCGCGCTGCGTCCGTCGCCGGCATTGAGCAGCGCAGTGCCGGCCCGCGCCTCGCGCGCCAGCGCGGCGACGGCGCCGTCGTCGTGATGGCGAACCACGAAGCCGCGAACACCCATCGCCTCGAGGTTGCGCAGGGTGTCCAGCGCGGTCTCGCCCTTGCGGGCGCTCGAGGTGGACACGTCGAAATCCAGCACGTGCGCGCCGAGTCGCTGCGCAGCCAGCTGGAAGCTCATGCGCGTGCGCGTGGACGGCTCGAAGAACAGCGTGCACACGGCGCTGCCGGTGAGCGTGCGCGGGTCCGTGCCACCGGCGACATGCGCCTGCGCGCGATCGAGCAGGTCGACGAGCTGCCCGCGGGCCATGCCCTCGAGCGTGAGCAGGTGATGCATGGATGCCTATCCGGAAAGGGGAACGTCGAGCGCGACCGCCTGGTCCGGCGCGGCGAGCCAACGCTCGACGATGATGGCCGCGGCCAGCGCATCGAGGATCTGCGCATCGCGCCGGCGTCGCGCGCCCTGCGCGCGTTCGCTCGCGAACCGCTGCGCCGCCTCGACGGAGCTCGATCGTTCGTCGACGAACTTCACCGGCAGCGAGAAACGGCGCTGCAGCTCGACCGCGAACGAACGCGCACGGCGCCGCGCGGGCTGGTCGCCACCGTCGATCGTCATCGGATCGCCGACCACGAACGCATCCGGGCGCCACTCGCGGCGCAGGCGCTCGATCGCAGGCCAGTCGGGGCCGTTGGCGTGCACGTCGACCACCGCCACCGGCCGCGCGCCGCTGCCGAAGCAGCTGCCGACGGCGACGCCGATCCTGCGCGCACCGACGTCGAAACCGAGGACGGTGGTCGCGGTCGGCATCAGGCGTGGCCCGCGTAGTCGGCGAGGCGCGCGAAGTCGACGCCGATGCGGCCGGCCGCGGCTTCCCAGCGCTGCTCCAGCGGCATGTCGAAGAGCAGCTCCGCATCGGCGGGCGCGGTCAGCCAGCTGTTGTCGACGCCGAGCTCGTGTTCGAGCTGGCCCGCGCCCCAGCCGGCGCAGCCCAGCGCGACCGCCGCATGCTCCGGGCCCTCGCCGTTCGCCATCGCCTCGAGGATCTCGCGCGAGGTCGTGAGCCAGAGGTCGTCGCCGATCGCGAGCGTCGAATCCCAGCGCGTGCCGCCGTCGTGGATGACGAAGCCGCGCTCGCGATGCACGGGGCCACCGTTGAGCACGATCTGCGAGCGCAGCGCATCGCTGCCGCCCGCGAGTCCCATCTGGCTCAGCACCTCGCCCACCGTGTACTCGGAGGGATGGTTCATGACGATGCCGAGCGCGCCGTCACCGTCGTGCTGGCAGATCAGCGCGACGCTGCGGGCGAAGCCGGGTTCGGCGAGCGAAGGCAGTGCGATGAGCAACTGGTTCGCGAGCGGCGTCGGGCTGTCGGGCAGTGACATGGCCGCATTCTAGCCCGGCCCGGCGCCCGCTCCGGAAGCCCCGCTCGCAACAGGCCCACAAACGACGAGGGCGCCCGCAGGCGCCCTCGAAGCCGAACCCGGCGGGGCTCAGCGGATGTCCGCGACGCCCACGCCGTCCAGGCCGGCCGCCAGCGTGCGTGCGTCGCCGCCCTGCGCCAGCTTGATGCGCAGGCGCACCTCGTTCTGCGAGTCGGCGTAGCGCAGCGCGTCCTCGTAGCTGATCTCGCCGGCCTGGTACAGCTCGAACAGGCTCTGGTCGA
>CAZNRZ010000163.1:0-4182 GCA_964575535.1 uncultured Lysobacter sp. | reverse complement strand
CCTCGGCGATCATGTCGCAGCGGACGATGCCGCCGAAGATGTTGACGAAGATCGCGCGCACCTTGTCGCTCGACAGGATCAGCTTGAACGCCTCGGTGACGCGCTCCTTGGTCGCGCCGCCGCCCACGTCGAGGAAGTTCGCCGGCTCGCCGCCTTCGAGCTTGATGACGTCCATGGTCGCCATGGCCAGGCCCGCGCCGTTGACCATGCAGCCGATGTCGCCGTCCATCGTCACGTAGTTGAGGTCGTACTTCGACGCGAGCACCTCGGTCTCGTCTTCCTGGCGCGTGTCGCGCATGGCGACCAGCTCGGGATGGCGGAACCCGGCGTTGTCGTCGGAGTCGATCTTGCCGTCGAGCACGGCGAGGTTGCCGTCGGTGAGGATCGCCAGCGGGTTCAGCTCGACCAGCGCGAGGTCCTTCTCCATGAACAGCTTGAACAGGCCGGTCATGATCTTGGTCAGCTGGCCGACCTGCTTGGCGTTGAGCCCCATCGCGAAGCCGAGGTCGCGGCACTGGTAGGGCTGCAGGGCTTCGACGTAGTTGATGTGCAGCGTCTGGATGGCCTCCGGCTTCTCGGCCGCGACCTGCTCGATGTCCATGCCGCCCTCGGCCGAGGCGATGAACGTCACCGTCTTGGTCGAACGGTCGACGAGCACCGAGAGATACAGCTCCTTGGCGATGTCCGTGCCTTCGGAGATCAGCACGCTGTCGATCGGCAGCTCGACGCCGGCCGTCTGGTACGTGGCCATCTTCGTGCCGAGCATGGCGCGGGCGTACTGCGCGACCTCGTCGAAGGTCTTCGCCAGCTTCACGCCGCCGGCCTTGCCGCGGCCGCCCGCGTGGATCTGCGCCTTGACGACCCAGAGGTCGCCCGGGATCTGCTTGGCCGCCGCCACCGCTTCTTCCGGCGAGCGGGCGACGATGCCCTTGGGAACGGCGATGCCGTAGTCGGCAAAGAGCTGCTTCGCCTGGTATTCGTGGAAATTCATGCGTCACCGAAGGATGGACGTGGGGCCCGCGCGAGCAAGCGCACGCGGACGGCGCCGGCGCGAGGGGGCGGTATTGTCGCCGATCGGGCTTTTGCGGGCAAAAGCCGGCGCGTTCGCGGCGGGTTCCGCGCTTCCGGCGGCCGCCTATACTCGGCCGATCCCCCGCTGGAGGCGCATCGTGCTCCTGCAGACCACCGTCTCCCCGCGCGATGCCGACCACGTCCTGCATCGCGAGCTGCGCCTGTTCAGCCTCTACCGCGTGCTCGAGGCCGCCCTGCTGGTGCTGGTGGTGTTCGGGCCGGTCGGGACCATGGTCGACCCGATCCGCCACGAGCTTCTCGCGCAGGCGGTCACCCTCACCTACCTGTTCCTCGCCCTCGTCGCGCTGATGCTGGTGCGGCGCGTGGAGCTGCGCACGCTGGCGCTCGTCGGCGTCGCGGGCGATCTCTTCTTCGGCCTGGTGGCGATGCATGCGCTGCCGATGGCCGGGGCCGGCATCGCGCTGATGCTGATGTTCAACGTCGGCGCGGCAGCGCTGCTGCTGCCGACGCGGCTGGCGGTGACGGTGGCGGTCGCGGCGGTCGCCGGGCTGATCGGCGAATACGTCTGGAGCTGGATGGACCAGGACATGGCGCGCTCGCTGGCCGAGCCGCTGATGTTCTCCATCGGCTACATCGCGCTGGCCACGCTGATGAACGTGCTGGGCCGGCAGATGCGCGAGAGCTACGAGCTCGCAGCCATGCACGCCACCGAGAACGAGCACCTCGCGCAGGTGAACGAGCTGATCATCCGCCGCCTGCGCACCGGCGTGCTGCTGGTCGACGGGCAGGACCGCATGCGCATGGCCAACGAGGCCGCGGTATCGCTGCTGGGCGACATCGGCGACGAGGTCAGCGGCTACCGCGAACTCACCGTCGCCGTGCCCGAACTGGGCCGTCGCCTGGGCGAATGGCGCACGATGGGCCGCTCCGACGACAGCCCGCTGCGCATCGCGCCCGACCAGCCGGACGTGATCCCGCGCTTCGCCCGCCTGCAGGCGCACAGCGACCAGGCCCTGGTCTTCCTCGACGACACCTCGCTGGTCTCGCAGCGCGCCGAATCCATCACGCTCGCGACGTTGGGCCGCTTCTCCGCCAGCCTCGCGCACGAAATCCGCAACCCGCTGGCGGCGATCAACTACGCGGTGCAGCTGCTGCAGGAATCGGAGGACATCCGCGCCGCCGACCAGCGCCTGCTCGAGATCGTGCGCCAGCATGCGCAGCGCATGAACGGCATCATCGACAACGTGCTCGGCCTCGCCCGGCGCGAGCCGGCCAAGCCGGAAGTGATCGACGCGGTGGACTTCGCGCAGCGCTTCGTCGACGAATACCTGGCCAGCCATCCGATCGAGGGCGACAGCATCGCTACGACGTCCTCGCTCAAGGCGCTGTCCGCGCTGTTCGACCCGCGCCAGCTGCACCAGGTGCTGACCGTGCTGGTGCACAACGCGCTGATCTACGGGCGCCTGCCGGGCCAGCCGGCGCGGGTCAGCCTGCGCGTGGCCGACGACAACGGCCAGCCGGTGATCGACGTGCTCGACCGCGGCCCCGGCATCGCCGAGGGCGTGCGCGCGCGCCTGTTCAAGCCCTTCTTCACCACCTCGCACCATGGCACGGGGCTGGGGCTCTACATCGCCCGCGAGCTCTGCCGCGCCAACCAGGCCGGCCTCGACTACCTGCCCACCGCCGGCGTCGGCGGCTGCTTCCGGATCCGCATGAGCGCGCTGGGCCGTCGCGAGGCGGACGAACGGTCGATGGCCGCCGCCGGGAGTTGACGCGAACGGCTCGAAGTGGCCGCTGCCGGTCACTTCCGCTAATGTGGCGGGCGGAGGAACCGATGACCGAAGACCGATCCACCCCGCCCTCGCGTATCGCGCTCGTCGTCGACGACGAACGGGACATCCGCGAGCTGCTGGTGATGACCCTCGGCCGGATGGGCCTGCGCTGCGACACGGCCGCCAACGTCACCGACGCCCGCGCCCTGCTCGCGCGCAACCGCTACGACCTCTGCCTCACCGACATGCGCCTGCCCGACGGCAACGGGCTGGAAATCGTCGCCGACATCAACCAGAACCACCCGAACACGCCGGTGGCGATGATCACCGCCTTCGGCAATGTCGAGGCGGCCGTCGAGGCCCTGAAGGCCGGCGCGTTCGACTTCGTCGCCAAGCCTGTCGACCTCGGCGTGCTGCGCGACCTCGTCAAGCAGGCGCTGGAACTGCACGAGCGCCGCCGCGCCGCCGCCGAATCCGGCATCGCCTCGCGCCTGCACGGCACCTCGCCGGCCATGGCCTCGCTGCGCGCCACGCTCACCAAGGTCGCCCGCAGCCAGGCGCCGGTCTACATCTCCGGCGAATCGGGCGTGGGCAAGGAGCTGGTCGCCCGCACCATCCACGCCGAGGGCGGCCGCGCCGACGGCCCCTTCGTGCCGGTCAACTGCGGCGCCATCCCGGCCGAGCTGATGGAGAGCGAGTTCTTCGGCCACAAGAAGGGCAGCTTCACCGGCGCGCATGCCGACAAGCCCGGCCTGTTCCAGGCGGCCAACGGCGGCACGCTGTTCCTCGACGAAGTGGCCGAGCTGCCGCTGCCCATGCAGGTCAAGCTGCTGCGCGCGATCCAGGAGAAGTCGGTGCGGCCGGTCGGCGCCAATGCCGAGGTCAAGGTCGACGTGCGCATCCTCTCGGCCACGCACAAGGATCTGGCCGCGCTCGTCGAGGAAGGCCGCTTCCGCCACGACCTCTACTACCGCATCAACGTCATCGAGCTGCGCGTGCCGCCGCTGCGCGAGCGCCCCGAGGACCTGCCGACCCTGTCGGACCTGATCCTCCAGCGCCTCGCCTCCGCCCAGGGCCGCCCGGTGCCGCGGCTCTCGCCCGACGCCGTCGAGGCCCTGCGCGCCTACGCCTTCCCGGGCAACGTCCGCGAACTCGAGAACATCCTCGAGCGCTCCATGGCCCTGGCCGACGACGACGCCATCCAGGTCGACGACCTCAGCCTGCCGCGCGCCGCCGGCAAGCCCGCGCCGGCCACCCCGGCCGCGCCCGCCGCCGGTACCGACCCGCGCACCCAGGACCCCCGCGACACCGCCACCAGCGCCCTGCCCTCCTACATCGAGGAGATCGAGCGCGCGGCCATCCAGCACGCCCTGCAGGA
>CAZNRZ010000162.1:0-4277 GCA_964575535.1 uncultured Lysobacter sp. | reverse complement strand
CAGCGCGTCATCTCGGTGGCGACCAGCGGGCCGATGTCCTCGTCGGGCACCACGCGCTTGCGCTCCGAGAAACGCGAGATCGACCGGCCGTAGCCCATCGACAGGTCCTGCAGTTCGCACTCGCCGCCCTGGTCGCAGACCGGGCAGTCGAGCGGATGGTTGATCAGCAGGAACTCCATCACGTTGCGCTGGCTCTTGAGGGCCTTCTCGCTGCGCGTGACGACCTTCATGCCATCCATCACCGGCGTGGCGCAGGCCGGCGCCGGCTTCGGCATCTTCTCGACCTCGACCAGGCACATGCGGCAGTTCGCCGCGACGCTGAGCTTGTCGTGGTAGCAGAAGCGCGGGATCGCGATGCCCGCCTTGTCGGCGGCCTGGATGATCATCGAGCCCTTCGGCGCGGCCGTCTCGACGCCGTCGATGAAGACGGTGACGTGGTCCGGCGGAAGGTTCGGGTTGACGGGCTGCGCACTCATGCGGCGACCACCTGCTGCACGACCGTACCAGCGGCCTCGTCATCGACGAGGAAGCGCCTGTTGACGATCGCGTATTCGAATTCGTTCCAGAAGTGGCGCAGGAAGCCCTGCACCGGCCACGCGGCGGCCTCGCCGAAGGCGCAGATGGTGTGGCCTTCGATCTGTCCGGCGGCAGCACGCAGCATGTGCAGGTCGTCGAGCGTCGCGGTCTTCTCGACGATGCGCGTGAGCATCCGGTACATCCAGCCGGTGCCCTCGCGGCAGGGCGTGCACTGGCCGCAGGACTCCTTGAAGTAGAAGCGCGCGATGCGCTGGCAGGCGCGCACCATGCAGGTGGTGTCGTCCATCACGATGACCGCGCCCGAGCCAAGGCCGGAACCGGCCTTCTGGATCGAGTCGTAGTCCATCGTCAGCGACATCATCGTCTCGCCCGGCAGCACCGGCATCGACGAGCCGCCCGGGATCACGCCCTTGATCCGGCGGCCGCCGCGCACGCCGCCGGCCATCTGCAGCAGCTCGGAGAACGGCGTGCCGAGGCGGATCTCGAAGTTGCCCGGATTGGCCACGTGGCCGGACACCGAGAACACCTTCGGGCCGCCGTTGTTCGGCTTGCCCAGCGCCGCGAACCACTCCGCGCCGTTGCGGATGATCGCCGGCACGGAGGCATAGGTCTCGGTGTTGTTGATCGTCGTCGGCTTGCCGTACAGGCCGAAGTTCGCGGGGAACGGCGGCTTGTAGCGCGGCTGGCCCTTCTTTCCCTCCAGCGACTCCATCAGCGCGGTTTCTTCGCCGCAGATGTAGGCGCCGGCGCCGAGCGCGCCATGGATGTCCACGTCGATGCCGCTGCCGAGGATGTCGCGCCCCAGCCAGCCGTTCTCGTAGGCTTCTTTCAGCGCCTGCTCGAAGTGCTCGAAGGGCTCGTGGTGGAACTCGCCGCGCAGGTAGTTGTAGGCGACCGACGAACCGGTCGCATAACAGGCGATCGCCATGCCCTCGACGACCGCATGCGGGTTGTAGCGCAGGATGTCGCGATCCTTCGCCGTGCCGGGCTCGGACTCGTCCGAATTGCAGAGGATGTACTTCTGGCCCGGACCCTTCGGCATGAAGGACCACTTCAGGCCGGTCGGGAAGCCCGCGCCGCCACGGCCGCGCAGGCCCGAGGCCTTGACCATGTCGATGACGGCCGCCGGCTCTATCTTCTCGGCGAGGATCTTCCTCCAGGCGCTGTAGCCGCCGGTCTTGAGGTAGTTCTCGTAGGACCAGGGCGTGTCGAAGTGCAGCGTCGTGTAGACGACGTTGTGCTCCTGCGGCGCCGGGCCGACCGGGCCGTAGCCCTTCGAGTAGTCGTGATGGGAATGCGCCATCGCGCGATTACTCCAGACCGTCCAGAAGCGCGTCGACCTGTCCGACGTCGAGCTTCTCGTGGTAATGCCCGTTAATGACGACCACCGGCGCGCCGCAGCAGGCGGCGAGGCATTCCTCTTCGCGCTTGAGGAAGACGCGGCCGTCGGCGGTGGATTCGCCGAGTTTGCAGCCCAGCTTCTTCTCGGCGTGCTCGACGAGCTTCTCGGCGCCGTTGAGCCAGCAGCTGATGTTGGTGCAGAAGGCGACGTTGTGGCGGCCGACCTTCTCTGTCTCGAACATCGAGTAGAAGCTCGCGACCTCGTAGGCCCACACCGGCGGAATGCCGATGTACTTCGCCACTGCCGCGATGACCTCGTCGGAGAGCCAGCCGCCGTTCTGCTCCTGCGCCGCGTGCAGGCCCTGCAGCACGGCCGAGCGCCGGCGGTCGGCCGGGAACTTCGACAGCCAGTGGTCGATGTGCGCGCGCGTGCCGTCCGTCAACGCGACCATGGGGTCGACGTTCTGGCAGGCCTCGAAATTGCCGGTCGCTTTCATTGCAGTCCGTGGTCCGGTCGTCGCCGCGTCAGCGGTCGATTTCGCCGAAGACGATGTCGTAGGTGCCGATCATCGCGACCACGTCCGCCAGCATGTGGCCGTTGACGATCGCGTCCATCGACGAGAGGTGCGCGAATCCCGGCGCGCGAATCTTGAGGCGGAACGGCTTGTTCGCACCGTCGGAGATCAGGTAGCAGGCGAACTCGCCCTTGGGCGCTTCCACCGCGGCGTACGTCTCGCCGGCGGGCACGCAGTAGCCTTCGGAGAACAGCTTGAAGTGGTGGATGAGGGCTTCCATGTCGTCCTTCATCTCCTCGCGCTTCGGCGGGGCGACCTTGAAGTTGTCGACGATCACGGGGCCCGGGTTGGCCCGCAGCCATTTCACGCATTGCTGGATGATGCGGTTCGATTCGCGCATCTCCGCAACGCGCACGAGATAGCGGTCGTAGCAGTCGCCGCCGGTGCCGATCGGGATGTCGAAATCGACCTGGTCGTAGCGCGCATAGGGCTGCGTCTTGCGAAGGTCCCACGCGACGCCCGAGCCGCGCAGCACCGGGCCGCTCATGCCCCAGGCATGCGCCTGCTCCGGCGTGATCACGCCGACGCCGACCGTGCGCTGCTTCCAGATGCGGTTGTCCGTCAGCAGCGTCTCGTACTCGTCGACGCGCGCCGGGAAATCACGGGTGAAGGCCTCGATGAAATCGAGCAGCGTGCCCTCGCGCGTTTCGTTGAAGCGCTTGAGGTCACGGCCCTTGCGCCACGGCGACTCGCGGTACTTCGACATGCGATCGGGTAGATCGCGATACACGCCGCCCGGGCGGTAATAGGCCGCATGCATGCGTGCGCCGGACACCGCCTCGTACACGTCCATGAGCTCTTCGCGCTCGCGGAACGAGTAGAGAAAGACGGCCATCGCGCCGAGGTCCAGCGCGTTCGAGCCGATCCACATCAGGTGGTTCAGCACGCGCGTGATCTCGTCGAACATCGTCCGGATCCACTGCGCGCGGTCCGGCACCTCGATGTCGAGCAGCGTCTCGATGGCACGCACGTAGGCGTGCTCGTTGCACATCATCGAGACGTAATCCAGGCGGTCCATGTACGGAACCGACTGGTTGAACGGCTTGGACTCGGCGAGCTTCTCGGTGCCGCGATGGAGCAGCCCGACGTGCGGATCGGCACGATGCACGATCTCGCCGTTCATCTCGAGGATCAGGCGCAGCACGCCGTGCGCGGCCGGATGCTGCGGGCCGAAGTTCAGCGAGTAGTTGCGGATCTCGGGAGCCGGGTGTCCGGCAGGCGCGCCGAGATCGTCCGCGAGGCTGGGAGGAACGGTGCTCACTTGCGGGCCTCCGCACGCTGCGCGGCTTCGCCCAGCGACGTTTCGTAGCGCGCGTCGTCGCGGATCACGCGCGGCACGAGGACACGCGGCTCGATGGTGACCGGCTGGTAGACGACGCGACGCTTCTCGGCGTCGTAGCGCACTTCCACGTTGCCGATCAGCGGGAAATCCTTGCGGAACGGATGGCCGACGAAGCCGTAGTCGGTGAGGATGCGGCGCAGGTCGGGATGCCCGTCGAAGACGATGCCGAACAGATCGAACGCCTCGCGCTCGAACCAGTTCACGCCGGGCCACACGTCGACCAGCGACGCGACGCCCGGGAGGTCGTCGTCCGGCGCGAACGTACGGATACGCACGCGCAGGTTGTGCTGCACGGAGAGCAGGTGCGCGACGATCGCGAAGCGGCGCTCGGGCGCGAGCGACGCGCCGTTCGGCTGCTCGCCCCAGACGAAACGTCCCGGCCCCTTGCCTTCCACGCCGCGCGAAAAGCCTTCGGAAGACACCGAGGTGTCCCACTCGTCGCTGCCGTAGCCGAGGTAGTCGACGCCGCAGAGGTCGACGAG
>CAZNRZ010000161.1:0-4296 GCA_964575535.1 uncultured Lysobacter sp. | reverse complement strand
GAACGATGGATCGGGCGTGGTCGCGCGTATCCGCGGACGGGACTCCGTCGCGCGAAGTGGCCGGATGTGGATCCCGGCGCGGACCGCGTGGTACCGGCAGCGGTGCATGCCCGTACGCGGCGGCGCCACTCCCGCAGGCCGATCAGCCCGGGGCGGTCAGGCGCCAGCAGCGGTGGATGCGGGCGTCGCGCTCGAAATCCGGCGGAATCGTGCGCGCACTGATCTCCTCGATCCGCGCGAACTGCGATACCTGCGACTCGTCCAGCTTGAAGCGGCGGTAGTTGTTGGAGAAATACAGCACGCCGCCCGGTGCCAGCCGCGCCACGGCCGCGCGCAGCAGGCGCACGTGCGCGGCCTGCACGTCGAAGTCGCCGGCACGCTTGGAATTGGAGAAGGTGGGCGGGTCGCAGAAGACGAGGTCGTACTGGCCGGTATCGGCTTCGAGCCAGGCCATCGCGTCGGCCTGCACGATGCGATGGCGGGCGCCACCCACGCCGTTCTCCTGCAGGTTGTCGGCGCACCACTGGAGGTACGTGGCGGACAGGTCGACCGTGGTGGTCGTGCGCGCGCCGCCCAGCGCCGCATGCACCGTGGCGGCGCCGGTGTAGGCGAAGAGGTTGAGGAAACGGGTGTCGCGCGCTTCGTCGAACAGGCGCAGGCGCATCGGGCGGTGGTCGAGGAACAGGCCGGTGTCGAGGTAGTCGAACAGGTTCACGCGCAGCCGCGCGGCGCCCTCGCGCACCACGATGAACTCTCCGCGCTGGTCGAACTGGCCGTACTTGCTGCCGCCCTTGCCGCGCTCGCGCGTCTTCAGCGCGACGTGCTCGCGCGGGACGCCGAACACCTCGCGTGCGGCGGCGAGCAGTTCGTTGAGGCGACCGCGCGTCACCGCTTCGGGAATCTCGGCGGGCGCGGCGTATTCCTGCACGTGCAGGAACGTGCGTGGGGTGGCTTCGTCGGTGGTGTAGACGTCGATCGCGGCCGCGTATTCGGGCAGGTCCGCGTCGTAGGCGCGGAAGCAGGCCACCTGCTCGCGCTCGCGCCAGGCCTTGAGCCTGCGCAGGTTCTTGCGCAGGCGGTTGGCGACCATCGCCGCGCCGTCCGACAGCGTCGCCGGCTCGGCCGCCTGGGTGCGCTGCGCCGGGCCGATGGGATCGACGACCAGCAGCACCGTTTCGATCGCGCCGTTGAACAGCTTGTACGTCTTGCGCGCGCGCAGCCCGGTGGCGCGCGCCAGCGCCTCGTCCCCGCAGAGCAGGCTCGCGCGCCAGGTCGGCACCGCGCGGCGCAACGCATCGCCGAGCGCGCGATACAGCGCGGGATCGGCTGCGAGACGCGCGTCGTAGGGCGGGTTGCACACGACGAGGCCGGACGGCGTCGCATCGACATCGCGATCGTGTCCTACGGTGTTGTCCGGATGGCGCGGGTCGGCGTCGCGCGTCGGCTCCGGGCCACCCGTCCGGCGTTCGCGCGCGTCCTGGGCGGTGACGGGCGTCACCGCCGCGAGGAACGACGAGTCGAGCGCGCGCGCATCGCCGGTGCGCCAGTCGATCACGTCGACCAGGCCGGCGCTGATCGCGTTGTCGCGCGCGGCGCGGATGGCTTCGGGGTCGATGTCGCGCCCGAAGAACACCGGGCGCAGCGATGCACGCCCCGCGGCCTCGCGCGCGATCGCGTCCACGCGCAGGCCCGCCCAGGCATCCATGTCGAAACCCGTCCAGCGCGTCGGCGGCATGTCGCCGTGCCGCTGCAGGCCGGGCGCCACGTCGGCGGCCATCAGCGCGCCTTCGATCAGAAGCGTGCCGCTGCCGCACATGGGATCGAGCAGCGCGCCGCCGGCGCGGTAGGCCTCGGGCCAGCGTCCGCGCACCAGCACGGCGGCGGCGAGGTTCTCCTTCAGCGGCGCTTCGCCCTGGCGCTCGCGCCAGCCGCGGCGATGCATCGGCGCGCCGGAAAGGTCGATCGACAGCACCGCGCGGCCCTTGCGCAGCACCAGGCTGATGCGGACGTCGGGATGGTGCAGGTCGACGTCCGGACGCGCGCCTGTCGCAGCGCGCATGGTGTCGACGATCGCGTCCTTGACCCGCTGCGCCGCGTACTGCGCATGCGTGATCGCGCTGCCGCCCACGTGCGCATCGACCGCGATGGCCGCGTGCTGCGGGAGATGCCGCGTCCAGTCGACGGCCGCGACGCCGGCATATAGCGCGTGCTCGTCGGGGCAGTCGAACTCGGCCAGCGGCCACATCACGCGGCTGGCGATGCGCGACCACATCACCGCGCGCTGCGCCTGCGCCAGGTCACCGGCGACGTTCGCGCCGGCCACCGCCGCCGTGGCGTGCCCGCAGCCGAGTGCGATCAGCTCGTCGACGAGCAGGTATTCCAGGCCCTTGCCGCAGCTGGCGAAGAAACGCATGTCAGAGGCTCCGCAGCAGGCTGGCAAAGGCGTCGGCGCTGGCCTCGACGTTCGCCGACAGGCGATGGCCGTCCTCCACCAGGAGCAGCCGCGCGCCGCGTGCGCGCGACCAGGCCACCACGTCGTCGGCTGGAATCAGTTCGTCGTACCAGCCATGCACGATCGACGTAGGCACGCGCGCGGCATCCAGCGGATGGCCGGCGTTTAGGCGGACGGGCGGCGCCATCAGGAACAGCCCGGCGACGTGGAACTCCAGCGAGACGCGCCCCGAGATCCATGCGCCGAGGCTGGAGCCGGCGAGCACCACCGGGCCGGCCTCGATGCGCGCGCGAACGCGCTGGCGCAGGCGCTCCAGGCGCGCGGCGACGTCCCCCAGCGGGCTGACGTCGCGCAGGGCGTCGAGGTCGGTGTAGTCGGGCCGCTCGTGGCTGAAGCCCAGGCGCTCGGCGACCTCGGCCAGCGCGGTCACCTTGGTCGCGTCGGGGCCGCTCTCGAAGCCGTGGGAAAGGATGCAGTGGCCGCGCATGGGAACAGGTTCTCGCTGTGCGGCGATGCCGCGGTTGTGTGGAGTCGCGCCGGCGTCAGCCGACGGCGTGGACGGCATCGCCCAGGCGGATCACGCCGCCTTCGACGATGCGCGCGCAGAGCCCGCCATGGCCGCGCATCGCGTTGTAGCCGCCCTCGCCCAGCGCGGCCTCCATCTTCGAGCAGGGGTCGCAGGGGCCGGTGCCTTCGAGCAGCACGTCGCCGATGCGGAACAGCTGGCCCTTGAGCGCGATCAGCGGGATGCCGCTGACGACGAGGTTGCGCCGCACGTCGATGGGATCGACCGCCTCCAACCCGGCCAGCGCGGCGATGACCGGCAGGTGCTCGGCCTGGATCAGGGTCGCGCCGCGCTTGCCGCTGCCGCCGGCGTAGCGGTCGCCGACGAGCCCGCGCCCGGCCACCGCCTGCACCGCGTCGACGCTCTGCACCGCCGTCCCGCGCGCCGGCCGCACGCCGATGAATTCCACGCGGCCCCCGCGCGGAAAACGGGCCATCAGCTGGCCGAGCGCGGAATCGAGGGGAGGCCGTCGCATGGGGCGGCGATGCTAGCATCCGCGCGATGCTGCCCGACCTTCCGCCGCTGCCGGTGCATGTCGATCCCCTGCCCTACGAGGCGCGGCTCGAGGCGCGGCCGCTGTCGCAGGTCGACCTCGTCATCATCCACTGCACCGAAGTGCCCACGCTCGCCGAGTCGCGCGCGTTCGGCGAGAAGGTGCTGTACGAGGCCACCGGCACCGGCAACAGCGGGCATTACTACATCGACCGCGACGGCAGCCTGCACCGCTATGTCTCGGCGGACCGTATCGCCAACCACACCCGCGGCTACAACCCGCGCTCGATCGGCATCGAGCTGGTCAACACCGGGCGCTACCCGCGCTGGTACGACAGCGACCACCAGGCGATGGACGAGCCCTACACGCCGGCGCAGATCGACACGCTGGTGGCGCTTCTGCGCAGGCTCGCGGGCGAGCATCCGTCGCTGAAGTACGTGGCCGGCCACGAGGATCTCGACACCGCGATGGTCCAGGCCACCGACGACCCGACCCGGCAGGTGCACCGCAAGCGCGATCCCGGCCCGCTGTTTCCGTGGGACCACGTGCTGGCGAACGTGCCGCTGCAGCGGCTGAACGTCGCGGCGCCCTGAGCCCGTCGGGCGCGGGCGGGCCCGTACCGGCCCGTATAATTCCCGGCCTTTCCGCAGGATCACCCGCGCATGACGTCGCCGGTTTCCGAGCTCGTCGATCTGCTCGCGCTCGAACGTCTCGAAGACAACCTCTTCCGCGGCCAGAGCCGCGACATCGGCACCAAGTACGTCTTCGGCGGCCAGGTGCTGGGCC
>CAZNRZ010000160.1:3278-4344 GCA_964575535.1 uncultured Lysobacter sp. | reverse complement strand
CCCACCGGCGGCTATCTGCTCACCGCCTGCTTCGCCAGCGGCCTCGTGGCGGGTCGCGCCGCCGCGGCGTGGGTCTCGCGCGCCTGAGCCTCAAGGCCGCGGGGTCGGAGCCGTTATCGTAGGCGTGGCCCCAGCCCGGGGCCTCGGTGCGCGCCGGATGCCGCGCGAGGAACAGGAACCCATCATGAGCGCCCGTCCCACCGTCCTGCTCTGCGACGACTCCCGCGCGCTGCGCATGCTCACCGCGCAGCAGATCGACGCCTGCGGCTACGACCTCGCCGGCGAAGCCGACAACGGCGAGAAGGCCGTCGAGCAGTACCGCGCGCTGCGCCCGGACGTGGTGCTTCTGGACCTGGTGATGCCCCAGGTGGACGGCAAGGAAGCGCTGCGCCGCATCCTCGAGGAGGACCCGGCCGCGCGCGTGGTGGTGCTCAGCTCGCTGGGGGCGCAGAACGACATCGAGCAGTGCCTGCGCATGGGTGCGAAGAGCTACCTGCAGAAGCCCATCGACCGCGACACGCTTTCCCGCGTGCTCGCCGACATCGTCGCCTGAGGGCTCCGCCATGGCAGCCAAGTTCTTCGGCCAGTTCCTGCTGGAAAAAGGCGTCATCACCTCCGCGCAGCTGCTGCGCGCGCTCGACGTGCAGCGCACCTCGAACCCCGCGCTGGGCGAGCTCGCCGTCGCCCGCGGCATGCTCAGCGAGTCGCAGGCGCAGACCATCAACGAGCGCCAGCGGCGCGAGGACAAGCGCTTCGGCGACATCGCCCAGGCCATGGGCCTGCTCACCTCCGACGAGGTCGGCGCGCTGCTCGACGAGCAGAAGGCGCGGCGCAAGCTGTTCGGCGAGATCCTCGTCGAGGAAGGCATCCTTTCGCGCGAGCGGCTGGAAGCCGAGCTGCAGGAGCACGCCGGCGAACGCGACGACGCCGTGCGCTCGCTCGACAGCATGCTCAGCGGCCACCAGCACGGCCGCCGCGTCGCCAATGCGATTTCCACGTGCAACAAGCTCTTCCCGCGGCTGCTGCGCACGCAGTGCCAGTTCTCCGCGGTCGTGAATGCCGCCGC
>CAZNRZ010000160.1:0-3178 GCA_964575535.1 uncultured Lysobacter sp. | reverse complement strand
CAGGGATCTCCCATGACGACCAGCTCGCAGCCCTCCGTCCTGAGCGAACGTGAACTCACCGCGCTGCGCGTGCTGGCCGTCGACGCCCGCGCCCGCATCGACGAGGCACTGGTGGACGACCTCCTCGCCAAGGGCATGCTGCAGTCGTCGTGGGATCGCAGCCTGTCGCCGGCAGGCCGCCACGCGATCCATGTGGAGCGCCCGGGCATGGTGCCCGGGATCGACAACTGACCTTTTCCTACGACTCCGCCACCGGTCGGGCCGCCCCGCGCCTGCGGGTTGACGTGGCGCGGCTACTGGCCGGTCGGCGTCGAGCCCTGCGGTGACACCAGCCGCCAGGTGCCGTACTGGTCCTTGACCCCGTGGCCGTTGGTGGTGCCCGCGCCACCATCCGCCGCGTAGCGGTAGAGCGGCTGTCCGTCGAACGTGACCTGCCGGCCGCCGTCGCGCCGCGCGATGCTGGAGACCAGCGCGCCCTGCAGCCCCGCCGCGCTGCCCGGCTGCGTCGTTCCCATCAGCACCGGCGGCCAGGCCATGAGGCAGTCGCCCGTGCATCCGCTGCCGTCGCGGTCACCCTCGAGGCCGTACAGCGCCACGCCAGCGGAGTCGGTTATGTAGGCGCCAGCGGGGCCTTGGGCGGACACCGTCAGGGTCACGCCGCCGTCGGCGCCAGGTGCGCCGGCCGTGGGCGCGGGTCCGCTCGTGGCAGCTCCCGGGGCGGCCGCAGCCGGTGACGCGTCGGCCGGACCGACCTGTCCGGCCCCGCTGCTGTCGCCGGCAGGCCGGTCGACGGCGCCATCCACCAGCGTGTCGTTGCTGCCCTGCCCGCCGCAGGCGGCAAGCATCACTGCGCAGGCCAGCGCGGCCAGGCCGGAACGTGCGGTGTCGTGCATGGCGGATCTCCGTGGCGTCCGGGCGCATCCCCGAGACAGGCGGCGAGAGATAGCGCCCGCCACGTGAGCGCGCGGTCGCGGCTCAGCCGCCGCGGCGCGATCGCTTGTGCTCGTACATGGCGGCATCGGCCAGCCGCAGCATGTCCTGCGCCTTGGCATGGCCGTCGTGCAGCACCCAGCCGACGCTGGTGCGGATGCGCGTCCGCACGCCGTTCACCACGCGCGGCCGCGCGAGTTCGTCCTCCAGCGCACTGGCCACCGTGCGGATATCCCGATCGGCATCGCGGAGCGAAGTCAGCAGCACCACGAATTCGTCGCCGCCCAGGCGGGCAACGGTGTCGGTATCACGCAGGGTCTCGCGCAGCACCGCGGCCGTGGTGCGCAGCACCTCGTCGCCCATGGCATGGCCGTAGGTGTCGTTGACGTCCTTGAAAGAGTCGAGGTCGAGGAACAGCAGGCCGAATCGGTGCGGCTGGCCGTCATGCGTCTCGCAGACGCTGTCGAGCTGTACCTCGAAGGCGCCGCGGTTGGGCAGGCCGGTCAGCGAGTCCAGCGACGCCGCGTCCTGGTACATGCGCGCCGTGGCCTGCGTGTCGAGCAGCGCATCGTGCAGGCGGCGCATCAGCCGCGTGTTCTCCTCCAGCGCGAGCTGCCGCCCGAGTGCGCCGCCCATCGCCGTGCCGATGAGCGCGACCGCGTGCGCATCGATGTCGTCGAAGGCCAGCTGCACCGACGAGCAGACCTCGAGCACGCCGAGTACCGAATCGCCATGGCGCAGCGGAGTGGCGATGAGCGACTGCAGGCCGTGGCGCCGCCGCGCCTCGCCGTGGATGCGCGCATCGCCCGACGTCGCGTCGCTGCGCTGGGTCGTGTGGTCGACGAGGCAGGCGCGCGCCAGCGTGCCGCCGCCGTTGAACTCGTCCTCTTCCACCTCGGCCATCTGTCCACGCGCGCAGGCAACCTGCAGGCCGCTCTCGGCCGCATCGAGCAGCACGACGCCGCCGGTGGCGCGCGTCAGCGCCACGACCGTATCGAGTGCGTCCTCGACGAAGCGCGCGGTTTCGCCCGCATGTTCGGAAATGCTCGCGAGCGCCGCGACGAGGCTTCGCAGACGGAGAATTTCGCTGTCCTTGGCGGAGGAGGAAATCCAGGGCAGGCCCCGATCGGTACGGGGTCGACCAGCTGTGAGCACGTGCGGCGACCTGATGCGGCAAGGCGACCGATGCTGGTGCACGCAAGGTCAAACGAACGTGAGCCGCGACCGTGCACGGATCACTTTTTCGGCGATCGGGTCAGGTTGATGACACAAGCGGCTGCAACGCGCGGCGCGCTGCAGCGATGCGTGATGTGATGCGAACCGCGGACGACTCAGGCAACCGTGGTGGGTACGAATAACGCGACGTTCGACAGGGCGAAGCCTGATAACGCGCCACGCCCGCGGGTGCGGGGTTCGAGAAAATCCGCGCCCCGGCGCGAGGGTCACATCGGGCCACCCGCCGCGGAAACGAAAACGGCAGAACCCGTGAGAGTCCTGCCGTTACGCCACTTAGAGTGGTGGGCGGTACAGGGTTCGAACCTGTGACCCCTACCATGTCAAGGTAGTGCTCTACCGCTGAGCTAACCGCCCGCTGCCGGTAGACCACCCGGCGAAGGGCGCACAGTGTAGCCAGCCGCCCCGCCGGCGGCAAGCCGTTTCAGCTGGCGAAGCCCGCCTCCTTGAGCTTTCGCAGCTGGTCGCGGACGTTGGCCGCGGCCTCGAACTCCAGGTCGCGCGCGTGCTGGTACATCTGCTGCTCCAGCGCCTTGATCCGTGAGGCGAGCTGCACCGGGCTGAGCGCGGCATAGTCGGTCGCAGGCTCGGCGACGCGGCGGGCCTTGCCCTTGCCCTTGCCCTTCGCCTCCTCCGGTTCGGAGCGCGCGCCTTCGAGGATGTCGGTGATGGGGCGCACCACCGACTTCGGCGTGATCCCGTGCTCGGTGTTGTACTCGACCTGCTTCTGCCGGCGCCGGTCGGTCTCGTCTATGGCCATCTTCATCGAGCGCGTCATCGCGTCCGCGTACAGGATCGCCTTGCCGCGCACATTGCGCGCCGCGCGGCCGATGGTCTGGATCAGCGAACCGGCCGAGCGCAGGAAGCCCTCCTTGTCGGCATCGAGGATCGCCACCAGCGACACCTCCGGCATGTCCAGGCCCTCGCGCAGCAGGTTGATGCCCACCAGCACGTCGAACTTGCCCAGGCGCAGGTCGCGGATGATCTCCACGCGCTCGACGGTGTCGATGTCCGA
>CAZNRZ010000159.1:0-4385 GCA_964575535.1 uncultured Lysobacter sp. | reverse complement strand
GGGAACACCATGATGGTGTCGTAGGCCAGCGAGCCGCAGATCAGGGCAGACATTCCGATACGTTCCCAGGTCACCGCGCCCGGCGCGGCGCGGCGCGTAGGGTAGCGGCTGGCCTGCGGCGCGGCCAGCGAGGCCGGATCGCGCAACTGAACCGCGTCCGTGGCCGCTGTGTGACGGACATGGCGAACCCCCGTGAAAACCCCGTCATTCCTTGCCGCGGCGGGGGGCGGTTGCTAGGCTGGCGGCCCTCGCGCGCTGCCTGCGGCGCATCCCCCTTGCGCCTCTCTTTCCGGGCCATTCCCCGATGTTGAAGAAGTTTCGCGGCATGTTTTCCAATGACCTGTCCATCGACCTGGGCACGGCCAATACCCTGATCTACGTGCGCGGGCAGGGCATCGTCCTCAACGAGCCGTCGGTGGTGGCGGTGCGGCAGGACCGCATGGTCGGCGGCAGCCGCTCGGTCGCCGCGGTGGGTTCGGAGGCCAAGCAGATGCTGGGCCGCACGCCCGGCCACATCACCACGATCCGCCCGATGAAGGACGGCGTCATCGCCGATTTCACCTACACGGAGGAGATGCTCAAGTACTTCATCCGCAAGGTGCACAAGAGCCGCTTCCTGCGCCCGAGCCCGCGCGTGCTGGTCTGCGTGCCGGCCGGTTCGACGCAGGTCGAGCGCCGCGCGATCAAGGAGTCTGCCGAAGAGGCGGGCGCGCGCGAGGTCTATCTCATCGAGGAACCGATGGCCGCGGCGATCGGCGCCGGCATGCCGGTGACCGAGGCGCGCGGCTCGATGGTCGTCGACATCGGCGGCGGCACCACCGAGGTCGCGGTGATCGCGCTCAACGGCGTCGTCTACGCGCAGAGCGTGCGCATCGGTGGCGACCGCTTCGACGAATCCATCATCAACTACGTGCGCCGCCACTACGGCACGCTGATCGGCGAGGCCACCGCCGAGCGCATCAAGCTGGAGATCGGCTGCGCCTATCCGCAACAGGAAGTGCGCACGATCGAGGTCTCCGGCCGCAACCTCGCCGAGGGCGTGCCCAAGATGATCTCGATCAGCTCCAACGAGGTGCTGGATGCGCTGCGCGAGCCGCTGGCCGGCATCGTCGCGGCGATCCGCCTGGCGCTGGAGCAGACCCCGCCGGAGCTCAGCGCCGACGTGTTCGAGCGCGGCATCGTGCTCACCGGCGGCGGCGCGCTGCTGCGCGACGTCGACCGCCTGATCAGCGAGGAGACCGGCCTGCACGTGCAGGTGGCCGACGATCCGCTGACCTGCGTGGCGCGTGGCGGTGGCCGCGCGCTGGAGCTGGTCGACATGCACGGCAACGAGTTCTTCGCGCCGGACTGATCGAAAGCCGGGATTCGGGGGTGGGGATTCGGGATTCGATGGCGGACGTCCGCGCGATCCCGGCACCGGCTCCGAACCGGCTGAAGGCCGCGCGCGGGCCCGCTTGACCGCATCCCGAATCCCGAATCTCCGACTCCGCCGCACTCGTGCCCTACGCCGGTCCCTCCAGCCCCCGACTCGGCGATGCCGCGGGCACCCTGCGGCTGCTCGCCTATCTGGCGATGGCCATCGTGCTCATGGTGCTCGACCACCGCGGCGGCTGGCTGCGCGGGCTGCGCGAGCAGGCCGGCGTGGTGGCCGAGCCCGTGCGCGAGATCGCGAGCTGGCCGGTGCGGGCGGCGGGCGGGGTCTCCGATTCGGTCGGCACGGTCACGCAGCTGGCGCGGCAGAACCGCCAGCTGCGACGCGAACTGCTGATCGCGCAGGCGCGCATGGCGCGCATGACCACGGTGGCCGTCGACAACGCGCGGCTGCGCACGCTGCTCGACGCCGCGCAGCGCGGCGGGCTCGACGTGCAGCTCGCGCCCATCCTCGATGTCGACCTCGATCCCACCCGCCAGCGCCTGGTGCTCGACGCCGGCCGCGGCGACGGCGTGCGCGTGGGCCAGAGCGTGATCGATGCGCACGGGCTGCTCGGGCAGGTGACGCACGTGGGGCCGCTGCAGTCGGACGTGCTGCTGCTCACCGATCCCGACCACGCGGTGCCGGTGGCGATCGCGCGCAATGGCGTGCGCCTGGTCGCCTATGGCACGGGCCGCAGCGACCGCCTCGCGCTGGCGAGCATCCCGCTCTCCAGCGACGTCAAGGTGGGCGACGTGATCGTGACCTCGGGCATGGGCGCGCGCTTTCCGCCGGGCTTCCCGGTCGGCCGCGTCGTCGCGCTGGAGCCCGACGACACCCGCGCCTTCCTGCGCGGCGACGTGGAACCCGCGGCGCAGCTCGACCGCGGCCGCGAGGTGCTGCTGCTGCGCTCGGCGCCGCCGCGTCCGCCGGTCGCGATCCAGGCGCCGACGCCGGCCGGACCGGTGGGTGAGGGCCTGCCGTCGGCTGCCGGCACCGGGGGTGCAGACGCCATGCCGGCCACAGGCAGCGGTGCCGGGAATGCCGGATCGCCGGTCGCCGGCACTGCTGCGCCGGCCACCGGCGCACCTCGGGCGAGCGCGCCTGTGACGGGCGCAGCGGCCAACGCGACGCCGCGCGATGCGGCCGCGAGCACGGCGGCGCCAGTCGACGCGCGACGGCAACCTTCGAGCGGCCCGCCGCGTGCTGCGACGCCGCCCGCGCCGTCGACGCCGGCGCCCGGAGGAACCCGCTGATGCGCTCGTATCCGCGCTGGATCCTCTACGCCAGCCTGTTCGCCGCGCTGCTGTTCGGGCTGCTGCCGCTGCCGGAAGCGCTGCAGCCGATGCGGCCGTACTGGCTCGCCCTGGTGCTGGCCTACTGGCTGATCGAGGATCCCGACCGCGTCGGCCTCGGCTTCGCCTTCATGCTCGGGCTGGTGGCCGACCTCGCCTACGGCGCGCTGCTGGGCGAACAGGCGCTGCGTCTGGTGGTGCTCGCCTTCATCGTGCAGCGCTTCCGCGCGCGCCTGCGCTTCTTCCCGCTGTCGCAGCAGGCGCTGACCATGGGCGCGCTGCTGCTCAACGACCGCATCGTCAGCGCAGGCCTGCACCTCGCGCTCGGCGCGCCGGTGCTGCCCGCCGCGTTCTGGATCGCGCCGGTGGTCGGCATGCTGCTGTGGCCGCTGGTGTTCCTCGCGCTCGATTCGCTGCGCCTCGGGCGCTGGCGCCGCTGAGGCCGGGCCGATGCTTCCGCGCCGCTCGCGCCTGCTCAAGAACCCGCACGCGGAGGCCGCGCAGTTCCGCCGTCGCGCCGGTCTGGCGTTCATCGGTGTTGTCGCGATGCTGGTGGTGCTCGCCGGCTGGTACTTCCGCCTGCAGGTGGTGCAGCACGAGGACTACGCCACGCGCTCGGAGGCCAACCGCATCAAGCTCAAGCCGGTGGTGCCGGGGCGCGGGCTGATCCTCGACCGCAAGGGCCGCATCCTTGCCGACAACGTGCCGGCCTGGCGCCTCGACGTGACGCCCAGCGAGGCCGGCGACCCGGCGAAGTGGCTCCCGCAGCTCGCGCGCATCGTGCAGCTCGATCCGGAGGACGTGGAGCATTTCCACGACGCACGACGCGCCTCGCGCGGCTTCAAGCCGGTGACGCTCAAGCTGCGCGTCACCGAGGACGAGGCCGCGCGCTTCGCCGTCGACCGCTGGCGTTTCCCGGGCGTGGAACTCGTCTCCTATCTCAACCGCCGCTATCCGCATGGCGAGCTGACCGCGCACATCGTCGGCTATGTCGGGCGCATCGACGAGGACGACAAGAAGAAGATGGGCGAGGGCTTCGAGGCGCTCAGCCACATCGGCAAGACCGGGCTGGAGCGCGCCTACGAGGAGCTGCTGCGCGGCAAGGTGGGCTACGAGAAGGTCGAGACGAACGTGGAAGGGCGCGCGCTGGGCATCGTCGGCCGCGTGCCGGCGCAGCCGGGCACCGACCTGCGCCTGTCCATCGACATCGACCTGCAGCAGGCGATGGTCACCGCCTTCGGCGAGCTCGATGGCGCCGCCGTCGCCATCGATCCGCGCACCGGCGAGGTGCTGGCGATGGTGAGCCTGCCGAGCTACGACGCGAACCTGTTCGTCAACGGCATCTCGTCCAAGCACTACAAGGCGCTGACGAAGAATCCGTCGCGCCCGCTGTTCAACCGCCCGGTGCTGGGTGGCGGGCCGCCCGGCTCGACGATCAAGCCGGTGGTCGCGCTGGCCGGCGTGGACAGCGGCCTGCGCACGCCGGAGTCGGCGGTGTTCTCCACCGGCGAGTTCTTCATCCCCGGCCAGCGCCGCGGCTACCGCGACGCGCACGGCGGCGCGGGGTGGACGGACCTTCGCAAGTCGATCTCCAAGTCGGTCAACTACTACTACTACAAGCTCGCCTACGACATGGGCATCGAGCGCCTGGCCGACTACATGCGCCGCTACGGCTTCGG
>CAZNRZ010000158.1:1677-4409 GCA_964575535.1 uncultured Lysobacter sp. | reverse complement strand
GGGCGGATGCCGATCCATTCGTCCGCGATCGCGCCGTAGCCGGTGCGCACCGGATTGACCGAGACGATCTTCGCGCCGCGCGCCTTGAGCTTGCCCATCCCGAGCTTGATCGGATTCGAATCGTGGTCCTCGGCCACGCCCCACATCATCAGATACCGCGTGTGCTCCCAGTCCGGCTCGCCGAATTCCCAGAAGCTGCCGCCGACGGTGTAGAGCCCGCCCGCGGCCATGTTCACCGAGCAGAAGCCGCCGTGCGCCGCGTAGTTCAGCGTGCCGAACTGCTGCGCCCACCAGCCCGTCAGCGCCTGGCTCTGGTCGCGGCCGGTGAAGAAGGCGAGCTCATCCGGATTGCGCTCGCGGATGGCGCCGAGCCACGAGGTCGCGATCGAAAGCGCCTCGTCCCATTCGATCTCGCGGAACTCGCCCTTGCCGCGCTCGCCCACCCGCAGCAGCGGTTTCGACAGCCGCGCCGGCGAGTAGTGCTGCATGATCCCGGCCGAGCCCTTGGCGCAGAGCACGCCCTGGTTGACCGGGTGCTCCGGGTTGCCCTGGATGTAGCGGATGCGGCCGTCCTGCAGCCAGACCTTGATGCCGCAGCGGCAGGCGCACATGTAGCAGGTGGTCGTCCTGACCTCGTCGCCCGGCGTCGGGGACGTATCGATGACCGGTTCGTTCGGCGCGCGCATGCCGGCATTGTGCCCGAGCTCGCGCGCGCATCCGCCGCACCTCCCGCATCGCCGGGATTGTTCACGCCCCGGCCCCGTCGGCGCGGCGACACTGCGGCCGCTGCGCACGCCCGCCACCGCAGGCCCTAGCGGCTGGCGCGATGCCGGTGCCATGCTTGGGGCGGACCGGCCCTCCGAGACTTCGAGCCCGAATGGAACGCATCGAACGCATCCACGCCCTGCATCGCACCCTCACCGCGGCACGCTATCCGGTCACGGTGCAGCGGCTGCAGGAGGAACTGCAGTGCTCGCGGGCCACGGTCTACCGCGACCTCGCCTACCTGCGCGACTACCTGATGGCGCCGGTGGTCGGCAATGGCGAGGCCGGTTTCCGCTACGACCATTCCGACGGCTCGCGCTTCGAACTGCCGGGGCTGTGGCTGTCCTCGGAGGAACTCTATTCGCTGCTCGCCGCGCAGCAGCTGCTGATGCGCTCGGGCGGCGGCGTGCTGTCCACCGCGCTGGCGCCGCTGCAGCAGCGCATCGAGAAGCTGCTGGGCGAGCACGTGGGCGGGCGGCGCGTGCCGGTCGAGCGCATCCGCGTCATTCCGCATCGCCGGCGCCGGCTCGACGAGGCCAGCTTCCGCAACGTCGCCACCGCCGTGCTCGACCGCCGCGTCCTGGTCTTCGACTACCGCGCGCGCTCTACCGACGAGAAGACGCGGCGCACGGTCTCCCCGCAGCGCCTCACCCACTACCGCGAGAACTGGTACCTGGACTGCTGGGACCACGAGCGCGAGGCGATGCGCAGCTTCTCGGTGGACCGCATCGTCAACGCGCGCGTGCAGGACCAGGCCGCGCGCGACGTGCCGGACGAGGAGCTCGACCGCCAGCTTTCCTCCAGCTACGGCATTTTCTCCGGCACGCCCAAGGGCTGGGCGACGATCGTGTTCAGCGCCAAGGCCGCGCGCTGGGTGGCGGACGAGCACTGGCATTCGCAGCAGCAGGGCCGTTTCCTGCCCGACGGCCGCTTCGAGCTCAAGGTGCCGTACAGCACCGAACGCGAACTGCTGATGGACGTCATGCACTACGGCGCCGATGCCGAGATCGTGGAGCCCGCCGCGCTGCGCCAGCAGGCGATCACGCATCTGGAGCTGTCACTGGGCAAGTACGGGCGCTGATGGCCGACGCCGGCGAGCCCATCGCGCTCGTGCTGGGCGCCGCCGGCGCCCGCGGCATGGCGCAGATCGGCGTCATCGAGGCGATGGAGGCGCGCGGGCTGCGCATCGCGGCGATCGCCGGATCGTCGAGCGGCGCGCTGATCGGCGGCTTCCACGCGGCCGGGCGTCTGCCCGCGTTCCGCGACTGGATCACCGGCCTGTCCCGCTTCGACATGCTGCGCCTGCTCGACAGCGGCATCGGCCGCGGCGCGCTGCTCGAAGGCCGCGAGCTGATGCAGGCGCTGCAGCGCCTGCTCGGCGACGTGCTGATCGAGTCGCTGCCGATCGACCTCACCATCGTCGCCTGCGACATGCTCCGCCAGCGCGAGGTCTGGCTGCGCGAGGGCGACCTGCTGCAGGCGATCCGCGCGTCCATCGCGATCCCCGGCATCCTCACCCCGCAGCTGGTGCATGGCCGCGAGCTGGTCGACGGCGGCCTGCTCGCGCCGCTGCCGATCACCGCCTCCCGCCTGTCCGACGCGCATCGCCTGGTCGCCGTCGACATGCACGGCTGGCCCCAGCTCGCACCCACCGACCTGCCGCTGCCGCGGCATCCGCAGGAGGCCGCCGAGGCCGATGTCAGCGTCGACGGCGCGGGGCTGCCGTGGCGCATCGCGCGCGACGACCTCGGCCTGGTCCAGCGGGTTTCCCGCGCCTTCGACACGATGCAGTCGCAGGTCGCGCGCGTGCAGCTCGCCCTCGACCCGGCCGAGCTGGTGATCCGCATCCCGCGCGACGCCTGCCTGTTCTACGAGTTCTGGCGCGCCGCGGAAATGATCGAACTGGGGCGCGCGGCGGCCGACCAGGCGCTGGATGCGGCGGGGTACTGAGGTGGCATCGAGCGGCG
>CAZNRZ010000158.1:0-1577 GCA_964575535.1 uncultured Lysobacter sp. | reverse complement strand
GAAGCGGCATCGAGCGGCGTAGTTCGCACTGCAGGCGGGTGCCATCACGCACGGCGGTGCGTCGGGTGTCGACGCGGCTCCTGTATCAACCTTGCGCGGTCGCACTCCGTGAGATGTCGACTGGCGAAGGTGGCGTCCCGCTCCGATCGCGACTGCCGACCATGACGAACCCCGCCCGTTCCCTGTTCGACGAGGTCCTCTGCGCCGCGCTCGTCGCCGGCGCGCTGCTGGTGCTGCTGGTGCCATCGGCGCGCGCGACCGTCGCCATCGGCTGGCTGCCCATGTGGCTGGTGGCGATGCCGGCCGTGGCGTGGTGGGCGCTGCGCGGGTTCCCGCTGCCGCACGGCGTCCGCGCCGACGCGCGCCCCGCGCGCGCCTCGCGTTCGCGACGTCCACAGCCGCAGGCCCGCCGCGCCGTGCGTCCCGGCCCTGCCGCACCCGCACGCCGCGCTGCCTGAACGCCGGCGGTGGCCGCAGCGGCCATGGCCTGCTAGGTTGCGGCCTCCGTCGCCCGACCGAATATCCATGTCCAAGCGCACCAACACCCTGCTGATCGCGGCCGCGCTGGCCGCAGCGAGTGCCGCCAGCGCGCAGGAGGCCGCCATGCAGTCCGACCCCCACCAGTGGCTGGAAGCCGTCACCGACGAGCGCGCGCTCGCCTGGGTGAAGCAGCAGAACGCGAAGACCGAGGCCGAGCTCGCGGCCACGCCGCAGTTCAAGGCGCTGGAAGCCGACATCCGCGCCATCCTCGATTCCGACGCGAAGATCCCCGGCGTCGAGAAGATCGGCCCGTACTACTACAACTTCTGGAAGGACGCGCAGCACGAGCGCGGCCTGTGGCGGCGCACGACGCTCGACGAGTACCGCAAGAAGAATCCGAAGTGGGAGACCGTCATCGACCTCGATGCCCTGAACAGGGCCGAGGGCGAGAACTGGGTCTGGCATGGCGCCAACTGCCTGAAGCCCGCCTACGAGCGCTGTCTGGTCGCGCTTTCGCGCGGCGGCGCGGATGCCGACGTCACCCGCGAATTCGACCTGACCACGAAGACGTGGCTGAAGGACGGCTTCTTCCGCCCCGAGGCCAAGGGCGGGCTGGGCTGGATCGACCAGGACCGCGTCTACGTCTATACCGACTTCGGCCCCGGCACGATGACCTCGTCGGGCTACCCGCGCGTGGTGAAGGAATGGACGCGCGGCACGCCGCTGGCGTCGGCGAAGCTCGTCTACGAAGGCACCGACAAGGACATGTACATCGCCGCGATGCGTGACCACACGCCCGGCCATGTACGCGACTTCGTCTCCCGCACGATCGCGTTCTACAACGACGAGCTCTACCTGCGCGGCGAAGACGGCAAGCTGACGAAAATCGACGCGCCGAATTCGGCCAACAAGAACGTCCACGAGGACTGGCTGATCCTCGAGCTGCGCGAGCCGTACACGGCCGGCGCCCGCACGTTCCCGGCCGGCAGCCTGATCGCCGCCGACTTCGACGCCTTCATGAAGGGCGGCCGCGAGTTCCAGGTGCTGTTCGAGCCCACCGAGCGCACGTCGCTGGCCGGCTACACGATCACGAAGAA
>CAZNRZ010000157.1:0-4454 GCA_964575535.1 uncultured Lysobacter sp. | reverse complement strand
TGGAATCGCGCCCGACGCGCTTTTCGCGAGCATGGGTGCTGCGGCGGAGCAGGCTTCGTTCCGCTCGCCGGCCATGCGTGCAGCACTCGGTCTCTTCGGGGGGCCACCGCGCAGATGCAGCGAAGTCGAGCGCCGGCTCCGCCGGATCGATTGCCTGCCGCTGCATGGCCAGGACGCCGGCGGCGAAATGCTGCTGCGTGCAGTCGACGAGCGGATCGCGGATTGACCCCGGGCGGAAAAGACGAAGGCCCGCTTGCGCGGGCCTTCGAGTGTTGGCGTCCCCACGGGGATTCGAACCCCGGTCGCTACCGTGAAAGGGTAATGTCCTAGGCCTCTAGACGATGGGGACATCGGGACCGTTGATTCGGAGAATCAGGGTCCTGAAGAGTGGTGGAGCCAGCCGGGATCGAACCGGCGACCTCTACAATGCCATTGTAGCGCTCTCCCAGCTGAGCTATGGCCCCACGTGCTGGAAGCCCGCTACTTTAGCAGCGAAATTCACGCCGTCAAGCGTTCCCGTCGGCCGTTTCGCGCGATGCCGCCGGGACCGGCCCGGCATAGCGCAGCGACGCCTCGCCATGGCCGCGCTCGACCAGGTACTGCAGCCATTTGCCGAGGAACGTGTTCATCCGCATGCGGTGGCCGAGCAGCCGCTGCGGCGACGGATTGAGCCCGATCACGTCCTGCCAGCGTCGCCCGACATAGCAGTGCGTGGCTTCGAGCTGGTGTGCATCGTGATAGAGGCGCAGGTAGGCGGACGGATCGGGTTCGCCCGTCACCGGATCGGGAATCGCGTAGCTCAGGCGCATCTCGCTGGTGTAGGGATGCTGCTCGATCACGTCGACGTGCAGGGGGAGGCCGTCGCCCACGTCGGATATCCAGCGGCCCGCCGCGAGCGTGCGCACGGGGAACAGGCGCGCGACCTTCCCGTGATTCTCGGTGTACAGCGCCATCAGCCAGGCGAAGCGGCCGAGGCGGGGAACGAGGCGATGGCGGGCGGCGAGCTGGGACATGGATCGATGCTACACGCCCCGTGTCGCACCGAATGAACCAAGATCGCGGTGCATTCAGCACCGGAAACGGCGCGGTGTGGCAGGCGTCTCAGAACATCTCGCGCTGGATGCCCAGCGTGGTCATGACCTTGCTCGAGATCTCCTCGATCGAGGTATGCGTGGTGCTCAAGGTCGGAATGCGCTCGGCCCGGAACATGGCTTCCGCCGCCGCCACCTCGCGGCGACACGTCTCGAGCTGCGCATAGCGCGAGTTCGGGCGGCGCTCCTGGCGGATCTGCTGCAGGCGGACGGGATCGATGGTCAGCCCGAACAGTTTGTGGCGGTAGGGCCGCAGGCGTGGCGGCAGGCGATCCTGCTCGAGGTCTTCTTCGGTCAGCGGATAGTTCGCGGCCAGCACGCCGTAGTGCAGCGCGAGGTAGATGCAGGTCGGCGTCTTGCCGGCGCGCGACACGGCGACCAGCACGAGGTCCGCGCCCGAGTAGTCGATGCTCTGCCCATCGTCGTGGGTGAGGGTGAAATTGATGGCGTCGATGCGGCGGTGGTAGGTCTCGAAGTCGACGATGCCGTGAGCGCGACCGACGTGGCGCTGGCGGATCTGCCCCAGCTCGCGCTCCAGAGGCTCGATGAAGGGCGCGAAGACGTCGAGCATGAGCGCGCCGCTCTCGGCGAGGATGGCGCTGATGTCGGGGTCCACGCACGAATTGATCACGACGGGCCGGACACCATGTCGCGCGGCCGCTTCACGGATGCGGTCGACGGTGTCCCAGGCGCGCTCGGGCGTGTCAATGAACGACAGCCGGCGGCTCTCGAACTGCGTCTCGGTGAACTGCGTCAGCACGCTATGGCCGATCGTTTCGGCGGTGATGCCCGTGCCATCGGAAACGTAGAACACCGGACGTACGTCGGTCATGCGGATCCTCGCTGGGGCGAAACAGGAAAAACCCGTGGAATCAAGCTTGTACGCGTGGGGCGCCGGCGCGATCATATCGCTTGACCGCCGGCGCCAGCGCCAAATCCTTCGGAGACCGTCTTGAACGAGAACATCCTCTGGTTGCACGCGCTGCGCCTGTCCGATCTGGCGCGCGTCGGCGGCAAGAATTCATCGCTGGGCGAGATGATCGGCAACCTCGCCGGGCTCGGCGTATCGGTGCCTGGCGGCTTCGCCACCACGTCCGATGCCTTCAAGGCCTTCATCGCGCACAACGACCTGCACCAGCGCATTTTCGACCGCCTCGCCACGCTCGACGTCGAGGACGTGCAGGCGCTCACGTCCGCCGGCGGGGAGATCCGCAGCTGGGTGATCGACGCGCCGTTGCAGCCCGAACTCGACCGTGAGATCCGCGAGGCCTACCGCAAGCTCTGCGGCGAGAACGGCGGCGGCGACGTCGCGGTCGCGGTGCGCTCGTCGGCGACGGCGGAAGACCTTCCTGACGCCAGCTTCGCCGGCCAGCAGGAAACCTTCCTCAACGTGACCGGCGAGGACGACGTCGTCCGCAAGGTCAAGGAAGTCTTCGCCAGCCTCTACAACGACCGCGCGATCGCGTATCGCGTACACCACGGCTTCAAGCACGAGGACGTGTTCCTCTCGGCCGGCGTGCAGCTGATGGTGCGTTCGGACGTGGGTTCTTCCGGCGTGCTGTTCACTCTCGACACCGAATCCGGTTTCCGCGACGTGGTGTTCGTCACCGCCAGCTACGGCCTCGGCGAAATGGTGGTGCAGGGCGCGGTCAACCCCGACGAGTTCTACGTCTACAAGCCGACGCTGCGCGAAGGAAAGAACGCGATCCTGCGCCGCACCCTCGGCGCCAAGCAGCTGCGCATGATCTATTCCGACGTGCCCGGCGAGCGCGTGCGCACCGAGGACACGCCGGCGGAACTGCGCGAGCGTTTCTGCGTTTCCGACGAGGACGTTCAGGAGCTTTCGAAGCAGGCGCTGGTGATCGAGCAGCATTACGGCCGCCCGATGGACATCGAGTGGGCGAAGGATGGCGTGTCCGGCAAGCTCTTCATCGTGCAGGCGCGCCCGGAGACGGTGAAGTCGCGCGGAAAGGCCACGCAGATCGAGCGCTACCAGCTCATGCAGCGCGGCGAGGTGGTCTGCGAAGGCCGCGCCATCGGGCAGAAGATCGGCACCGGCGTGGCGCGCGTGGTGCGCTCGCTGGACGACATGAGCCGCGTGCAGCCCGGCGACGTGCTGGTCGCCGACATGACCGACCCCGACTGGGAGCCGGTGATGAAGCGCTCGGCCGCGATCGTGACCAATCGCGGCGGGCGTACCTGTCATGCCGCGATCATCGCGCGCGAGCTGGGCGTGCCCGCGGTCGTGGGCACCGGCAATGCGCTCGATGCGATCAGGGATGGCCAGCGCGTCACCATCAGCTGCGCGGAAGGCGACACCGGCTTCATCTACGACGGCGAGCTGCCGTTCGACCGCAACGTCGCCGATCTCGACGCGATGCCGCCGGCGCCGCTCAAGGTGATGATGAACGTCGCCAACCCGGAACGCGCGTTCGACTTCGCCATGCTGCCGAATGCGGGCGTGGGCCTGGCGCGCCTGGAGATGATCATCGCCAGCCACATCGGCGTGCATCCCAAGGCGCTGCTGGAGTACGACCGCCAGGATGCCGAGACGAAGAAGAAGATCGACGCGAAGATGGCCGGCTATTCGAGCCCGGTCGATTTCTACGTCGACCGCCTCGCAGAGGGCATCGCGACGATCACCGCATCGGTCGCGCCGAATCCGGTGATCGTGCGCCTGTCGGACTTCAAGTCGAACGAGTACGCGAACCTGATCGGCGGCGCGCGCTACGAGCCGCACGAGGAGAACCCGATGATCGGCTTCCGCGGCGCGAGCCGCTACGTCGATCCATCGTTCGCCGAGGCCTTCGCGCTGGAGTGCCGCGCGGTGCTCAAGGTCCGCGACGAGATGGGCCTGAAGAACTGCTGGGTCATGATCCCGTTCGTGCGCACGCTGGGCGAGGGCCGCAAGGTCGTCGAGGTGCTGCGTGCGAATGGCCTGGAGCAGGGCCGCGACGGGCTCAAGATCATCATGATGTGCGAGGTGCCGTCGAACGCGCTGCTGGCCGACGAGTTCCTCGAGATCTTCGACGGCTTCTCGATCGGCTCGAACGACCTGACGCAGCTCACGCTCGGCCTGGACCGCGATTCGGCCATCGTCGCCTCGCTGTTCGACGAGCGCGACCCGGCGGTCAAGAAGCTGCTGTCCATGGCCATCCAGGCGGCGCGCGCCAAGGGCAAGTACGTCGGCATCTGCGGCCAGGGGCCGAGCGACCATCCGGACCTCGCGCTGTGGCTGATGGAGCAGGGCATCGAATCGGTGTCGCTCAACCCGGATACGGTGGTCGATACCTGGCTGCGGCTGGCGAAGGCGAAGGCCGGCTGAGCGCCGTGATGGTCTGAAGAAAAAAGCCCCGCATCGCC
>CAZNRZ010000156.1:0-4570 GCA_964575535.1 uncultured Lysobacter sp. | reverse complement strand
ACGCGGATGCGGCGCGGGCACGTTCCCACCGTCGCATCGAGCGCCGCCAACCAGCGGCTTCATCGCTCAGCGTGCGCCGCCGTACCCCGTGACGCGCGCCACCGCATCGTGCGCGTGCAGGCTCTCGAAGTGCGCGACGTCGGCCTCGAACGTGACGACGTGCGGATCGGCCGCCAGCGCGGCGGCCACGCGGCGCGCGGCGTCCTCGCAGAACATCAGGTTGCGTGCGTTGAGCATGGCGAAGGCCTGCTCGTCCTCGCGCTTGACCGCGGTCTGCACGGGCGTGCCGAGCGCGGCTTCGAGGCGCTCGACCAGCTCGACGACGGGCAGCGAATCCAGCCCGTCGACCAGGCGCACACGCACGCTCGCGCGGCTGCGCTGCGCATGCGGCGTCGCCACCAGACCGGCTTCCGAGCGCAGCCATTCGCGGGCCGCCGCGGCGTCCACCGCACCGTCGGAGCCGTGCTCGCGCGCGAACGCCTCGGCCGCCATCTGCCGCGACAGCGCGGCCGATGCGGGGCAGGTGCTCGAATAATCGACGGCCACGTGCAGGTCGATCGACACCGCATCGCCGTCGAGCAGCGCGTCCACGCGCACCGGATAACGCTTCCAGCCGGCGTTCGCGCTGGCCAGTGCGGGACGCAGCAGCAACTGGTCGTAACGGATCGACAGGCGTGCGGTGCGCGCGAGCCCGGCCTGCGTCTCCACCAGCGCATGCAGCACGCGATCGAGCCCGGCGGGCGAGAGTTCCTCGGCGGCGAACGCATGCTGCAGGCGCAGGTAGAGGCGCGACATGTGGATGCCGCGCACGTCGGGATCCCCGAGGTCGACGTGGACGTCGACGCTGGCGGGCACCTGCATCGCCTCGCCGGTGGCCGAGCGCGTTCGCACGGGGATGGCGATGTTCGCCATGCCGACGCCGTCGAGCGGCCGCGCGAGCGCGGCGCGGTCGAAGGCGACGTCGGGCATGACACGGCCGGAATTCATGGGCGGACCGGTGTCTGGAACGGAGTGCGCATTCTAGCGGCGCGGTCCGGCGCGCCTTTCGACACGGGCGAAACGGTCAGTCGCGCGCCGCGCGCCAGCCGGCCCGGAGCGTGGTGAACGGACCCAGCGGCGCGGCGGGATCCGCCCGGTGCAGGCGACCGCGTGCGAGCGCCAGTTCGAGCCGGCGCGAGGCCGCGTTGCCGCGTGTCGACGGCCAGCTCCAGGACAGGGCGCGCGCCCAGGCGGCGGGCGTGGCGATGTCCCGCGGCACGGCGTCGGCGGGATGGCGCGCGAGCCGCGCGTGCAGCCAGCAGGCGGCGACGGCGCGTGCATCGGTCGCGCCACCGAGCAGCGCGGTCTCGATGGAAGCCAGCGCCGTGGCAACGGGTTCGATCGCGCGCCACGCATCATCCGGCGACGCCGGCCGCGCGCGTGAGGCCGCCAGCGCCGGCATCGCGCGGGCCAGTTCCGCCCACGGCGCCGGCCGCGGCAGCAGGCGCACGCCCAGCGGATGGCGGCGCCGGCCCGCCGTCCAGCCGGCCAGCTCCTCCGCCCACCAGCCCAGCTTGGCCTCGCCCGGACGCGCGTCGGCGCCGCCCCAGGCGGCTTCCTGCAGCTCGAACTGCAGCGCCTGCCAGTACGGCGCGAGCGCGCGCTCGGACGCCGGCACGAAGACCTCGGCGATCGACCACTCCGGCCATGCACCGCGCCACTTGGCGACGAAGGCGGCAGCCTCGTCCGCAGGCGTCGGCGCGGACCCGGTCATGGCATCCAGCGCGCGGGCTGCGCGAGGTCCGCGGGATCCTGGAGCATCACGTCGGCCTGCCATGCGACGGGATCGTCGTCGTCGAGGCGATAGCCCCAGAGTGCGGCGATCGAGCGCATGCCGGCGGCGCGCGCGGCGGCGATGTCGCGTTCGTCGTCACCGACGTACACGCAATCGGCGGGCGCCAGCCCCATGCGTTCGGCCGCCACGATCAGCGGCAGCGGGTCGGGCTTGCGCGTGGCGAGGCTGTCGCCGCCGATCAGCACGGCGCTGCGCGTGTCCCAGCCCAGCAGCGGCATCAGCGCGACGGCCAGCGCCTCGGGCTTGTTGGTGACGATGCCCCAGCGGCTGCCCGCGGCCTCGATCGCGCGCAGTGCGGGCGCGATGCCGTCGAATGGCGCGCCGTGCTGGCCGAGCACGGTGCGGTAGGTGTCGAGGAATTCGGGAATCCAGCCCTCGCGCGTGGCGGCGTCCACATCGGGAAACGCGGCGGCGACCATCGCGCGCGAGCCCTTCGACACGTGCGGACGGATCGCCGCCAGCGCCATCGGGCCGATGCCGCGCGCCGCGCGCATCGCATTCACGGCGGCAAGCATGTCGGGCGCGCTGTCGAGCAGCGTGCCGTCGAGATCGAACAGGACGGCCTGCGGGAAACCGGCGTCGCTCATCCGGGCTTGCGCGCGCAGGCGATGTAGTTGACGTCGGTGCGACGCGTGAGCGTCGCCTTGCCACGCCATGGCAGGTACGCGAGGCCCGATGCGTCCTCGATCTCGAGCCCCGCCGCGCGGAACCACGCGGCCAGCTCCGAGGGACGCACGAAATCGCGGTACTGGTGGGTTCCCTTCGGCAGCAGCCGCGCGATGTACTCGGCGCCGACGATCGCCAGCGCGAAGGCCGCCGGGGTGCGGTTGAGCGTCGACACGAACAGGCGCCCGCCCGGCCGCAGCGCTTGCGCGCAGGCGTGGATCACCGACAGCGGATCGGGCACGTGCTCGATCATCTCCATGCAGGTCACGGCGTCGAAGGCGCCCGGCTCGCCTGCGGCGAGTTCCTCGACGGCCTGCACGCGGTAATCCACCTGCGCGCCGCTTTCCAGCGCATGCAGCCGCGCGACCTTCACCAGCTCCGGCGCGAGGTCGATCGCGGTGACTCCCGCGCCCGCCTGCGCCATGGCTTCGCTGAGAAGCCCCGCGCCGCAGCCGACGTCGAGCACGCGCGCGTCGCGGAGCTCGACGCGGTCCATGACGTAGCGAAGCCGCACCGGATTGAGCGCATGCAGCGGCTTCTGCGGCCCTTCCGGATCCCACCAGCGGCTGGCGAGCGCGCCGAAGCGGTCGAGTTCGGCCTGGCGGAAATTGCCGGCGGATTGCGTAGTCATGCGCCTGTCCTGATCGATGCGATGCGGGCGCGCCACTGGCGCGCGTTGGCGAGGATGCCCGGCAGGTCCATGTCGACCAGTTCGCGCTCGCGCAGCCTGCGACGGCCGGCGATCCAGACGTCGCTCACCTGCTGGCGGCCGGTCGCGTACACGAGCTGCGAGATCACGTGGTAGAGCGGCTGCGCTTCCAGCGCGCCGAGGTCGACCAGTGCGAGGTCGGCCTGCTTGCCCGGCTCGATCGAACCCACGCGGTCGCCCATGCCCAGCGTGATCGCGCCGCCGAGCGTGGCGGCGCGCAGCGCGCTGGCGGCGTCGAGTGCGGAGGCGTCGTCGGCCACCGCCTTGGCCAGCAGCGCGGCGGTGCGCGTCTCGCCGAGCATGTCGAGGTCGTTGTTGCTCGCGCAGCCGTCCGTGCCGATGCCGAAGGTGACGCCGGCCTTCTGCAGCTTGCAGACCGGGCAGAAGCCCGAGGCGAGCTTGAGGTTCGATTCCGCGCAGTGCGCCACGCAGACGCCGCGCTTCGCACAGAGCGCGATCTCGTCATCGGTGAGCTGCGTCATGTGCACGGCGATCAGGCGATCGTCGACCAGCCCGAGGCGATCGAGCCGCGCGAGCGGTCGCACGCCGTGCTGGGCGATCGAGTCGCGGATCTCCTGCGCGGTCTCGTGCGTGTGCAGGTGCACGCGCACGTCGTTGCGCTGCGCGAACTCGCGCACGCGGGCGAAGTTCTCGTCGCTGACGGTGTACGGCGCATGCGGGGCCATCGCGCTGCCGACGAGGGCGTCGCCGCGCAGCGCGTCGTGCACGTCCTGCGCCTTGCCGAAGTACTCGTCGGCGTCCTTCGCCCAGGCGGTGGGGAAGTCGATCACCGGGAGGCCGACCAGCGCGCGGAAGCCGAAGCGCCGGTAGGTCTCGGCCTGCACGTCCGGGAAGAAGTAGTTCTCGTTGGCGCAGGTGGTGCCGCCGCGCAGCATCTCGGCGATGGCCAGCGTCACGCCGTCGCGCACGAACTCCGGGCCGATCACCGCGCCCTCCACCGGCCAGATGTGGCCCTGCAGCCATTCCATCAGCGGCAGGTCGTCGGCGATGCCGCGCAGCAGCGTCATCGGGTTGTGGGTGTGGGCGTTGACGAAGCCGGGGATCAGCGCCGCGTCGGGACGCGCGATGGTTTCGGCCGCTTCGAAGCGCGCACGCAGCTCGTGCACCGGGCCGACTGCCACGATCCGCTCGCCAGTCACCGCAACCGCATGGCCGTCCAGCACCACGCCATGCGGCACCACGGGCACCACCCAGCCGGGCTGGATCAGCAGGTCGCAGCGTTCGGTCGTGGATTCGGACATCGGCTTCCTCGCTACGGGCGATGGCGCAGGGTACGCGCCGGGGCGTGGCGGGGCGATGGCGGCCCCGGATGCGACGAAGCCCGCGGATGCGGGCTTCGC
>CAZNRZ010000155.1:0-4578 GCA_964575535.1 uncultured Lysobacter sp. | reverse complement strand
GCATCCTGGAAGACGTAGCCGATGCCGCGCGCGTGGGCGGGCAGGTCGATGCGCGCGGCGCGGTCGAACAGCGTCGTGCCGTCGATGGCGACGTGGCCGTCCAGCGGACGCAGCAGCCCCGCCACCGCGTGCAGCATCGACGACTTGCCGCTGCCGGACGGGCCGGTGAGCGCGATCACGCGCGCCTGCGAGCGCAGCGCGAGCGCGCAGTCGAACGTGCCGCGGCGCAGGCGGATGTCGAGATCGAACACCGCGCCGCTCATGTCGCCCGCTCGGTGCGGCCGCGTTGCAGCAGCCATTCGGATGCGAGCAGCGCCGCGAAGCTGAGCACCACGGCGACGACGCACAGGCGCAGCACGCCGCCCTCGCCGCCGGGCACCTGCAGCAGGCCGTAGATGGCCGAGGCGAGCGTCTGCGTTTCGCCGGGGATGCTGGAGACGAAGGTGATGGTCGCGCCGAATTCGCCGAGCGCCTTGGCGAAGCCCAGCACCGCGCCGGCGACGATGCCGGGCCAGGCCAGCGGCAGCGTCAGCCCGAAGAACACGCGCAGCGGCCGCGCGCCGAGCGTGGCGGCGGCGTTCTCGAGGCGCGGATCGACCGCCTCGATGGCCAGCCGGATCGCGCGCACCATCAGCGGGAAGCCCATCACCGCGCTGGCCAGGGCGGCGCCCGTCCAGCGGAAGGCGAACGTGAAGCCGGTGGCCTCGTACAGCGCGCGGCCGATGGCGCCATTGAGGCCGAACAGCTCCAGCAGCGCGTAACCGGTGACCACCGGCGGCAGCACCAGCGGAAGATGGATCAGCGCATCGAGCACGAGGCGCCCCGGAAACCGGCGGCGCGCGAGCAGCCAGCCCATCGCCACCGCGAACGGCAGGCTCGCGGCGACGGCTAGCAACGCCACCTGCAGGCTCAGCAGCACGATCTCCTGTTCGGCCGGCGTCAGCATGGCTCAGCGGATCGCGACGAAGCCGTGGCGCTCGAAGATCGCCCGCGCATCGTTGCTGCGCAGCCAGTTGGCGAAATCGGTGGCGCGCGGATGGCGGCTCGCGGCGATGACCGCCACGGGATAGACGATGGGTGGATGGCTGCGCGCGGGAAAGGCGGCGAGCACGCGCACGCGCGGCTCGGCGCGGGCATCGGTCGCATACACCGCACCCATGCGCGCCTCGCTGCGCGCCACCAGCAGCAGCGCGGCACGCACGTTCTCCGTCTCGACCACGCGCGGCCGCAACTGCGTCCACAGGCCCAGCGATTCGAAACCGACCTTCGCGTACCGGCCCGCGGGCACGCTGGCGGTGAGCGCGAGCGCGAGGCGGCCGTCGCCGAGGGCGCGGATCACGCTGTCCGGTTGTTTCAGCGACACACGTGGCAGGCGCGCATCGCGAGGCGCGACGAGCACCAGTGCGCTCGCGAGCAGGTCGCGGCGCGTGCCGGCGCGCAGCAGGCGACGTTCGCCGAGATGGTCCATCCAGTCGCGGTCGGCGGACAGGAAGACATCGGCGGGCGCACCCTGTTCGATCTGCCGCGCCAGCGCGGAACTGGCCGCGTAGGAGACACGCACGCGCGTGCCGGTGCGCTGCTCGAAGACGCCGGCGGCGGCGTCGAGCGATTCCTTCATGCTCGCCGCGGCGAAGACGGTCACGGGTGCGGGCGCGACATTCGGCGCGGGCGTTGGCGACGCCGCTGCGACGATGGATACGCACGCGAGCAGCGCGAACGCCAGAGGGCGGCGGAAGAAGCGGGGCATGTGGCGTCCTCGGGGGAGCGTCACGATAGCGGACCGGTGCTGGCACGGTGATGCCGGAAGGGCGGCGTTCGAGGCGTTCGAGGCGTTCGAACCGGTCGACTTTCCCGGCAGGCTGCGGTTCGCGCGGGATCCCTCGCGTTGCCCGGGACGACAGCGAGGGCTGCATGGCCGCGTGGGCCTGGGCGCAATGCACGTTCCCGGGTTCGCGTCGGCCGTCGTACGGAGCCTGACGTCCACGACGACGAGGCCGTTGCGGCGCCCGCCGCGTCTGTCATCCCGGGCGGAGCGAGGGATCCTTTCTCGACGGCACCGTCGCATGGCATCGCTCGCTGCATTCGGGGTTACAGCGCTGACAGCGGGCCCCGGTCGGGTGCAGCACCCGCCCACGAAAAAGCCGCCGGCAGGGCCGGCGGCTTTTTCGTGGCAACGGACGGATTACTGGCCGTTGGTGTTGTTGCGGCCGTCGGCCGCGGCATTGGCTTCCTCGGCCGAATCCTGCGCTTCCTCGGCGGCGTCGGCAGCCTGCTCGGCGGCGTCGGCGAGGTCGTCGCGGCCGGTCGCGTCACCACCGGCGCCGGTGCTGGCTGCGGCGTTCGCGGCGGCGTCGGCTGCCGCGGCAGCGGCGTCGGCGGCGGCCTGGGCAGTGTCCGCGGCGACGGCGTCGCCCGTGGCGGCGGCGTTGGTCGCGGCTTCCTGCGCCTCGCCCGCGGCCTGGGCGGCTTCCTGCGCGGAGTCGGCGGCCTGGTCGCGGTTGCAGGCGCCGAGGGTCAGTACCAGAGCGAGCGCGAACAGCGCCTTGTGCATGTTCATGGGGAGATCCTCTCGAGAATGGGAGGCGCCGCAGCCGGCGCCGCCATCAGCATCCCGGGCGGCTGTGGACGCGAGGCGAAGGCCGCCGCGCGCTCAGGCGCCGGCGGTGTCGGCCGCGACCCCGTCCGCGGCGTCGATCGCCGCTTCGTCGCCCGCCAGCGCGGGGTCCGCCGGGCCCTCCTGGCGCTGCGGCAGCGCGCGCACCGAGATCAGGCGGCCGTCGCGTCCCAGCATTCCGTGGCCCTGCTCGCCGTGGGTCAGGAACGCCGCGGCCGGTTCACCGCGCACGAACAGCATCTGCCAGCCTTCCCGCTCCAGCTGACCGAGGCGCGCGCGCTGGGGCAGCGTGAGGCGAACGCGCATCTCCGCGACCTGCGGGGGACGGCAGCGACGGCGGTCGTAGATCAGCATGCGGAATCCTGGGCGGGGGATCGGGGGCGGGTAACGCTGACGGGGCAGCGTGCCAGACCACGTGAAAAACGGGCCGGATCGGCGCGCCATCCGCGCCGTTCGATGAACCTTTCATCGACCGGCGGCCGGGGCGCATGCATCACCGCACCGCCCCACGCGCGGGCGGACCGCAGCTGCCGGCATGCGCGCGCTGCGCGGCGGCGACGTCGCACGCCCGCCGCTGCGGCTCCGTCACCGGCCGTGGGTGGCGAACGGCGTGGTGCGGCCATCGGCCTCCACGCGCTCCACCGTGTAGCGCTGCACCGTGCCGTCGGGCACTTCCATGCCGGGCGAACCCAGCGGCATGCCGGGCAGCACGAGACCGCGGGCGTCGTCCTTCATCGCGAGCAGGCGCTTGATGTCGCCGGCGGGCACATGGCCCTCGACGACGAGACGGCCCACCTCGGCGGTATGGCAGGAGCCCTTGCCCGCCGGCACGCCGAGGCGCTTGCGGATCGGCTCGAGCTCGTCGGTCTCGTGCACGTCGACGGCGAACCCGTGATGGCGCAGATGCTCGACCCAGCCCGTGCAGCAGCCGCAGGTCGGGCTCTTGTGGACCAGCACCTTCGGCAGCGAGGCGTCGACCGGGCGCGCGGCCGGGGCCGCGTCGGACGAGGCGGTCGCCGACGTGGCCGACACAGCCGGCGCTACGGCCGCCGCGGCGCGCGGCGCACGCGGCGTTTCGGCGCAGGCGGTGAGTGAGAACGCCGTACCGGCGACGGCGAGGATCCAGTGGAAGCGGCTCATGGGATCACCTTCGTGGGGAATGCGGATGATGCGCGGCGCGGCGCACGCGGGTGCGGACAGACTGCGCGGGTGGTCGCGTGATGCGATGCGAAGCCATTGTGGGACGGGCCGGCGGATGCCGTCGACGGCGAGGCGACCAGGCGCGTGGCGGCTGTGCGTGAGGGCGTCATCGCTCAGAACCAGAAGCGCACGCCGGCAACGACGCGCGTGTCCTCGACCGCGTCGCCGCCGGCGCGATGGAGGTCGGCGGTCGCTCCCAGCGCGCGGTGCCATTCCAGGCCGACGTAGGGCGCGAAGCGACGGCTGAACTCGTAGCGCAGGCGCGCGCCGGCTTCCGCACCGCTCGCACCGGAGGCGAGGCCGCGCGCGGGATCGTCGCGGCCCTGCATCTCCAGGCCGGCGCGCCACTGCAGGATCAGGCGATTGGTGAGCAGCGTGTCGTACTCGGCCTCGACGCTGGCCGCGGTGCGGCCGGAGGCGCCGATGTAGACGGTCGCCTCGACCTCGAACTTGTAGGGCGCCAGGCCCTGCACGCCGAGCGCCGCCCACGTTCGCGACGGGCCCTCGCCCCCCTCCTGCCGCAGGCCGGCGACCACGTCCCACCACGGCGTCAGGCTGCGGCCGTAGAGCAGGTCGATATGCGCGTCCTCGACCGCGCCGTCCACGGCCTCGCCTTCGCTGCGCAGCCACAGGCGATGGATGTCGCCACCGAGCCAGGCCACGCCTTCCCAGGCCACCGCGCCGCCGTCGGCGCCCTGCCATTCCAGGCGGTCGACGAGTGCATACGCGTGGATACGCTGGTCATGCGTCGCATGGCCGTGCAG
>CAZNRZ010000154.1:0-4578 GCA_964575535.1 uncultured Lysobacter sp. | reverse complement strand
AGCCCGCCGGCCACGTAGGGCAGGCAGGCCGGCACCCACATCAGCAGGCCGGCGAGTTGCTGGTCGGCCAGGGCATCCAGGCCCAGCGCGGGCACGCGCTCCACGTAGACGGCATACAGCGGCCGGCGCGCGAAGGTGAGCAGCGCGCCCATGAAACCCATCGCCATCATCACCGCGACCACGGCGACCAGCGCGCCGCCGATGCCGGTGTCGCGGTCGCGCATGCGCCGCAGCATCGCCGCCCAGAACCACAGGCCGGCCAGCAGGAAGCTGCCGTGCATGGCCCAGTGCAGGCGGTCGTCGGCGAGTGCGGCGGCGGTGGCATCGGGCACGTGCCAGGCGAGCATCACCGCGACGTGCGCGGCGGTGGCGAAAGAGAGCGCCGCCACGCCCGGCCCGTGCAGCGGGGCGGTGGCGCGGCGCACGGCGGTGGCCAGCGCGGGTGGCACGGCGTGCGCGAGCACGGCGCCGGGCCGGCCCAGCAGCAGCAGAGGCGGTGCGAGGGCGAGCAGCAGCATGTGCTGGCCCATGTGCGCGGCCAGCGACCACTCGCCCAGCGCGTCCAGTGGCCAGACCAGCGCGGCGAACAGCGCGGCCACGCCGGCGGCGAAGGCCAGCGCCTCGGGCGTCGAAACGCCGTGGCCCAGCCCGGCGCGACGCCACAGCCGCGACAGGCCCAGCGCGTAGAGCAGCAGGCCGACGCCGCCGGGCACGAGCAGCCAGGGCGAGAGCGACCACGCGCCGGCGAGCGTGGGCGCGTGCGCGTCCGGATGCGCCTGCGAATGCGCCCCCAGAGCGCCGGACAGGGCGAGCAGCGCGATGCCTGCGGCCATGCGCGGCGCGCGCGACGGGCGCGGCGTCGGCATGCGCGCGGCCGCGTGGCCGGCATGGCGGTCACGCCGGCATTCGCCGTGCGGGCCTAGAGTGCGGCGGGTCGGCGGCGGGAGATGCGCGTGGAGTTCTGGCTCAAGGTCGGCCACATCACCGCGATGAGCGTGTGGTTCACGGGCCTCGTCTTCCTGCCCCGGCTGTTCGTGGCCCGCCACCGGCGCGAGCGCGACGCCGCGCCCGAGTTCTTCATCCCGGCTGCCGGCGCGCTCTATTTCCGCGTGATGTCGCCGGCGGGGCTGCTGACGATCGCGTTCGGCATCGCCCTCATCGCCAGCGCGCCGCCCGGGGCATGGTTGCCGCTGAAGCTGCTGGTCGTGCTGCTCGCGGTGGCGATCCACGCCTACCTGGGCGTGGTCATGTTCGAGCTCGAGAACGGGCGCGACCGCCACGGCGCCGGCTTCTATCGCGCGCTCGGCCTGCTGCCGTTCGTGCTGCTGCTGGCGATCGCCGCGCTCACCGGCGCCAAGCCGCGCACGCTGCCCCCGTTGCCCGCGCCGCCGCAGGCGCAGTCGGTCGACCGGGCGCACTACCCGTCGGCCGCCGCATCGGGCGACGCCTCCGGCGCGGTGGCCTCGTCGCCGTAGACGCCGATGCCGTGGCGGAAGCTGAGCGTGCCGCCGAGCCAGCCGACCACGCCCACCACCGGCGCGGTCGATGCCGACAGCAGCAGGCCCCAGGGCCAGACCGCGGCGACCGGATCGGGCCAGCGCAGCCACACGCCCGCACCCGCCAGCGCGAGCAGCATCACCGCCACCACCGCGTGGCTCCACGCGGTGACGTGGTTGCGGATGGCCCGCACCAGCAGGAAGTCGCCGAATCCGAGCAGGCCGGCCAGCAGGCCGGTGGCGAGGCCGGCGAGGTTGAGCAGGAACGCCAGCTGCGCCCAGCGCGGATCGCCGTGCAGCACATAGGCGAGGTCGGCGGCCGGCAGCGACAGCAGGAAGGCGATCGGGAACACCACCAGCATCGGATGGATGGGGTGTTGCCTGATGGCGACGCGGCTGGGGATGTTGCGCGTGAATCGCCATTCGGAGCGTGGCAGCTTGCGTCGGAACATGGAGCCTCAGCCGCAGTGCGGCAGCATCAGGACGGGGGCGGCGGTGAAGGCGACGGCGAGTGCGGCGAGCGCGGCGCTGAGCGTCGCCACCCGCGAGGCGAAGCCGGCGCGCTCCCCCGACGCCTGCGCATGTGCGCGCCGGGCGCGCAGCCAGAGCCAGGCGATCAGCGCGAAGGCGGCGGCGGTCACCGCCCACAGCCACCAGACGAAAGGCGGCAGCCCCAGCCAGGCAGGAGCCGGCATGCCGCGCTCGCAGGCCACGCCGGTCAGCGCATAGACGATGACGAGATGCAGGGCCCATACGACCAGCGGAGCCGCGATGCCCACCAGGCGCAGTGGCGAGAGCCGGCTCATGCCAGCGTCCTCGGGAAGCCATGCAGTACAGCCCAGACCACCGCGCCCTGCCCGGCCGCATACAGCCCGTAGGCGGTGGCGATGCGCGCCTCGAGCGGGCGCGCGGCGTCGACATGGCCGCGCCGCGAGCGCAGCCAGACGAAGGCGTTGATGCACAGCGCCAGCACCATGTGCACGGCGTGGAAGCCGGCGAGCGTCCACACCACCGAGGCATAGGCGCCGCCCTGCGGGTCGCCTGCGATGCCGGCGACCGCGGAGGCGTGCACGAGGAGGAAGGCCAGCCCGGTGAGGGTGGCCACCGCGACCGCGAGGCGGAAACGCCCGTACGCGCCGGCGGCGTTCGCACGCCGCGCCCACACCAGCGCCGCCGCGCCCACCGCGAGCAGCGCCAGCGCGAGCAGGGGCATCGGCAGGCCGCCATCCGGCGCCGCGCCCGGCGGCCAGACCGGGGCACCCAGCCACAGGTAGAAGTAGGCGAACACCAGCGAGGCGAACAGCGAGCCGTCCACCAGCAGGCCGATCACCAGCGCCCACCAGCCCGGCGCGTTGTGCGCGGCGGCCTGCGACGCCAGCTCGACGCCCGGCCCGGCTGGCAGACGCGCGGGCGCGTGGCGGTCGCCGGTGGTCCACATCCATCGCGCCAAGGCAGCGAGAGTCGCGAGCACGCCCAGCGCGGCCAGCGCGTACTGCTTGGTCATGAACGCGGCGAGCACGGCAGCGATGGCGAGCGCCGTCGCCAGCGGCAGCGCGCTGGAGCCGGAGATGCGGATCACCTGCTCGGGCTCGGCCGAGAGCAGGTGCGTGCCGAGCAGTTCGCGACGGCCGTGCGCGGCGTCGCCGAGCAGGCCGTCGGCGCGCGCGCTGGCGGCGGCGAGCGCGGGCTGGCCCCACAGCGGGCTGGCGCCGTCCACCACCGGAACCGAGGCGAAGTTGTAGGCCGGCACCGGTACCGGCAGCGCCCACTCCAGCGTGCTCGCGCGCCATGGATTGCGCCGCGCGCGCCGCCCGAGGCGGAAGCACAGCGCGATGTCGACGAGGATCGCCACGATGCCCACCGCCATCATGAAGCCGGCCGCGGTGGACACCAGGTTGAGCCAGGACACGCCGAGTTCCGGCACGTAGGTGTAGACGCGTCGAGGCAACCCGGCCATGCCGGTGACGTGCATGGGCAGGAAGGTCAGGTTGAAGCCGAGGAACACGAGCCAGAACGCGCTGCGGCTCAGGCTCTCCGACGGCATGCGCCCGCTCACCAGCGGCAGCCAGTAGTAGAGCCCGGCGAACAGCGGGAACATCAGCCCGCCGATCAGCACGTAGTGGAAATGCGCGACGACGAAGTGGGTGTCGTGCACCTGCCAGTCGAAGGGCACCAGCGCGAGCATCACGCCGGTGAGCCCGCCCAGCACGAAGATGAAGAAGAAGCCGGCGATGTAGAGCATGGGCACGCGCAACCAGGGCCGGCCCGCCCACAGCGTGGCCAGCCAGGCGAAGACCTGGATGCCGGTCGGGATGGCCACCGCCATGCTCGCCGCGCTGAAGAAGCTCAACGACAGCAGCGGGATTCCGACCGCGAACATGTGGTGCACCCACAGCCCGAAGCTGAGGAAGCCCAGCGTGATCACCGCCAGCACGATCCAGCGGTAGCCGACGATGGGCCGGCGCGCGAACGTGGGGATCAGCGTCGACACCACGCCCGCCGCCGGCAGGAAGATCACGTAGACCTCCGGGTGCCCGAACAGCCAGAACAGGTGCTGCCACAGCAGCGGATCGCCACCGCGCGAGGGATCGAAGAAGGCGAAGTCGAAGGCGCGCTCGATCTCCAGCAGGATGCTGCCGAGGATCAGTGGCGGGAAGCCGAAGGCGATCATGAAGGCCGTGACCAGCATGTACCAGGCGAACAGCGGCATGCGCTGGATGCCCATGCCCGGCGCACGCGTGAGCAGGATCGAGGTGATCAGCCCGACCGCGCCGGTGACCGCCGCGATCTCGGCGAAGGTCACGCCGAGCAGCCAGAAATCGACGCCGCGCCCGGGGCTGTAGCGCGCATCCGACAGCGGCGTGTACAGCGTCCAGCCGGTATCCGGCACCTCGCCGAACAGGAAGCTCGCATACAGGAACAGCCCGCCGAACAGGTAGCACCAGTAACCGAACGCACCGACCCGCGGCAGCGGCATGTCGCGCGCGCCGATCATCTTCGGCACGAGGTACATCGCGAAGCCTTCCATGATCGGCACGGCGAACAGGAACATCATCGTCGTGCCGTGCATGGTCACGAACTG
>CAZNRZ010000153.1:0-4593 GCA_964575535.1 uncultured Lysobacter sp. | reverse complement strand
CAGATGTTCGGCGACACCGCGGTGAAGCGGAACAAGTACCTGCGCCTGATCGTGCACCTCACGCCGCCCTCGCTCTACGCGGAACCCGCGGGCCTGGAGCGCATCACCGGCGATCTCGGCGCGCGCCGCGTGCTCGACCTCGACGTGCCCATGATCACCCTGCCCGTCATGCCCGGCCGCAATCTCGCGGTGCTCACCGAAGCCGCGGCGCGTGCGCACATTCTTCGCGCGAAGGGCGTCGATCCCGCCGCCGCGTTCATGGCGCGCCACAGCCACTTCCTCGAACGGGGCGAGTCATGACCGAGCGCAGCGCGCCGACGCTGGTTCTCGTGAGCGGCATGTCCGGCTCGGGCAAGTCGGTCGCGCTCAATACGCTGGAAGACCTCGGCTTCTACTGCGTCGACAACCTGCCCGCCGTGCTGCTGCCCGAACTGGTGCGCGACATCACCGGCGCGCAGGACGGCGGCCCGGCCAAGATCGCGGTGGGCATCGACGTGCGCAACCGCCACGACGACCTCGACCGCGTTCCCGACAGCCTCGCCGCCGTCGGTGCCATGGGGCTGGACCCGCATCTCGTCTTCTTCGACGCTGCGGACGCGGTGCTGCTCAAGCGCTATGCCGACACGCGCCGACGCCATCCGCTCAGCCGCTTCGGCCTGTCGTTGCCGGATGCGATTTCGCTGGAGCGGCAGGTCGTGCGGTCGCTGCGGCAGCTGGCCGACTCGGTGGTCGACACCAGCGAAATGAACGTGCACCAGCTGCGCCGGCACGTGACCACCGCGCTCGGGCTGGGCAGCGAAGCGGGCATGTCGCTGCTGTTCGAATCCTTCGCCTACCGGCACGGCGTGCCGCCCGACGCCGATTTCGTCTTCGACGGCCGCGCCCTGCCGAATCCACACTGGATTCCGTCGCTGCGGCCGCTTTCGGGCCGCGACGCCGGCGTGCGCGAGTACCTTCTGGCACAGCCCGACGTCGAACAGTTCTACCAGCAGGTACGCGAGTTCCTCGACACCTGGCTGCCGCGCCTGCAGCGCGACAGCACGCGCAGCTACGCCACCGTCGCCCTGGGCTGCTCCGGCGGACGCCATCGCTCGGTCTACCTCGCCGAGCGGCTGGCCGAGCACGCGCGCGAGCAGGGCTGGCCGGAGGTGGCCGTGCATCACCGCGAGCTCGATTAGCCCTGCAGCGGGAACGCGTTTCATGCATCCGCGCGGCGCGAAGCGCTTCCGGCGCGTCACGCTGCTCTGTTAACGTCGACGCATGGCCGTCGGCATCCTCCTCGTCACCCATCCGGGCATCGGCAGTGCGCTGCTCGACGTCGCGCGCCGGCTGCTCGGCACGCTGCCGCTGCGCGTGGAAGTGCTGGAGGTGGCCTTCGACGCCGAAGCCGATGCGGTGCTGCCGGTCGCCAGCGCCGCGCTGCGCCGCGCCGACGCAGGCGACGGCGTACTGCTGATGACCGACCTGTACGGCGCGAGCCCGAGCAACATCGCCGCGCAGGTCGCGCAACTCGGAACACCAGTGCGGCGTGTCTCGGCGGTCAACCTGCCGATGCTGCTGCGGGTGATGAATTACGCGGAACTCGGCCTCGACCAGCTTCCCGCCGTCGCCGCCACCGGAGGGCGAAACGGCGTGCTGCTGGATGATGCCTGAGGCGGTGATTGGTGATTCGTGGAAACCGGCTGTCGCGACGATCGCATCCGGCCGTCGCCGCAGACGGATCACCGGTAACCATTCACCTGCCACGACCTGCCAATCACGAACTACGAATCACCAATCACGACCTCCCCCAATGATCGAACGCGAACTCGTCGTCCCCAACCGCCTCGGCCTGCATGCGCGCGCCACCGCCAAGCTGGTGCAGTTGCTGTCGCAGTACCGCAGCGCCTGCACGCTCACGGCCAAGGGCCGCGAGGTCAATGCCAAGAGCATCATGGGCGTGATGCTGCTGGCCGCCGGCCAGGGCACGCCGGTCAAGCTGCGGGTCGACGGCGAGGACGAGCAGGCCGCGGTCGACGCGGTGGCCGCGCTGTTCGAGCGCCGTTTCGACGAGGACAGCTGAGCGCATGCGGCAGACGCTGCACGGGCAAGCCGCATCGCGCGGCGTCGCGTTGGGGCGGGCACGCGTCCGCCTGCCGCATGCGCTGCAGATCGCCGAGCAGCGCATTCCCGCCGAGCAGGTCGAAGCCGAGCTCGCGCAACTGCAGGCCGCGATCGCTACGGTACGCACCGAACTCCGGGCACTTCGCGCGCGCCTGCACGGAGCGCTCGCGCATGAGGTAGGCGAATTCCTCGACCTCCACACGCTGCTGCTCGACGACCCCGAACTCCTGCAGGGGCTCGACACGCTCGTCCGCGACCGGCAGTTCAGCGCCGACTACGCGCTCCGCGTGCAGCGCGACCGCCTCGCCAGCGTGTTCGAGGCGATGGACGACCCCTACTTCCGCAGCCGCGTGGAGGACATCGACCAGGTCATCGGCCGCATCCACGCCGCGCTGCATCGTCGCGACTGCGAACTGCGCGGCTTCGCGGGTGAAGTGCTGGTCGCCGACAGCGTGGCACCTGCCGAGATGGCCCAGCTGCAGGCACAGGGCGTGGTCGCGATCATCACCACGGGCGGCAGCCCGCTCTCGCACAGCGCGATCCTGGCGCGCAGCCTGCACCTGCCGCTGGTGGTGGATGCGCCTGACGCACTGGAATGCATCAACGACGGCGATGCGCTGATCGTCGACGGCTCCAGTGGGCGCATCGTCGTGGAGCCACGCGCGGACGACCTGCGGGAGCACCGCGCGCGCCAGCGCGAGCACGCCCGCGAGCGCCGCGAGCTCGCGCGCCTGCGTCGCGAACCCACGCGCACGCGCGACGGCGTGGACGTGCGGCTGTTCGCCAACGCCGAATCGCGCGAGGACGTGGCCGAGGCCTATGCGCTCGGCGCGGCCGGCATCGGTCTGTACCGCACCGAATTCCTCTTCCTCCAGCGCAACGCGCTGCCCGACGAGGACGAACAGTTCCGCGCCTACCGCGACGTGGTGATGGGCATGAACGACCGCCCGGTCACCATCCGCACGCTCGACGTCGGCGCCGACAAGATGGATCGCACCGGGCTGGCGCTGCGCGACGAGCCCAATCCCGCGCTCGGGCTGCGCGGCGTGCGCCTGTCGCTGGCGCGCCGCGCGCTGTTCGAAACGCAGCTGCGCGCCCTGCTGCGGGCCTCGGCCTACGGGCGCGTCCGCCTGCTGGTGCCGATGGTGACCTGCCGCGAGGAGATCCTGCAGGTGCGCGCCGAGATCCTGCGCATCTCCAGGGCGCTGAGGGCGGAGGGCCACGAGATCGCCGACGACGTGCCCGTCGGCGTGATGATCGAGGTGCCCGCGGCGGCGCTCGGCCTGCCCGCCTTCGTGCGCGACGTCGACTTCATCGCGCTCGGCACCAACGACCTCGTGCAGTACCTGCTGGCCACCGACCGCAACCACGAAGGCCTCGGCCGCCTCTACACGCCGCTGCACCCGGCGGTGATCCGCGTGCTGCGCGACGTGGTACGCGTCGCGCGTCGCGCCGGCTGCCCCGTGTCGGTCTGTGGCGAGATGGCCGGCGCGCCGGACTACGCGCCGCTCCTGCTCGCACTCGGCGTGACCGACTTCAGCCTGCACCCGGGCACCATGCTCGAAGTGCGCCGCCGCATCCGCGGCTGCGAACTCGCCGCGTTGCAGGCGAAGGCCCCGGCGCTGCTGCGCGCACGCGATCGCAAATCGCTGGAGACGTGGCTGGCGACGGCCTGCGGGTGAGCCACGGATTCAGCCGCGGATCAACGATCTAGATGCTCTGGAGCGCAGCGATCCGGCACCGGACGCCCGGCCGCCATCGGATGACGCGAGCGGCCCGCGATGGCCCGATCCGCGTTCCTCAGCGCCCTCCGGCGCTCAAACGTTTTCTGCGGCTTGTGGCCCGTCATCCCGCCCCGCGATAATGCGCGCATGAACCTCTGACGACGGTCGTGTTTCGCGGCGCATGAGCCGGCGGATGCGATCCATCCATGCGGACCGCGGTCCGCCCACGCCGGAATGCGCGCATGGCCGAATCCGTCCGCCACGACAAGACCGCGCGCCAGCTGCGCCTGCTGTCCGACGCGCTCGACAGCGGCCGCCTCGGCCCCGTACGCCGGCTCGTCAACACGCTCTCGCCCGCCGAGATCGGCAACCTGCTCGAATCGCTGCCGCCCGCCAAGCGCGCGGTGGTCTGGGGCCTGGTCGATCCCGAGGACGACGGCGAGGTGCTGGTGCATGTCGGCGACGAGGTGCGCGAGAGCCTGCTCGCCGAGATGGATCCGGACGAGATCGTCGCGGCCGTCGAGGACCTCGACATCGACGACCTCGCCGACCTCGTCGAAGACCTGCCCGACGCCGTCATCGACCAGGTGCTGCTGTCGATGGACCGCGAGAACCGCGAGCGCCTGGAGCAGGTGCTGTCCTATCCCGAGGACACCGCCGGCCGCCTGATGAACCCCGACGTGGTGACGGTGCGCGCCGACACCACCATCGAGGTCGTGCTGCGCTACCTGCGCCTGCGCGGCGAACTGCCCGAGCACACCGACCA
>CAZNRZ010000152.1:0-4619 GCA_964575535.1 uncultured Lysobacter sp. | reverse complement strand
CTTCACGATTCCCGGCCGCGAGGGCGCCTACGCCGAGCTGCCGGCGGACCTGCCGCCGGCGCTGGCCTCCGCGCTGCGCGGACGCGGCATCGAGCGCCTGTACGCGCACCAGGCACAGGCCTGGGCTGCGACGCGCCGCGGCGAACACGTGGTCGTGGTGACGCCGACCGCCTCGGGCAAGTCGCTCTGCTACACGCTGCCCGTGGTCACCGCCGCCATGGAGCGCGGCGCCAAGGCGCTCTACCTGTTCCCGACCAAGGCGCTGGCGCAGGACCAGGTGGCCGAGCTGCTGGAGCTTTCGCGCGCCGGCGAGCTCGGCCTCAAGGCCTTCACCTTCGACGGCGACACGCCCGGCGATGCGCGCCAGGCGATCCGCCTGCACGGCGACATCGTGGTCAGCAATCCCGACATGCTCCACCAGGGCATCCTCCCGCATCACACCAAGTGGGCGCAGTTCTTCGAGAACCTGCAGTACGTGGTGATCGACGAGGTGCATACCTATCGCGGCGTGTTCGGTTCGCACGTCACCAACGTGCTGCGCCGGCTCAAGCGCATCTGCGCGTTCTACGGCTCGAACCCGCAGTTCATCCTGTGCAGCGCGACGATCGGCAATCCGCAGCAGCATGCGGAAGCGCTGGTCGAGCACGGCGTCACCGCGATCACCGAATCCGGCGCGCCCACCGGCGACAAGCACGTGCTGCTGTGGAACCCGCCGGTCATCAATCCGGACCTCGGCCTGCGCGCCAGCGCGCGCTCGCAGAGCAACCGCATCGCGCGCCTCGCGATCAAGGCGGGGCTGAAGACACTCGTATTCGCGCAGACGCGGTTGATGGTCGAGGTGCTGACGAAATACCTCAAGGACGTGTTCGACCACGATCCGCGAAAGGCCCCGCGCATCCGCGCCTATCGCGGCGGCTATCTTCCGACCGAGCGCCGCGAGGTGGAACGCTCGATGCGCGCGGGGAACATCGACGGCATCGTCAGCACCTCCGCGCTCGAGCTCGGCGTCGACATCGGCGCGCTGGATGTCGTCGTGCTCAATGGTTATCCCGGCTCCGTGGCGGGCACGTGGCAGCGCTTCGGCCGTGCGGGGCGCCGGCAGCAGCCGAGCCTCGGCGTGCTGGTCGCGAACTCCCAGCCGCTCGACCAGTACGTCGTGCGCCATCCCGAATTCTTCATCGACGCCACGCCCGAGCACGCGCGCATCGCGCCGGACCAGCCGCTGATCCTGTTCGACCACATCCGTTGCGCGGCCTTCGAGCTGCCGTTCGTGGCCGACGAGCGCTTTGGCCCGATCGAACCGGAGCTGTACCTGGAAGCGCTCGCCGAGAGCGAGGTGGTGCATCGCGAGGGCGATCGCTGGGAATGGATCGCCGACAGCTATCCGGCCAATGCGGTGAGCCTGCGCAGCGTCGCCGACGGCAACTTCGTCGTCGTCGACCGCACCGACGGGCGCCAGCAGATCATTGCCGAGGTCGACTACTCCGCCGCCGCGCTCACGCTGTACGAGGGCGCGATCCACATGGTGCAGAGCAGCCCCTACCAGGTCGAACGCCTCGACTGGGAAGGCCGCAAGGCCTACGTGACGCGCACCTTCGTCGACTACTACACAGACTCCATCGACTACACGAAGCTCAAGGTGCTCGCGGAGTTCGACCGCGGATGCGCGGGCGACGGCAGCGCCCACCATGGCGAGGTGCACGTGGTGCGGCGCGTCGCCGGCTACAAGAAGATCCGCTACTACACGCACGAGAACATCGGCTACGGGCCGGTGAACCTGCCCGACCAGGAACTGCACACCACCGCCGCGTGGTGGCAGATCCCGCAGCCGCAGCTGCTGGCGTGGTTCGCGTCGCGGCAGGATGCGCTCGACGGCTTCCTCGGCGCCGGTTATGCATTGCACGTCGTCGCCACGCTCGCGGTGATGGCGGATGCGCGCGACCTGCAGAAGGCGATCGGCAACGGCGACGGCGCGTGGTTCGCCACCTCGGATGCCAACGGGCGCGGCCAGGTGCGCGGCGGTGAGGGACAGGAGCTCGCGCCGTTCGAGCTGCAGCAGTTCGTGCCGACGATCTACCTCTACGACAACTTCCCCGGCGGCGTGGGCCTGAGCGAGCCGCTGTGGACGCGGCAGCACGAGCTGGTGCAGCGCGCGATGGAACTGGTGGAGCGCTGCGACTGCCGCTGTGGCTGCCCGGCCTGCGTCGGGCCGGTGCTCGCGGTGGACGAGGAGCGCGAAGGCGCGACCTCGCCGAAGTCGCTCGCGCGGCGCGTGCTTTCGCTGCTGGCGGCGCCATCGGAGGCGATCGCCGTCGATGCGGATGCGCGTGCGCTGGAGCGGGACGCATGAGATACGCCGATTGCGGGCGTCCCGGTAGCCCGGGTAAGCGCTACGCACCCGGGAGCATTTCGACCGCGCTCGACGCAGCACCACGCGTCGGCCCCGGGTGCGGCCTGTGGCCTTGCCCGGGCTACGGCGGTGCGGGCCGTCGCGTCGCACATCGGATGCATACCGCATGACGCTGACCCTCGACCGCCTGCGTGCGCTCAAGCGACAGGCCGGCGCGACCGATGCACCGGTGTCCGCGGCGTCGGGTCAGCCCTCGACGCTGCGCGCGCTCACCGGAGTCGCGTCGCCGACGCCGCCCGCAGCGCAGCTACCCCGGGACACGGCGCCTCCGGTCGATGGACAGCAGGGTCCGGATGCCGCGATCGAGGTGACTGCATCGCCGCGGCCATCGCCGACCCCTGCAGCACCGCCGTCGCCCGGCACGCCCACCGACTCGCTGCGCCGCCTGCTCGGGCTGCGCGATCGCAGTTCCACGCCACGCCCGCGTGCGCGTCCGTCCGATCGCAGGCTGCCCGGCACCGAGATCGACGACGGCCTGTGGCTGATCGAGTCGCGCGTCGCCGACGCGCCACCGCCCGCGCCGCTGCCGCTGGCCTTCGCGCGCCGCGACGGCCATGTCGACGCGACGGACCTGCTGTTCTTCGACACCGAAACCACCGGCCTCGCCGGCGGCACCGGCACCCGCGCCTTCATGATCGGCGCGGCCGACTGGTGCGACGGCGCGCTGCGCATCCGCCAGCTGCTCATCGCGAACATGGCGGCCGAGCGCGCGATGCTGCGCGAGTTCGCGGCGTGGCTGGCGCCCTCCACCGTGCTCGCCAGCTACAACGGCCGCAGCTACGACGCGCCGCTGCTGCGCACGCGCTACCGCCTCGCGCGCCTGCCCGATGCATTGCACGGGCTCGACCATCTCGACCTGCTGCATCCCTCGCGACGACGCTGGCGCGGGCGCTGGGAGAACTGCCGCCTGGCGACGATCGAGCGCGAGGCGCTGCGCATCCTGCGCGAGGACGACCTGCCGGGTTCGCAGGCGCCCGCGGCCTGGCTTTCGTACCTGCGCGGCGGCGCGTCGACCAACCTGCGCCGCGTCGCCGAGCACAACCGCCAGGACGTGGCCACGCTCGCGCGGCTGCTGCTGCGCCTCTGCGATGAACCGGCTGAACGCCCTTGACGCGGCGCACACGAGGCGCAATCGACGCTGAAGCCTCCCCCGACTCCGGGAAGGCTCCGATGCCCGTCCATGGAACCGCACGCGAAGGCGACTGGACCCGTCTCATGGTGCCCGTCGTCGTACTCCTCGCCTCCGTCGCCGCCTGCAGCGTGATGCCGCCGGCGGGCGCCAGCGCTCGCGCGCCGGTCTGCCAGCCCCACGGCGCGGACGAATGGATCGGCCGCGCGGCGAGCGCCGAAGTGGTCGAACGCGCGCGCGAGGACAGCGGCAGCCAGACGGTGCGTCTGCTGATGCCGGGCGAGGACGAGCCGCAGGTGGAAGAGCTCGACCGGCTCAACCTGTTCCTCGACGATCACGGCCTGGTCGCGCGCGCCGCCTGCGGCTGAGGCGTTGACGCGCCGCGGACGCGCGGCCCCTACAGTCGCAGGCCCCAGCCACGAGGCCTCCCGATGACGCGCGCGCTACTGTCCGCCCTCGCCCTGAGCACCGTCCTGTCCGCCTGCACCACCACGGCCGCACCGCCCATGTCCGACCCGCAACCGCCGCCGCAGGCCAGCTGCAATCACGAGCCCGCGCAGTCGCTGGTGGGCGAGGTCGCGACGCCGGCGAACGTGGAGCGCGCGCGCCAGCTGGCCGGCGCCCGCATCGCGCGCGTGCTCAAGCCGGGTCAGATGGTGACGATGGAATATCTCGAGGGCCGGCTGAACATCAACGTCGACGAGAAGAACGTCATCACGCACCTGCGCTGCGGCTGACGCGTCGCGACGTCGTCATCGATCGCGACTGCGGCCGCGTGGCGGCTGCGGATTGAATGACATGTCGGCCGTGGGGCGATGCCGCGCCGGGGCGTGCGCGTGGCATCGAGTCGTCGCACGCGACTCAGCGCGGTGCCGCCACCGCGAGGTCGCCCTCTCCGATCACGGGTGCGCGCACCAGCGACATGCGCATGACCGTGCCCTCGCCCGGGCGACTGTCGACCTCCAGGCGTCCGCCAAGCGATTCGACGATGCGCCGGCAGGAAAGCATGCCCAGCCCGGTGCCGCCGGGGCGGGTCGTGAAGAACGGAGTGAACAGCTGCGCCAGCACGTCCGCCTCCAT